>NZ_WJRS01000011.1:0-180921 GCF_028895205.1 Pseudomonas sp. ITEM 17296 | reverse complement strand
GGACCCGCAACTGGTGATCGCCAGCCCAACCGGCATCGCGACTACCACACCGCAATCCACCCACATCGCCAGCGGCGAGCACCTGGGCCTGAGCACCGGCGGCCACACCAGCATGGCCATTGGCAAACGCCTGCTGATAAGTGCCAGTCGGGGCGTACGGCAGTTCGTGCAGAGCATGGGCTGGCGACTGGTGGCCGCGTCAGGAGACATCGACCTGAAGGCGCTCAAGGACAACATCAACCTGCTGGCCAAGCTCAAGGTCAGCGTGACCGCAGAACGGATCACCCTCAGTGCCAAGGAAGCGTTGGTGATTCAAGCCGGTGGCAGCAGTACGACCTACAACGCGGGCGGCATTCTGCACGCCACGGCTGGGCAATACACGGCACACGCGACGGACTTCATCTACAAGGGCTCAAAGAGTCAGGCGGCGGCGTTTCCTGATGACATCAAATCGGGTAAGGGCAATCTGGAGCTATTCCAACATTACGCAAGCCGCCATGCCTATGAGCAGGCAGACTATCGCGTTGAGGACGCACTCGGTCGAATTTTCACTGGAAAACTGGACGGTGAAGGCTTCGCTACAGTGGCCGGACTGGCTACCGGACCGGCGAAGGTGACGTTGGGCACGGATCCAACCGAAACGTGGTCACCTACGAGTGAAATCAACAATGCCCACGCACCTGAGCTCAAAGCGGCAACTACTGAGCTTGCAACCAAGGCAGCTGAAGAGGTCGCAAGCACCATTCTCGCCAACACCCCACCCGTCAATCCCCTACGCGCCAAGAATCTGCTCAAGCACAGCTTGAAAAACCAAGCCCTCGATCTATCGAAGGCTGTTGTCGCTACCGCCCAGGGGAAAACAAGATAATGAGCACGCTTCCAACCACACGCCCACGGGAAACGGCAGTCGCTCCCCTGGATGAGCTTTATGCTGACGTAGAAACCGGCGCCAACAGCGTTGACCTCTGGCTGAGAGAACTCAGCGAGAACAGGCTGACTTTGGCGGACTTGAAGACGGCCGCCGATTTCATCCCTATTGCCAACAACATCATGGCGGCGGTAGACGCCGTCGGCGACATAATCACACTCACAGAAAGTGAAAACCCAAGCCTGCTTGACTGGGTCAGCCTTGGCATCAACCTGATTGGAATAATACCCTTCCCGCCCGTCATGGCTTTTGCAAGAAAAAGCCTGAGACCCACCCTTCACCTTGTCAAACAGCAGGTCAAAGCTAACCCGAACGCCGCAGTGGGTGAAGCATTAGTCGTCGTTCTGACAGGACACCTCAATGCCACAATCCTGGGAGAACTGGAAAACTTTGTCACACACGCTCAAGCCGAACTGTCGGAGATTCTTGCGAAATGCGGTAAGTCGGGCAAGGCGATCATGCTCACGATTGCCAGCGGAGTGGAGGACTTTCTCAAAGGTCAGTTGACGCACAAACCCGCTGCCAACAGCGAGTCCCTCTCCTTGCTCGAAGCGCTGGCAATGCACGCAACGCTACCGATTGAGGTTGCCACCGTTGCGAGCTTAAATGCTGTATCCAAGCTGATCCCGCATGCCATAAAAGCAGTTGGCTTCAGATACGTCGCACTTCTTCGACAGCTCGCCACTCACGTCGAGCAAAGCCTCACCGCCTTGGGAAATACCGGAACCGAACATAGCATTGCCTATCTGTTATCGATGCTTGCACAGGCTGCTCGGCGCAAGCGCACCCAGCTCAATACGAATGTTCCGGCAACCGGTATCAAGCAGGCCAAAGGCGTTAGCGGTCAGCATGAACTGGGAGCAATCGGCAAGCAACCGGATGCCAGGCAGGATCCCAACGGCAAGAAGAACACCGCCTGCGTGGGCACTTGTAACAGCATCACCTTCGCACGCGGTTCTGAGCAGCTTGTGCACACCGATTTTGCACTTCCAGGGCCCTTTCCAGTGTCGTGGACACGCAACTACCGGTCCAGCCACTCAGCGCTCGACGCAGGTCCACTGGGTGCGCGCTGGCTATCCCCGTTCTCCGTTTACTTCGACGTCATTGAAGATGCATTACGTTATCAGGCCGCTGATGGCCGCTCACACGACTATCCGCTGCCCAGGCTAGGCAAGTTTCACCATGACCCCATCGAGGAAGTTGTACTCGTTCGTACCGGCGAGCGAACACTGTCGCTGGCTCGTGGGCATCGCGTTGAAGAGCAATATGAACGCGTCGGCAATGTCTTCCGCCTTATCGCCATACGCCATCGCGGTGGCGCCAGAGTCGCCCTGCATTACGAGCACTTCCATGAAGGTATTCACGTTCTGTCGGATCTGCTGTCCTACCAGAACGACCAGCCCCATCTGCACATCCATACCCGTCTTGATCAGAGCGGGCGCATTGCCAGCCTATGGCTGATGAACGACGGTGAATCGCTGCGGCAATTGGCCGAATATGACTACAGCGCAGACGGTGATCTCGTATCTGCCCGCGATGAGCATGGCAGACAGTGGGGCTACACCTATCAACACCACCTGATCACTCGATACACCGACCGTACTGGGCGGGCCATGAACCTGGAATGGCTCGGCGAGGGGGCTGACGCCAAAGCCATTCACGAGTGGGCAGACGATGGCAGCTACGAAGTACGACTTGAGTGGGACAAGAACATCCGTCTTACCTACGTGACGGATGCGCTTGGCAACGAAACCAAGCACTACTACAACCTTCAAGGCTACACCTACCGCATCGTCCATCCCGACGGCAACGAGGAGTGGCTCTTCCGCGACGATGCAATGAATGTGGTCCAACACGTTCATCGCGACGGCAGTATCGACCACTATGCCTATGATGAGCGCAGCAACCTGCTGCAGCACACCCGACCGGACGGCACATCGATCCATCACGCCTACGATGATCTCGACCAGCGCTTCAAAACACGAGATCCAGAGGGTGGGCTATGGCGCTATGACTACGATCAGCGCGGCAACATCATCGAAGCCATCGACCCACTGGAGAACAAAACCCAGTACACCTACAACAGCGACAATCTGCCCATCGCCATCATTGATGCCAACGGCGGCGAGAAGAAGTTCACGTACAACGGCGACGGACAGCTGGCCAGCTACACGGACTGCTCGGGCAAGACCACACAGTGGAAGTACGACACGTTCGGGCAACTGGCCAAGCTCACCAACGCTGCCAGCGAGGTAACCGAATATCACTATGAAGCGGGCAACCTGAGCCGTGTGGTATATCCCGACAAAACTCAGGACCGCTTCGACTATGACGCCGAAGGCCGACTGTTCAGCTTCACCGACCCGCTGAATCGGCGTACCCGCTGGGACTACAACGAAGCCGGACTGCTTCATCAGCGCCACAACGCCAACGACACCACCCTCACCTACCACTGGGACAAGCTCGGCCAGCTTGTGCGTCTGCGCAACGAAAACAACAGCGAAGCCAGTTTCAAGTACGACCCCGTAGGCCGCCTGATCAAGGAGACCGGCTTCGACAGGCAGGTCACCGACTACCTCTACGACAACAGCAGCGACCTTCCCACCCGCCGCCTCGACGGTGACCGCATCACTCAATTCGAGTACGACCCCATGGGTCGGCTGGTCGAAAGCAACGCGGGCCAACGCGGTGGCAAGGTATGGGAGACCGAAACGTTCGCCTACGACGGTAATGGCAGGTTACTGCTCGCCGAGAACAAGGACTGCAAGCTGCAGTGGTTCTACGACCTGGCGGGCAACAACACCCGCGAGCATCAGCATTTCAAGTACATGAAGCAGCCGAAGGTCGCCGTGTTCACCCACGAGTACGACGCCCTCAATTTACGGGTTGCCACCACACGGCCTGATGGCCATCGCGTCAGCTGGCTGACCTATGGCAGCGGTCATTTGCTCGGCCTCAAGTTCGATGATCGTGAACTGATCAGCTACCAGCGTGACGACTTGCACCGCGAGATTGGCCGAGAACAAGGCAATGGCCTGATTCAGCGTCAAGCCTGGAGCCCCAATGGTCAGTTGCTTGAGCAAACCGTGGCACGGCATGGCGCCACTAAGCGCATTGCGGCCCGCAACTATCGATACGACGAAAGCGGCCAATTGACTCGCGTCAATGACCTGAACCGAGGCGACACCTACTACCGTTACGACCCGGTGGGCCGGCTACTCGAAGCCACGCACAACTACAACAAGGAAATTTTCGCCTTCGACCCGGCGAGCAACTTGCTGGACCCCGAAGCGCCGCCGGGACCGAACCCGCACTCCCCCCGCAAGGTCAACGACAACGTGCTGCGCAGCTACTGTGGCACGCAGTACCGTTACGACGAGCGCGGCAACCTGGCCGAGCGGATCGAGAATGGCAAAAAGGGTCGATTTGTATGGGATCTCTATAACCGTCTACGGCGCTATGAAGACGACCGGCTGAGTGTCGATTTCGCCTACGACGCACTGGGCCGTCGCCTCTACAAACACTCACGCTCCAAGTACCGGGATCGCCCACAGGCAGGGCCTATATGGAATGAGAATGCGCGGCGACAGCGGGATGAAGAGCTAGGCTGCGGCTTCACATGGTACACCTGGGAAGACGACACACTCGCTACTGAATGTCGTCATCGACAGGAAAGTGACGGCAGTACCACCCACTACGTATTTGAGCCGGGAACGTTCATTCCAGTGGCGCAGGCGGTGATCAACACCAGCTTGGATCTGCTGCCGCAACCGACGTATGGCGACCACTACGATATTGATCGGGATCCGGTGTGGCTGCACAAGCCGACACTCAGACCTATTGATGCGTTCGCTTGGTATCAATGTGACCAGCTAGGCACCCCTATGGAGCTAACTGATGGTGGTGGGGAAATTGCCTGGAGCGGGACGTATAAGACTTGGGGCTTAGCTAAAGAGACACAGAGCGATAAGGCGAAGTGGGCAAATATCGGTAATCCACTGCGTTTTCAGGGGCAATATTTCGATGTTGAAACCAAGCTACACTACAACCGACATAGATATTACGATCCTATAACAGGACGTTATGGTACGAAAGATCCAATTGGCTTCGAAGGCGGTCACAATTTTTATCTTTACGCAAGCAATCCTGTTCAATGGACAGACCCCATGGGGCTGGCTGGAAGGAAGCAACCTAAACCGTGGATACCCGCCGGCAACTCAAAAGAAGGATGGCAACATATTGATGAAAGGCACATCAGCGGGACCAACGCTCTTAACGGAGAGGGCGATTTGTTCCCTTCTGGAACAACGCAAGACCAAATCCAAACTGCTTGTGAATGCCTAGTTAAACAAGGCACAAAAATTAGCGCCCCCGAACGAAGAATACAAACCTATGAAAAAAGAATGAAAGTCAACGGAAAAAGAGACAGAGTACGCGGCGTATTCGACTCTAGCGATAATAATCGCACTATAACTGTCTTTCCCGTTCGGAGCGAGTAATTATGATGGTTTTCACTTTAAGTCGTATCAACAACAATTGTCTTGCGGACGAATTAGATCAAGGAGTAATATCCCTCACCCTAGATAACAAGAGCATAGCGTCAGGAAAATGTATGCTTTATATCTCCATAACCTCTTTGATAGATGGGGTAATTGAGTTATCTAAAAATAATAAAAAATTTGAATTCATTCCTACTGAAGCCGCCCCTTTCATAACCTTACGGAAAGACCAAAGAAATATAAGCATAATTCACAAAAATAAGATCATCCACCAGACAAAAATATCGACAATCGCTTTAGCCATAAAAAAAAGTCTTGAGATTTTCTTTTCTAACCCTAACAACTTACCAAAAAAAACTGGTGCAATAATGCTTGACCTGAATGACGCACATCTGTCATTAGAAAATTTAATAACCCCTACCCCAACAACCATTTCAAAAGAACAAATATAAAATCTTTGAAAAACAAAATAGCGGCTGGGACAGGTTTCTGAAGTGACTGTTGAGATAAACACGAAAACACACCACCGTATCCATGGTTATCGCATCACAGCCTTCGAATACGACGAAATTGGCCGTCTAATCAGAAGTGATGCTGGCGGCCATGATTTCGGAAAAAACAATCCTCAAAACCGTGGCGCTCACTTCAACAACCAGGATAACGGCCACTATGACTATTAAAAAACAACAGAAAGCACCCGCAAGGGGCTTGCTGAATAAAAGCAGAATGACGCAGTTCGAACGGCTAAAATTGGGAATCAGCTACGTTTTCAGGGACAGTACTTCGATAGCGAGACAAAACTGAACAATCATCATCGTTATTACGACTCCCAAATTGGCCGCTTCGTCGAAAAAGACCCGATAAGCTTTTCGGGTGGAATAAACATATATCAGTATACCCCCAATTCAACTCAATGAATTGATCCTCTGGGTCTGGCTCGCTCCGGGCAGTGGGGTGCGGTGGGCAATGGACAGATTAGAATAGATCCACCGGACGTTGAAAATACAGACCAGCAAGTCCATGCTCATTGCCAGTGCAAGACCAGAAGAAGAGAAATTGTTATAAACAAGGATGGCTCGCAGAGCCATAAATCACGCGGCAGCAGCACAGAGCTCACGCGAACTGAAAAAGATTTTCTTAGAGATAAAGAATTTAAAATATGATCAAGCTTGAACCAATTAAAGCCTGGGGCACGCAATCCGGTACCGATAAACCCCTAAAATTAGATGAAATATCTATACTTGCGTCTCCAGCGATGATTCGGGCCTTAGGAGTATTTCTAATAAATGCAGCCTATGAGATGGACACTAACGAAGCCGAGCACATCCACCTTCAGGATTTGGCTTCAAATTTTTCATGGGATCACCACGTTGATATAGTTTTGAACAATAAATTTAAAACCAACCCAGACCCCAAGTAATTTGCGCGCGCCACTTAGATGGTGACAGGGGCACATATTTCGATGTATGCCCCAGGGCGGTCATTTGCTCAAGAGCAACGACGACGAATACTGCGGATGAACGCCGAAGCAATAACTGAGTTTATGGGTATTCCTCATAAAACCGACCCTCATTCACCCTTCCGATAAACCCCACTCTTAAGCAGGAAGAGTCAAGCTTGATGACGACGGCAATGCGAGATTGAGCAGGCATGGACGCCCTCAGATTCGAAAAGACAAAGGAAAAGCTTTTTACCAGGAATGCTTCGAATGAAAACTGATCAACACAAAAAAGAGTTACTTTACAGAAAAGCTAAATCTTACGCATGAAAGGGAAATCCGTAACCTCCTGCATGGAAAACACCCTATTGTACACCTCGACTTAGTTGAAACAGACAACATAATAGGCCACCTAAAGTTACGGGCAACTGCAAGCATAACTACGAAACCATTCCCAACACCAAAAGAGTGCTTTGAGCTCATGAATGAAAACCTTATTCAAAGCGAAAACTACCTACTGATGGACGACGATTGGAAATATTGCTGCGCCGCACTGATTGCACCGCAAGCAACAAACAATAGTAACTTCGACCTCAACGAGAACACCTGTGACGACGTAATATTCATCCCTTCAGATTTATCCTCACAAATAACACTAGACTATGCAGAGAATCAAAATACGCCCACTTACGAACTGGTCGCCAGATAGACTTTAAATTATTAAAGCACCAGGAAAAGAAATAATAAATTCAGCAGCGGCATTCATAAGCTTATTCAAAAACGATGACCTGACACTTAAAAGCAGGTCAATTTCAGATGAGGCTGAGATGCACGTCTGGGAAAGCATGCTCGATCAACATGTGAATTTCGAGCTAATGATATTACAAAACAACACCATACCAGCCATTATCCTCGCTAAACTAGCCCTTAGTGGTAACTGGAGAACTCGCCACGCTGTGGCTAGAAAACGTAAACTAGACCTCGATAGCATGCACCTTTTATCCAGGGACGAAGAGCCTCGTGTTAGGCAGGCTATTGCAGCAAATCAAAAAACCCCTATTGAAGTTCTAGAACGCTTATCCAAAGACAGCGTCACAAATGTCAACCCGGTCGCGCACTACAATTCAGACATGCGAAAAAGCAGCAACAATAGCGCCCAATTATCGAACAGTGGAGCACCACAAAAATGCTCCACCCCACACCACCATCAGCCAAACAGCCTGGCAACACACCCCAGCTTCTTCTTGTACGACCGCCGCGCCTCCAACGCCTGCTCCAGGCTCACCGGCAAAAACCGCGCCTGCTGATTAGGCTGCATCTGCCCGATCAGGTCCAGGTCGGCACTGATCACGGTGCCGATCATGGCGTACCCGCCTCCGGACACCGCATCGCGGTGCAGAATGATCGGCTCCAGCCCCGCCGGCACCTGGATCGAGCCGATCGGGTAGCAGCTATCGACGATGTTCGAGGGGTCCGAGCCGGCGCCAAACGGCTGCTCACGCGGCTGGAAACTCAATGGGCTGCCGCCTTTGTAGCGGTAGCCGATTCGGTCTGCCTCGGAGCCGACGGTCCACGCCTCGGTAAAGAAGCGCTGCGCTGCTGCGTCGGTCAGGCGATGGAAATACAAGCCTGGGACCACCCGCAACACCACTTCGCCACCCAGCGACTGTCGCAACGCCATCGGCAGGCTTGCGCCGGCGCGGGTCTTGCCGCTGGGCACACCGACTGGCAGCACATCGCCTGCCAGCAACTTTCGCCCATGGTGCCCACCCAAGGCCCCCAGCGCGTAGGTCGATCGGCTGCCGAGCACCTCGGGCACATCGATACCCCCGGCGACGGCCAGGTACGCCCGGGCACCCGCCGTGGGGAAACCGAAGCGCAACACCTGCCCTGCCCTGACCGCGAACGCGGTGTCGGGGCGCTGCTCACGGCCGTCGAGCAATGCCGGCATCTGCGCGCCGCACACTGCCACCAGCGCATCCTGCTGGAACTCAAGTTCTGGGCCCACCAGCGCGCATTCAAGCCCCGCGGCGCCTGCCGGGTTGCCGACCAGATGGTTGGCTGCGCTCAAAGCGTACTGATCAAGCGCCCCGGAAGGCGGAATGCCCAGGTGGTAATAGCCCTCGCGGCCGAGGTCCTGTACCGAGGTGGCCAGGCCGGGTTTGAGTACCTTGATCATGCCAGCACCTCCTGCAGCGTCTTGGGGTAGCCGACTGGGTCGGCGAGGAAGGCATCCAGGGAGAACGCCACCGGACGAATGCGCAGGTTGAAGCAACCGTCTTCCACATCCGCCACCGCCTGGTCATAGGCGCGGCGGTCGATCGGCTTGAACTGCACGATGTCACCCGGGCGGAAGAACACCATGTGCGCCTTGAGGTAGGCCAGCGTCTGCTGCGGGTCGTAGATCGGTGCCGGGGTGACGCCAAACATCTGGTAGCCCCCCGCCCCGCGCACCGAGTAGATGCAACCGAAGCAACCGCCATGGCCGAGGGTCAGCTTGGGCGTGTCGGTGCGTGGGCGCAGGTACTTGGGCACCTGCAGTTGCCGCTCGCGCTCGACCATCTGGAACATGAACGGCAGGCCGGCGACGAAGCCGACCATCGACACGAACCAGGGTGCGCCGCTGTGGGCAGCGATGAACGCTTCGACATCGGCCAGGCCGTTGACCCGCGCCGCATATTCAAGGTCGGTGCTGCTCGGGTCCTGGTGGCGATCGCGAAAACGCATCAGGGTTTCGTGGGTCCAGGGGTCGTTGTACAGCACCGGGATTTCGATGATGCGGGTGTGCAGCGAGCGCTCGGCCACCGCCTCTGCCTCGGCGCCGCGTACGGCTTCGAGCAGGGCCTCGGGGGCAATACGGTCAGGGTCGAAGCGGATCTGGAACGACGCGTTGGCCAGGCACACGTCGAGGACGCCCTCCAGGCCAAGCCGCTCCACCGCGCGGGTGACGGCCATGCCTTTGAAAAAGGCCTCCAGCGACATGCTGTCACTGACCTCGGCAAACAGGTGCTCGTCGGCACCGAAGCTGTAGCGGATCGGGGTAGAAGCAACCGGCTCGGCCATGACTGTTCCTTTTCTTGGAATCTTTATAGAAAGGCAGGCGAAATCAAATCGATGCAGCGGCCCTGGCCTAGGTGCGCCAGGTGCCGGTAAAACTCAGCGTGGCGCACGCACCTCGATACCGGCCTGATCCAGCGCCTTGCGCGTTGCCTCGACCAGGTCGAGTGCGCCGGGGGTATCGCTGTGCAGGCAAATGGAATCGAACGTGATGGCCAGGTCCTGCCCCTCGACCGTACGCACCAGGCCTTGCTGGCAAGCGCGCAGCACGCGCTCGGCGACGGCCTCGGGTTGGTAGCCGCGCACGTTGCGGGTGAACACGATGGAGCCGCTCATATCGTACTCGCGGTCGGCATAGAACTCGCGCACCACCGGCTGGCCAAGTTCTTCGGCAATACGGCAGATCACCGAGCCTGGCATGCAGTACAACAGCAATTGCGGCTCGACCACGCGCAGGTTCTGCACCAACAGCCGGGCCGCCACCTCATCGCGCGCCAGGTGCATGTACAACGCGCCGTGGGGCTTGATGTGCTGCAAGGTCACACCTTGCGCACGGGCGATTTCACGCAGCGCACCCAGTTGATACAGGATGTCGTCGACCAGCTCCTGGGCGGTGGCATTGATGTGCCGGCGGCCGAAACCGACCAGGTCACGAAAGCCTGGGTGTGCACCGACGCCCACGCCCAGCGCCTTGGCCCGCTCGACAGTGCGGCGCATGGTGCCGGGGTCGCCGGCATGGAAGCCGGTGGCGATGTTGGCGGAGCTGATAAAAGCCATCAGCTCGTTGTCGACGCCATCACCGATGGTCCACGGGCCGAAGCCCTCACCCATGTCCGAATTGAAATCCACCACCTGCATGAACGTATCTCCTGGCACTTGTGACTGCATGCAAGCCACGTTAGATTTTCCACACCCCCTTGGGAAGATCTATAAACAGATAGGGTGTCTTCTGAAAATCAGATACACCGGGAGCCAACCGTGTCATTGACCCTGCGCCAGGTCCGCTACTTCGTCGCCACTGCCGAGATCGGCCAGATTTCACAGGCGGCGATCCACCTGAATATTTCCCAGTCGGCGGTGACCACCGCAATCAAGGAACTCGAGGCGATGCTCGGCGTGCTGCTGTTCCAGCGCTCGGCCCAGGGCATGAGCCTGACCGAGGCGGGCCGGCACTTTCTGAACCGCGCCTACGTGATTTTGCGCAGCGTCGACGATGCGCTGAACAGCCCGCTGCCAGACGTGCGCGCCAGCGGACTGCTGCGCCTGGCGGCGAGCTATACGGTGATTGGCTACTTCTTGCCACACCACCTGCAACGCCTCGAACACTGGCACCCGGACGTGACCCTGGAAGTGCACGAGCAAGAGCGCAGCGCGATCGAGCAAGGGCTGCTGGAGGGGCGCTTCGACATGGCCGTGGTGCTCACCGCCAACCTCACCCACCCGGATATCGTCTCGGAAACCCTGTTCAACTCCGAGCGCCGGCTGTGGCTGCCCGGCCACCACCCGCTGTGCGAGCGCTCGGCGGTGAGCCTGGCCGATGTGGCCAGCGAACCGTTCATTCTGCTGACCGTGGACGAAGCCGAACAAAGTGCCATGCGTTACTGGGAGCAGGCCGGGCAGCGGCCCAGCGTGCGCGTGCGGACCAGCTCGGTGGAGGCCGTGCGCAGCATGGTTGCCAATGGCAGCGGCGTGGCGATCCTCTCTGATTTGGTGCACAGGCCCTGGTCGCTGGAGGGCAAACGGATCGAGACGGTGACCATCAGCGACCCGGTCACGCCGATGAGCGTGGGCCTGGCCTGGCATCGCGAGCGGGCGTTCAGCCCGGCGATGCAGGCGTTGCGCAACTACTTTCATGGTGCATTTCTGGCACCGCAGCAGTTGTCGGCGCGCCGTTGAACCGGGGGGCTGCTTTGCAGCCCAATCGCCGGCAAGCCGGCTCCCACTGGGGCGACGCAAGCTTGAAGATTGCAGCCACTCCGTTTCACGCCGAACGTTCCGCCTGCAACGCCGTCATAACTGTGGCCGGTGCCGACACGCAGAGAGGACGCGAGATGACCCAACCCGACCCGTCATACATCAAGTGGCTCGAAGACCGTTCCATGCTCAAGGCCTCCCAGGAACGGGCCCGCCTGTATTCGGGGCAATCGCGCCTATGGCAGAACCCCTACGCCGAAGCCCAGCCCCGCCGCGCCACTGAAATCGCCTCGGTGTGGCTGACGGTCTACCCAGACGCCATCATTGCCCCGGAGGGCGGCTCGGTGCTGGCGGCCTTGGCCCACGAGGCGCTGTGGAAGCGTTTGTCGGAAATTGGCATACAAGGCGTGCACACTGGCCCGATCAAACAGTCCGGCGGCGTGCGTGGCCGCGAGTTCACCCCCAGCGTGGACGGTAACTTCGACCGCATCAGCTTCGACATCGACCCGCTCTACGGCAGCGAGCAGGACTTGATCCAGATGAGCCGCATGGCCGCTGCGCACAACGCTGTGACCATCGATGACCTGATCCCTTCGCACACCGGCAAAGGTGCCGACTTCCGCCTGGCTGAGCTGGCCCACGGGGCCTACCCTGGGCTCTACCACATGGTCGAAGTGCGCGAGGAAGACTGGCCGCTGCTGCCCGAGGTGCCCGCAGGCCGTGATGCGGTCAACCTGTTGCCGGCTGTGTGCGACGAGCTCAAGGCCCGCCACTACATCGTCGGCCAGTTGCAGCGGGTGATCTTCTTCGAGCCAGGGGTCAAGGAGACCGACTGGAGCGTCACCCCGCCCATCACCGGCGTCGATGGCAAGACCCGGCGCTGGGTGTACCTGCACTACTTCAAGGAAGGCCAACCGTCGCTCAACTGGCTCGACCCAACCTTCGCCGCCCAGCAGATGATCATCGGGGATGCCCTGCATGCGCTGGACTGCCTGGGCGCGCGGGGCCTGCGCCTGGATGCCAATGGTTTTCTCGGGGTGGAAACGCGGCTCCAGGGCACCGCCTGGTCCGAAAGCCACCCGCTGTCGATCGTCGGCAACCAGTTGATTGGCGGCATGATTCGCAAGGCGGGCGGGTTCAGCTTCCAGGAGCTTAACCTGACAATCGACGACATAGCCCAGATGTCCACGGGCGGCGCCGATCTGTCCTATGACTTCATCACCCGCCCCGCCTACCAGCATGCACTGCTGACCGGCGACACCGAGTTCTTGCGCCTGATGCTCAAGGAAATGCACGCGTTTGGCATCGACCCGGCTTCCTTGATCCACGCCCTGCAAAACCATGACGAGCTGACCGTCGAACTGGTGCACTTCTGGACACTGCATGCCCACGACATGTACCTGTTCAAGGGCCAGACTCTGCCTGGCAGTATCTTGCGCGAGCACATACGCGAAGAAATCTATGAGCGCCTGTCTGGCGAACATGCCCCCTACAACTTGCGCTTCGTCACCAATGGCATCAGTTGCACCACCGCCAGCCTGATCACCGCCGCGCTGGGTATCCGCGACCTTGCGCAGATCGACGCAGCGGATATCGAGCGCATCCAGAAAATCCACCTGCTGCTGGTGATGTACAACGCCATGCAGCCCGGTGTGGTCGCACTGTCCGGCTGGGACCTGGTCGGCGCCCTGCCCTTGCCTGCCGAGGCGGTGGCCGAACGGATGCTCGATGGCGACACCCGCTGGATCCACCGTGGCGGCTACGACCTGGCCGGGCTCGCCCCCGACGCTGAGGCGTCGGTGCGCGGCATGCCCCGGGCGCGGGCGCTCTACGGCAGCCTCGACAGCCAGCTCGAGAACAGCGACTCGTTCGCCAGCAAGGTGAAAAAACTGCTGGCCGTGCGCCAGGCCTATGGCATCGCCACCAGCCGCCAAGTGCTGGTGCCCGAGGTCAGTAGCCCTGGTTTGCTGGTGATGGTGCACGAGCTGCCAGCGGGGCGCGGCATCCAGATCAGCGCACTGAACTTTGGCCAGACGGTCATTGCCGAGGAGCTGCTCTTGACCGGCTTCACACCGGGAACGGTGGTGGACATGATCAACGAGACGGTCGAGGGGGATTTGACCGAAGATGGGCGCTTGATGGTCAACCTGGAGCCGTACGAGGCGCTGTGCCTGCGCATCGTGAACAGCAGCGGGCATGTGTGAGGGGCAGCGGCCGCCTTGCTTTTACCGCTTCAGAGGCATAGCTTCCGGGGGACTTCATTTTCCCGTGCCCAGGAGCAATTTCCATGTACACCGGCATCGTCCAGGCCGTTCGCCCGCTGCTTGCTGTGACCCCTTACCCAGGCCACCGGCAGTTCACCGTCGACCTCACCCCTGAACTGCTCGACGACCTCAAGATCGGCGCCAGCGTCAGTGTCGAGGGCACGTGCCTGTCAGTCACCGAGATCGACGGCACCCAGGTGAAGTTCGACGCCATGAATGCCACCCTCGAACGCACCAACCTGCGCTGCCTGACGGCCGGCCAAAGCGTGAACATCGAGCGCTCGGCGAAGATGAACGCCGAGGTTGGCGGCCACCTGATGGCCGGGCACATCGCCACCACCGCCGAGATCGTCGAACAGGTGATCGAAGAGACCGGTGCGTTCATCCGTTTCCGCATGCCAGCGCAATGGGCCAAGTACGTATTCCCCCGCGGCTTCCTGGGGGTCAACGGTTGCAGCCTGACCGTCGCCGATGTCGATGACAACGTCATCACCATCAACCTGATCCCCGAGACCTTGCGCCAGACCACCTTCGCCCATTACAAGGCTGGCGAGCTGCTCAACATCGAAGTGGACCACCAGACCATGGTGCTGGTCGATGTGGTCGAGCGAACGCTCAAGGGCACGCTGGCCCGCGAAACACTGCCGCGCTGAGCATGCTGCCCAACGCACTGCCCGCCCGCAACGCACGACGGCTGAAGCTGCAGGCCCTGCGCGGTCGCGTGGGCCTGGGGCTGGTCGCCGCGCTGTCGGTACTGGCCGGCATGACGGATGCTATCGGCCTGCTGGCGCTGGGTGATTTCGTGTCGTTCATGAGTGGCAACACCACCCGTCTGGCAGTGGCCATCAGCGAGGCGGACCTGGCCATGGTGCTGCGCCTGAGTGGCGCGGTGCTCGGCTTTGTCGCAGGCAATGCCCTGGGCGTGATACTGGCCCGGGCTTGCCGACGCCGCGCCTGGCCGGTGCTGCTGGTGGTCGCCGTACTGCTTGGCATGGCGGCGGCCTGGCCCCTGCCCGCCACGTTTCCGGCGCTGCTGGCAGCGACGCTGGCGATGGGCATGATCAATGCCGTGGTCGAACAAGTGAATGGCCTGCCGATCGGCCTGACCTATGTCACCGGCGCCCTGTCCCGCTTCGGCCGCGGCTTGGGGCGGTGGTTGCTGGGCGAGCGGCGCAACGGCTGGCGGGTACAGCTGGTGCCTTGGGCTGGCATGCTGCTGGGCGCCGCACTGGGCGCCTGGCTTGAGCACCAACTGGGCCTGCAGGCGCTGGCAGGCAGTTGCGCGCTGGCGTGCCTGCTGGCCCTGGTGACACGGTTCATTCCGCGCTCTTGGCAACGCGGCTACATGCCGCGTTAACCAAACGCTGCGGGTAGCGCCGAAAAACCCTCGGCCCGTCCCTTAATCGATGCGCGGGTGTTGCTGCACCAGCAATTTGCGCTTGGCCTCAAGCTCGGCGATCTGCGTGTCGATGTCCTCGATCTTCTGCTCGATATTGTCGTGGTGCTCCTGCAACAGCTCGCGCGCTTCATCGATGTCCGACGCGGCAGGCGCTGCGCCGCGCAGCGGCTTGTTGGCGGTCTCTTTCATGGTCAGGCCAGTGATCAGGCCGATGGCCGCGATCACCATCAGGTAGTACGCCGGCATGTACAGGTTGCCGGTGCTTTCCACCAGCCAGGCCGCCAAGGTCGGGGTAAGCCCCGCGATCAGCACCGAGATGTTGAAGGCACTGGCCAACGCGCTGTAGCGGATATGCGTGGGGAACATCGCCGGCAACGTCGACGCCATCACGCCGATGAAGAAGTTCAGCAGCACGGCAATGATCAACAGCCCGGCAAAGATCAGCCCGAGCGCGCCGCTGTTGATCAGCATGAAGGCCGGGATGGCCAGCGCGAACAGGCCGACACTGCCGACCATGATGAAAGGCCGGCGGCCGAACTTGTCGCTGAGCAGGCCGATGATCGGTTGCACGAACAGCATGCCGACCATGATCGCGATGATGATCAGCACCCCGTGGTCTTCGCTGTAATGCAGGTTATGCGACAGGTAGCTGGGCATGTAGGTGAGCAGCATGTAGTACGTGACGTTGGTGGCGATCACCACGCCAATGCAAGTCACCAGGCTGCGCCAGTGTTGGGTGGCGACTTCCTTGAACGACACCTTGGGGCCGGAGGCCAGGCCTTCGCGGTCGCCTTGTTCGAGCTTCTCGACGTGTTGCTGGAACGCCGGTGTTTCTTCCAGCGCATGGCGCAGGTAGAGACCAATGATGCCCAGCGGCAGGGCCAGGAAGAACGGCAGGCGCCAGCCCCACTCAAGGAACTTCTCCTCGCCCAGCACGGTGGAAATCAACACCACCACACCTGCGCCGAGCACAAAGCCTGCGATCGAGCCGAAATCCAGCCAGCTGCCGAGGAAGCCGCGTTTGCGGTCGGGTGCGTACTCGGCGACGAAAATCGACGCCCCGGTGTATTCACCGCCCACCGAAAAGCCCTGGGCCATCTTGGCCAGCAACAGCAGGATGGGCGCCCAGATGCCGATGGTGGCGTAAGACGGTATCAGGCCGATGGCAAAGGTGCTCAACGACATGATCACGATGGTCGCGGCGAGAATCTTCTGCCGGCCGAACTTGTCGCCCAACGCGCCGAAGAACAACCCACCCAGCGGGCGAATCAGAAACGGTACCGAGAACGTCGCCAGGGCGGCGATCATTTGCACACTAGGGTCGGCGTTGGGGAAGAACACCTTGCCGAGCGCGTAGGCGACGAAGCCATAAACGCCGAAGTCGAACCACTCCATGGCGTTGCCCAGTGCGGCAGCGGTGATCGCTTTGCGCATCTTGGCGTCGTCGACGATGGTGATATCTTTCAAGCCAATTGGCTTGACGCTTTTCTTGCGAGATTTCATGCCCATTTCCTTGTCACTGAATGCTCTATGGCATCAGAGACAAAGGGACACAAAATAATTCAGCGCTTAGTAAATTTTTTGTGGCTAGAGGCCATCTCAGGGTAATCGCGGCCCTTGGAGGGCCGCGAATACCTTTTACTGATCAGATGCCTTCGCGGGCCAGGTCCATGGCGAAGTAGGTCAGGATCAGGTCGGCACCGGCGCGCTTGATGGCACCGATGCTCTCACGCACCACGCGCCCTTCGTCGATGGCACCGGCGAGGCCGCCGAACTTGATCATCGCGTACTCGCCACTGACCTGATACGCCGCCAGCGGCAGGCGCGAGGCCGCGCGGATGTCGGCGATCACGTCCAGGTAGGCACCGGCCGGCTTGACCATCAGCACATCGGCCCCTTCCTGCTCGTCGAGCAACGATTCGCGCACGGCTTCGCGGCGGTTCATCGGGTTCATCTGGTAGCTCTTGCGGTCGCCTTTGAGCGCAGTGCCGCCCGCTTCGCGGAAGGGGCCATAGAGCGACGAGGCGAACTTGGTCGAGTAGGCCATGATGGCGGTGTCATGGAAGCCTGCGGCATCCAGGGCGCCGCGAATCGCCTGGACCTGGCCGTCCATCGCCGCCGATGGCGCGATGAAGTCGGCACCGGCTGCGGCCGCGACCACGGCCTGCTTGCCCAGGTTGGCCAAGGTGGCGTCATTGTCCACGCCGTGGTCGTGCACCACGCCGCAATGGCCATGACTGGTGTATTCGCAGAAGCAGGTGTCGGACATCACGATCATTTCCGGCACGGTGTCCTTGCAGATCCGCGCCATGCGCGCCACCAGGCCGTTTTCGTTCCAGGTGTCACTGCCAACCTCGTCCAGATGGTGCGAGACACCAAAGGTCATCACCGACTTGATGCCGGCGCGGGCGTAGCGCTCGATTTCCTGCGCCAGCAGCTTTTCAGGGATGCGGTTGACGCCAGGCATGCTGGTGATCGGCACGAAATCGTCAATGCCTTCTTCGACGAAGATCGGCAGGATCAGGTCTTCAAGGCGAAACTCGGTTTCCTGGAAGATCGAGCGCAGGGATTCGTTCTGGCGCAGACGGCGCGGACGAACGGAGGGGAAACGGTTGGACATGACAGCTCCAGGGAATATGGACGGCGTACACCATATGCCTGTTGAGCTTCAGTGAAAAGGCTGAATGACGAGATTGTGTCTTGCGGTGGGGGTAATAGCGGGAGTTTGCAGCGCGTGTGCCGGCCCCTTCGCGGGTAAACCCGCTCCCACAGGGGTGGGGGCGCCCATCAGGTACAGCGCTTTGGGTAAAAGCGGCGCTGTACCTGTGGGTGACTGTTTACTGCAACCAGGGCGGTGGCGGTTCTTCGCCCTTGACCGGGCCGCGCTCGGCATCGGCCAGCGCCGCCCGGCGGCGGGCGTCGTCGAGCCGTGCGGCGTCGATTTCACGCAACACGCCATCCACATCGGCAGCCTCGTCATCCTCCTCGTACTCGCCGGTCAGCGGGCTGTCCGGTTTCAACTCGCCGGCCTCGTACAACGCCCACATTTCCTGCGCGTAACGGGTGCTCTTGAGCTCGGGGGCGAAGCGGCCGAAGTACAGCGCCATGTTGCCCACATCACGTTGCAACATGCTGAACGCATGGTTGTTACCGGCCGCATCCACCGCCTGCGGCAAGTCGATGATCACCGGGCCTTCCGGGCCAAGCAGCACATTGAACTCGGACAAGTCACCATGCACCAACCCCGCGCACAGCATCAACACGATCTGGCGGACGACGAACGCATGGAACTCGCGGGCCTCGTCGGCTTCCAGGTGCACGTCGTTAAGGCGTGGCGCGGCATCGCCATCGGCGTCCGTCACCAGTTCCATCAACAGTACGCCATCCTGGAAATCATAAGGCTTGGGCACCCGGACACCGGCACTGGCCAGGCGGAACAGGGCCGCCACTTCGGCGTTCTGCCAGGCATCCTCGGCCTCTTTGCGGCCGTACTTGGAGCCTTTGGCCATGGCCCGGGCCTGGCGGCTGTTGCGGACCTTGCGGCCTTCCTGGTACTCGGCGGCCTGGCGGAAGCTACGTTTGTTGGCTTCTTTGTAGACCTTGGCGCAGCGCACTTGGGTACCGCAACGCACCACGTAGACGGCTGCTTCCTTGCCGCTCATCAAAGGTCGCAGTACTTCGTCGACCAGGCCGTCTTCGATCAGGGGTTCGATTCTTTTTGGAGTCTTCATCAGGCTTGAGTTCTGGGGTCCTGTGGCCGAGCCGTGGAGGTGGCGGTCATCCTCTCACAGCCTGATGGATCTTGCTCGTCTGTGATGCAACGTTCGTCTGTTCAGGGTGTTTCGGGCGCCTAGGCGCCCTGCCCCACAGCACTGCCTTGCGCCACCCGCGCCCGTCGGCGGGTGATCAACAACCCCGAGCACACCACGAACACCGCCAGCACCATTGTCGAAACCACTTCAAGGCGATGATCCGGGCGGAACAGCATCAGCACCAGCACGCTGCTGATGAACAGGATCACGCCCCAGGTCAGCCACGGGAACAGCCACATGCGGTAGCTCAGCGTCTTGCCCTGGGCGGTCAGGCGCTTGCGCAGGCGCAGCTGGGAAATGGCGATAACCAGATAAACCAGCAAGGCAATGGCGCCGGAGCTGGCCATTAGGAAGCCGAACACCTTGGCCGGCACCAGGTAGTTGGCGATCACCGCCAGGAACGCCGCCCCGGTGGACAACAGCACCGCGACAATCGGCGTACCGCTGCGGCTGGTCACCTGGGCACAGGCCGGCGCGTCACCCCGGCGGCTCAACGAATAGACCATGCGTGAGGCGGTGTACAACGACGAGTTGAGGCAGCTGGTCACCGAAGTCAGCACGACGAAGTCGATGATGGCCTTGGCATGCGGCACGCCGAGCGTATCCAGCACCGTGACATACGAGCCTTCAGTGGCCAGCCGTGGGTCGGTCCAGGGCACCAGCGCGATGACGATGAAGATCGACAGGATGTAGAACAGCGTGATCCGCCAGATCACCGAGTTGGTGGCCTTGGAGATGTGCTTGCCCGCCTCGTCGGACTCTGCAGCGGCAATGGTCACCACCTCGGCCCCAAGGAACGAGAACATGGTGATCAGCATGGCGCTGAGCACCGCGCCAAAGCCGTTGGGCATGAACCCACCGGTATCCCACAGGCGCGAAACACCGCTGACACCGGAGCTGGGCAGCAGGCCGAAAATGGCACAGGCACCCAGAATGATGAAGGCGACGATGGCAATGACCTTCACCAGCGCCAGCCAGAACTCGAATTCACCGTAGTTTTTCACGCTGAACAGGTTGGTGGCGGTCAGCAGCAGCGTGATCACCAACGACAATACCCAGATCTCCATCTGCGGCACGTAGGTGTTGATGATGGTGGCGGCAATGTTGGCTTCGATGGGGATGATCAGCACCCAGAACCACCAGTACAGCCAACCGATGGTGTAGCCGGCCCACTTGCCGATGGCAAGGTCGGCATAGGTGGAGAACGAGCCGGTGTCCGGCGAGGCGACTGCCATTTCCGCCAGCATGCGCATCACCAGCACCACCAACCCGCCGGCCAGGATATAGGCCAGGATGGTTGCAGGCCCGGCTTCGGCGATGGCCCGCCCAGAGCCAACGAACAGGCCGGCGCCGATCACCCCGGCAATGGACAGCATGGTGACATGCCGCGATTTCAATCCATGACTCAAATTGTTCTTGTCTGTTTGCATGGTCTTACCTTCTTATTCTTGTCATGCCCGCGCTAGGCCGTCAGCACGCATGGCTAGCGAACGCGGGCGCGAAAAAGCCCGCCCTGCCCTAAATGGTGAGTAGGGCAAGGACGGGTTGAGTAAAACGAAACGCAGATCCGCCGGGGTTAGCTGCCGCCTCAGCCGGCAGCGCGCTGCTTGCCCGCCAGGTCAGGCTTGAGCGAGCCGCCCCCTTGGCGGCTGACTTGTTCGCAGACCTTCTCGACGATGTAGGCGCCGATCGGAATCGCAGAGGTGGCGGCAGGCGACGGCGCATTGCACACGTTCACGCTGCGCGCGGAGTTGACGAAGAGGAAGTCGTCGATGAGCTTGCCGTCGCGTGACACCGCCTGTGCCCGCACACCCGCCGGGTATGGCGTGAGGTCGTCCTTGGTGATGCTCGGGCAGTACTTCTGCACCTGCTTGAGGTAGCCGCCCTTGAACAGCGAGTTTTTCATCTCGATCAGGCCCGGCCGCAGGTTCTTGGCCAGCACCTTGAGGATGCCGGGTGTGGTCAGGGTCTGGAACATGTCGCCAAGGCTGACGTCGGACTTGCGATAACCTTCGCGCTTCATCGCCAGTACCGCGTTTGGCCCGACGGTAACGGTACCGTCGATCATCCGGGTCAGGTGCACGCCCAGAAACGGCATGGACGGGTCCGGAATCGGGTAGATCAGGTGGTTGACGATCTGGTTGTGCTGCTTGGGCAGCAAGTAGTACTCACCGCGGAACGGGCAAATCACGAAATTGGTCTGGATGCCCAGCATGCTCACCACGCGGTCGGCCATCAGCCCCGAGCAGGTGACCAGGAAGCGGCTGTGGAACTCATCGCTGCGGGTACGCACGATCACTTCACTGGCGCGCTCTTCCAGGCCAATCACCTCGGCGCTGTAGCGGATCTCGCCACCGGCACGCTGGAACTGACGGCCCATGGCCGCCGTGACCTCGGCGTAATTGACGATGCCGCTGGAGGGGACAAAGATCCCGCCCAGGCCGACGATGTTGGGCTCGCGCTCATGCAGCTCGGCAGCAGACAGCCATTCACGCTCCAGGCCATTGGCCGCGGTGCGCTCCCACAACGCCTTCATGCGTTGCATTTCCAGGTCGTTGGTGGCCACCAGCAGCTTGCCACACTCATCGAAGGCGATGCCGTGCTCGGTGCAAAAGGCCTTGGTCGCCTTGTTGCCTTCCAGGCAGAAGCGCGCCTTGAGGCTGCCAGGGGTGTAGTACACCCCGGCATGGATCACGCCGCTGTTGTGCCCGGTCTGGTGGCGGGCCGGGCCGGACTCTTTCTCCAACAGGAGAATCTTGGCGTCCGGGTACACCTTGATCAGGTGCATGGCAGTGGACATGCCCACAATGCCACCGCCGATGATGATGAAGTCGTACACAGTGTTACCTCCCGCGCCGTGTTTACTGGCCGCGCTGGTACAGCGGCTTGGGGAAGGCGACATAGCCGCGTTGGCGCATCAGCTCGCGGCGCAAGCCATCGTGCGGGGTGAAGCGGTCGCGGCCGTGGAGCCAGAACAGATTATTGATCAAGACGAAGCTGCCCACCGCCACCGGAACGGAAAGTTTCTTGTCGCTGCCCTCCAGCGATTCGGACAAGGCGTTCAGCCAGATACCTTCCTCGAAGTTTTCCGGCTGCACGAACTGGTCGATGTAGCGCATGGTCGGCCGGCCTTCGGTATCGGTATCGAACACCGAATGGAACACGTCCTCGGCCACTTTCTTGCTCGGTGGCGCGGTCCAGCGCATCTCGCGGCGCGCCATCGGGTGGCGGAAGAACGCGTCGCAGTCTTCCCAGTCGTCCAGGTGCAGCAGCAGCGAATTACCGCCTTCCATGTTCTTTTCGTCGATCTTCAGCATCAGCACATAGTCGGTGATCTGGTTCACGAAGGTGCCGTCGTTGTGCAGCTCCATGACGCGGTGTGGCTGGCGCAGGTAGCTGTCGGAGTTGTCGCTGTTCACCACCACGAAGCGGGCGTAGTACTGGCCGCTCATGGCGTCGTAGTTGGAGCGACCGATCAGGTGGGCGCAGGCGGTGGTGAACTTGACCATGTCCTCGGCCTGGCTCACGTCATCCAGCCCGACCGGGGTGATCAGCATGCCGCCGCTGGCGCGGTCGAGGATGGTGTTGAGCAATACCGGGCGCAGCGTGCCTTCGCACAGTTCATCCAGGATCTCGCCCACCCGGAAACGCAGGAACGACTTGTACTCCAACGCCTGTACCGGCCATTCGGCCACGGCCTTGACGAACGCCTCCACGGTCTCGCGGGCAAAGGTCAGTTCAAGCAGACGCGGCGACTGCTTCGAAGGGGCGATGGTGTAACCCCGCGGTTCGAGTGGCAACGGCATGACAAGTTCGTCGATCTGCGTAAAAGCGTTCATGGCTAGGTCCTGGCAGAAAAAGTGGGTGGCGCCGCCCAGTGTGTGATCTGGATCAGTGCAGGCGAAGCAAAAATATCGCCACTCAACAAAAATGTCTACATTTTTATAAAACGAAGATAAAGAGCGCGTATGTCCATTGTTTTTCGTCCGCCAGTGGTTTCGGTATGATCGGCAAAACGTTTTGAGGAACAGGACCTTGGAAGCGCTCGCGCCCCGACAAAATTCAGCATTCAGCGGGTATGAGAGGCTCAAGAAGGACATCATCCGTGGCGTGTTCAAGCCGGGGGAAAAGCTCTTGATGAGCACCCTCAAAGACCGCTACGAACTGGGTGTAGGGCCCCTGCGCGAGGCGCTCTCGCAGTTGGTGGCCGAGCACCTGGTGAATGCCATCAGCCAAAAGGGCTACCGTGTCGCCCCCATGTCACTGGCGGAGATGAACGACATCTACGATGCCCGCGCCAACCTGGAAGCCATGATCATCAGCCTGGCCATCGAACGCGGCGACGACGCCTGGGAGGCCTCGGTGCTGGCCTGTTCGCATACCTTGGCCAAAGTGGTGGAGGTGAAAACCCGCGAGCAGCGCCTGGACGTCTGGGACGAGCGGCACAAGGCGTTTCACACCGCCATCGCCTCCGGGTGCGGCTCCAAGCACTTGCTGCAGGCACGCACCTACCTGTTCGACCAGGCCGAGCGTTATCGGCATCTGTGGCTGACGCAGACGGTGTTTTCCGAGCAGGCCCTTGAACTCAAGCGCCAGGAGCACGCAGCGTTGGTGGAGGCGATTCTGGCCCGCGACGCCAAGCGCGCCAGCGCCATGATGCACTCGCACCTGATGACCCCCGTGCCGATCATCGCGCAGATCATGCATGCCGAGGGCATCGGGCGCGGGGAGTAGGCCGTTAGGCGGCAGCCTGGCGCTGGACCACATAGTGCCGGGCTTTGTCGAACGCCCAGTTGTACACCACGGTGTAGGGCAGGATGATCACGAAGAAGCCCAGCTCGACCATGAACGCCTGAAGCAGCGAAATATCCAGCATCCAGGCCGCCACGGGGAGGCACCACACCACCAGGCCTGCCTCGAAGCCCAGGCCATGGGCGACACGCGTCCAAGGCTTCCAGGCAACCCGTTCGGTTTGCACGACGCGTTCGATCAGTGCGTTATAGGCCACGTTCCAGGCCATGGCGATGACCGACAGGGTCACCGCCAGCCCCCCGGCCGTTGCCAACGACTTGCCCAGCACCCAGGACAACAGCGGTGCGCACAACAGCACAGCGAACACTTCATAACCTACGGCATGGACCATGCGTTCGGTGAAAGAGACCTTTTTCATCTTGAATTCCATCATTTGCTTGAGACGTGCTTCCTATTTTCTTTGATGGAACAGATACTCGCGACATAGCTCCTATCGGTTTTATCAATACCTATGCGCTACTCACCTGAAGCCTTGCTTGCCTTTGTCGAAGCCGCCTCGCTGGGCTCGTTCTCTGCGGCGGCCCGCAAACTGAAGAAAAGCCAGTCCACCGTCAGCATTGCGATAGCCAATTTCGAGGCGGATATCGGCTGCCCCCTGTTCGACCGCGGCGGGCGCCACCCTACGCTCAATGCTGCCGGGCGCCAGGTATTGCCCCATGTCGAAGCGATCCTTGACGCCAGTGCCGGGCTCGACGCCCTGTCACTGAGGCTGGCTGAGCACGTTGAAGCGTTGGTCTCGGTGGTGATGTCGGACAGCTACAGCGTTACCTTCCAGAGCGCGGTCATGGCCGGCTTCGCACACAGCTACCCACATACCGAGCTGCGCTGTGGGCCCTCGGAAGACGCTGACGTGATCGAGTTGGTGCAGCAGGACATGGCCCAGATTGGCATTCTTGCCGCGCAGCGCCAGTACCCCGCCGATGTCGCCGTGGCGCGCCTGCCTGAGCAGGCGGAGTTTTGTGTGTACGTGAGCGCCGAGCACCCGCTGGCAGCGCTGCGCACGGTGCAGCGCCAGCACTTGGAGACCGAACGCCAGCTGTACATCAAGACCTACGCCTCCAGCCTGCACCACGATCGCGGCCAAGCCTGGTCGGCGCCCGACTACCTGACCTTGCTGGAGTTCGCCGCCCGTGGCTTTGGCTGGGCAGAACTGCCCAAGGCCCTGGTCACGCGCTTTGGCAGCGGCCTGGTGGAATTGCAGGTGGCCGGTTATCCGCGCCGCGTCGACATGGACATCGCCTGGTCCCGCCGCCGCGCCCTCGGCCCAGCCGGGCAATGGCTGGTGCAGCAGTTGCTGGGCGTGTAGGAAATCGACCAGACAATAGTGAACATTGTGGGAGCGGGCTTGTCCCGCGAATGGGGCTACGCGGAGCTTGGCACTGGCTTCGCCGGTGTTCGCGGGGCAAGCCCGCTCCCACTTAATGCGTCAATTTTTAGAAAGGGCGCAAGACAGTTGCTCCCACAGGATGATGGGCTAAAGCCGCCCAAACAGTGCACCCAAGCGCAACAAGCAGTACACCCACCGACAAGTCAGCCACCCCGCTCGCCCCGTAGCCTGTCACCACGCGCCGATCACTGCGGCACGCACCCAAAAGCACAAGAACAAACGTTGGTGACCTATGAAAACAGTAGATCCGATCACCCTTGCGGTGGTCCGGGGTGCGCTGGAAACAGCGCAGCGCGAAATGACCTTGACGTTGGAAAAGACCGGCCGCTCCAGTGTGTTCAACCTGGCCCATGATTACTCGAACTCGTTGTTCGACCACCTCCCCGAAATGATCCTGCAAGGCCAGGACATCCCCATCCACCTGGGTTCACTGATCCCCGCCATGAAGTGCGTGGCCGAGTTTTTCGGTGACGATATCGCCGAAGGTGACGTGATCTACCACAACGACCCGGCGTACAAGGGCAGCCATATCCTCGACTGCTGCATGTACAAGCCGGTGTACTACCAGGGCGAACTGGTGTTCTGGACTGTATGCAAAGGCCACCTCACCGACATCGGCGGCCCGGTACCGGCCGGCTACAACCCGGACGCCAAGGAAATCTACGCCGAAGGCCTGCGCATCCCACCCGTGAAGCTGTGGGAAAAGGGCAAACGCCGCGAAGACGTGATCAACTTCATGCTCACCAACATGCGCGCCCGCCCCTATCAGGAGGGCGACCTCAACGCCCAGTACGGCGCCTGCAAAGTCGGTGAGCGGCACCTGCTCGACCTGCTCGACAAGTACGGCGTGGAGCAGGTGCGTGCCTGCATCGCCGAGCTGAAGAACATGGCCGACCGCCACATGCGCGCCTTGCTGCGTGACGTGCCGGACGGCCACTACCGTGGCACCGCCGTGCTCGAAGACGCCGGCCACGGCCTGGGCGAACTGGCCATCACCGCGCATGTCGAGATACGCGGCGAGCAAGCCCATGTGCGTATCGAGAGCCCGCCGCAGGTGCCCTACTTCATCAACTCCTACGAGGGCAACTCGGTGTCGGGTGTGTACCTTGGCCTGATGATGTTCGCCCAGGTCGCACCGCCCTACAACGAAGGCCTGTATCGCTGCGTCACGGTCGATGTCGGCGCCAAGGGCACGCTGTGCAACGCCCAGGAACCGGCGCCCCACGTCAACTGCACCACGACTCCGATGGAAACCTTGGCCGATGCCGTGCGCACGGCACTGGAGCAAGCCTCGCCGCAGCGGGTCACGGCCTCCTGGGGCCATACCAGCGGCATCAACATCGCCGGCCACGACCCACGCAACGGCAACAGCGAGTACGTGACCATGGTCCTGGCCTCGATCATTGCCGGCGCGGGGGCCAACAAAGTCATGGATGGCTGGCATGCCTGTGGGCCGCTGTGCTGCTTCGGCGCCTTGATGAGCGGTGACATCGAGCTGCTGGAGCACGCCTACCCGATACTCATCCACCGCTACAGCCTGATGGCCGACAGTGGCGGCGCCGGTGAATTTCGCGGCGGCTCCGGCACCCGCCTGGAGATCGAGCCCCTGCAACACGCGATGACCGTGGTCGGCTTCGGCGAAGGCCGCCAACTGCCCACCGCCGGCGCCGCCGGGGCCCGCAATGCCCTGCTGGAGCCCAAACTCGGCCGCCTGATCCACCGGCACGCCGATGGCTCGGAAGACCACTACACCCAGAACCCCATGCTCACCCTCCAGCCCGGCGAGCGGATCATCAACATCAACCCGGGGGGCGGCGGTTATGGCGACCCCCTGCGCCGCCCGGTAGCCGCCGTGCTGCAAGACCTGCGCAACGGCCTGGTCTCGCCCCACGGCGCCGCCCTGGAATACGGCGTGGTCGTCGATGCTGACGGCCACCTCGACGAAACCGCCACCCGCCTTGCCCGCGACCTGCACTGACCGGAGACCCATCATGCGCAATCAATATCGCCTGGGCATCGACGCCGGCGGCACCTTCACCGATTTCATCCTGGCTGACCGCGATGGCGGCGTGCAGCTGTTCAAAGCCCCTTCCACGCCGCAGGACGGCACCTTGGCCATCCGCGCGGGCCTGGCGCAAATCGCCGACGCCACCGGCCGCACGCCGGCCGAGATCATCGCCAACTGCGACCTGTGCATCAACGGCACCACGGTCGCCCTCAACGCCCTGATCGAGCGCACCGGGGTCAAGGTCGGCCTGCTGTGCACCGAGGGCCACGAAGACAGCCTGGAAATCCGCCTGGGCCACAAGGAAGAGGGCCACCGCTATGACGCCCACTACCCGCCGGCGCACATGCTCGCCCCGCGTCATCTGCGGCGCCCGATCGGTGGCCGGATCCTCGGCGATGGCCGCGAGCACAGCCCGCTGGACGAGCGCGCGGTGCGTGAGGCTATCGACTACTTCCGCGCCGAAGGCGTGGAAGCGGTGGCCATTTCCTTCCTCTGGTCGGTGCGCAACCCCAGCCATGAGCAGCGTGCCGCCGAGCTGGTCAGGGCAGCGCTGCCCGGGGTGTTCGTTTGCACAGGCGTTGAAGTGTTCCCGCAAATCCGCGAATACACCCGCACCTCCACCACCGTGGTCAACGCCTACCTGAGCCCGGTGATGGCGCGCTACGTGGCGCGTATCGACAGCCTGTTCGAGGCGTTGGGCGCCCAGCAACCGGTGCGCTACTTCCAGTCCAACGGTGGCCTGGCGCCCGGCCACCTGATGCGTGAGCGCGCGGTCAATGCCATCAACTCCGGCCCGGCTTCGGCGCCCCAGGCGGGGCTCTCGGTCGCCCGCCCGTTTGGCATCGACAACGTCATCACCGTGGACATGGGGGGCACCTCGTTCGACATCACCCTGACCAATGCCGGGCGCACCAACTTCAGCAAGGATGTGGACTTCCTGCGCCAGCGCATCGGCGTGCCGATGATCCAGGTGGAGACACTGGGTGCCGGCGGTGGCTCCATCGCGCACCTCGACGAGTTCGGCATGCTGCAGGTCGGGCCCCGTAGTGCGGGCGCCAAGCCTGGCCCGGTGTGCTACGGCAAAGGCGGCAGTGAACCCACCGTGACCGACGCCAACCTGGCCCTGGGCTACCTGCCAGACCGTGCGTTGCTGGGCGGCAGTATTACGCTGAATCGCCAGGCTGCGCTGGAGGCCATCCGCAGCAAGATCGCCGAACCGCTGGGCATCAGTGTTGAGCGCGCCGCGTTTGGCGTTACCACCCTGGTCAACCTGAACATGGTCAACGGCATCCGCCGTGTCTCCATCGAACGCGGCCACGACCCGCGCGACTTCGCCCTGATTGGCGCGGGTGGCGCAGCGGGTATGCACGTGGTGCGCCTGGCCGAAGAAATTGGCATGCACACCGTGTTGATCCCCAAGGTGGCCTCTGGCTTGTGCGCCTTCGGCCAGATCCTTTCGGATGTGCGCTACGATCAGCTCACCAGCCTGTCGATGCGCCTGGACGCCGAACACGCCGACCTCGCGCAGCTCAACCAGGCCCTGGCCGAACTGCGCCAGCAAGGCTTGGCGAACCTGCGTGAAGACGGCTTCGGCGACCAGGCCGGCAGCTGCCACTACACCCTGGAAATGCGCTACAGCGGGCAGATCCATGAGTGCAGCGTGGAGCTGGAGCGCCACAGCCTGGACAGCGAGGGGCTGGCAGCGTTGATCGAGTCCTTCCACGCTCGCCACCAGACGCTGTACTCGTACAGTGAGCCCGACAGCCCGGTAGAACTGGTCAACCTGGAGTGCTCGGTGATCGGTCACCTGCCGCGCCCACCACAGCCAGAACTGCAGGGGCCGGCCCAGCCACCTGCTGCAGTCCCAGCGGGCGAGCGCCCGATGCTGTTCAGTGCCGACGGCGAGTGGCAGCACACCCCGGTGTTCAACGGTAACCACCTGCTGCCCGGGCAGACGGTGCAAGGCCCCTGTGTGATCGAGGAGGACACCACCAACATCGTCGTGCCGCCAGGCTGGCAGGCCTGCCTGGAACCTTCGGCCACGTACCGGGTGACACGCGGGGCTTGATCAAAGGGTCGGCACGCGCCGATCATGGGCGTGACACCCGCCCGGCAGCGTTGCGCTGCCGGGCGTTTTTGCACAATAACAAGAGCTGCTTGAGTAGCTTGCCTGCAGTTCCTTTTTTCAATGCTGCCCTCTTTGAAAAAGGACATCCCATGCCCACAGAACTGTCGACCCACGGCTGGCCGCAACCCGAACGCCAGGCGCGCTGGGCCGAAGCCATCAACGACACTTACTTCCCCTTGAGCCTGGAATTTGCCGCCGAGCAACCTTTCGATGGCCATCTGCAGCGCTGGAGCACCCCCAGTACGCCGCTGAGCCTGTCACGCCTGCGTTCCAGCCAGCTTGGCTATTCCCGCAGCAAGGCGCACATCGGCCAGGACACTGACGCGTTCTACCTGGTCACCGTGCCCAGCCGCAGCGAGGTGCACTTCGAGCAGGATGGCCACCCATTGAGCTGCCGCCCGGGCGGTTTCATCGTCGAGCGCGGCGACGCGCCTTACCGCTTCCACTACCGGGCCGAGAACGACCTGTGGGTGCTGAAACTGCCTGAACGCGCGCTCAAGGCCAACTTGCTCGGGCACAAGCGCTACACCCGCCACTGCTTCGACGCCAGCCAAGGCCTTGGGCGGATCTTTGTCGAGCAACTGGACCTCTGCGCACGCCACTTCGACGCCAGCCCCGCAGCCGCCCGCCACCTGTTGCTGGAGCAGGCCAGTGCGACCCTGCTGCTGGCCTTGCAGCAGGACGAACGGGTGCTGGGCAGTGAAGGCTCCAACCTCAGCACGCTGCACCTGACCCGTGTCGAGCACTACGTGCTGCAAAACCTCGGCGACCCCGACCTGTCACCGCAAGCCGTCGCCACGGCCTGCGGCCTGTCATTGCGCTACCTGCACAAGCTGTTCTCGATCACGCCCTATACCCTGGGCGAATGGGTGCGCCAACAGCGCCTGGAGGCGGTGCATCGCCAACTGCGCGACCCGTACTGCCATCTGTCTATCGGCCAACTGGCGTTTCGCTGGGGTTTTGCCGACCAGGCGCAATTCACCCGGGCCTTTCGCCAGCGCTATGGGTGTACCGCCCGCGAAGTGCGCGCGGCGCGCGCGCACTGAAAGCGGCGGCGCAAGGATGCGCCGTGTTCACTCGATCGCCGTGGTATCGACCTCTTTCCAGCTGTCATCCGGGTCGAAGCGTTTCATCTCCTTGGCCAGCCTGTCCCCGTGTGGCCCGAGGTCTTTCTCGAAGACCTGGCCGTCATGGCTGATCATGAAGCTCATCACCCCAGTGTCGTCATACTTCGCTGGCCAGGCGATCAGGGCAAAGCCGCGGCTCATCTGGTTGCCAATCAGGTAACTGTAAGCGCCACCGGGGGCCGACGGGCCTTGCGCATCGAGGATGCGGAAGTGGTAGCCATACCAGTCGTCACCCACCACATCCTGGCCAAACAGCGGCCCCAGCGGGCTGACCTGCCCATCACCTTCATCGTCCCAGTACAGGCCGTCATGCTTGCCAGGCTCGCTGAAAATTTTCTGCGCGTATTCCAGCGCACCATTGCCGTTGCGGTCTTGTGAGGCGTAGTCCATCTGCGCGTCGTGGTAAGCCAGCATCGACTGCAGGGCACCCAGCTCGTTGCGGCCAATGCGCCGGGCGCGGATTTCAGCACTGCCGGCCTTGAGGTCGAAGCGCCAGCCCTGGCTGCTTTTGCTCAGGGGTATAGGCAACGTCCAGTGATCACTGCCCACCGCCAGTATGGCCTTGCCCTGGGCCGTCATGTCGATGCTGTGCTGCGCGCGATACTGCTCCAGGAACGTGTCCACATCACTGCGTTGCACACCCCCACGCGGGATGTAGGTACGCCAATCATCGCCCAGCAGTTGGGCCAAGCGCGCTTCATCCGCTTTCTCTTGGCCCAGCGCCGCGACGAAGGCCTCCACGGCCTTCTCCGGTGTCGGAAAAGCGTCTTGCGCAGCGGCCAGGGATGACCAGGCCAGGCCTGCAGTGAGCAGCAATGCCCCGAGTAATGGACGGTTCATCGACGGCCACCTCCCCCGCGGCGTGCAGGCGCACTGGGCCGGGAGATCTGGTGCCCGGCGGCACGCGATGCGTTCGGCCGCTGGGCGAACGACTGGCTGGTGCGGCCGCGGCTGGCCTGCGCGCTGGTGCGCGACGGCGAGCGCACGCCATCGAAGGCATTGTTACGCGCCCGGCCTGCGGTATTGGCGGGGCGGTTCTGCGCCCCTTGCCGCGCCTGGCCTTCGCCTTGTCTGCGTGGGCTCACCTGGTTGTTCTGCTGCCGGCCTTGGGTATTACGTGTGTCCTGTCGGCGGTCGGCTGGCCGTGCCGCGTCGTTACGCGATTGCATGCGATTGCCGACCGAATTGCCCGCCTGCGCCTCGCGCACCTGCTGGCGGGCCTGGCGGTTGCTGGTGGCCGGCCGCTCGATGCCAGCCCGGTCCATTGAAGCCCTGGCGTTGTTGCGTGCCTGGGCACGCTGGGCGTCGTCGCCACGGAACGCGGTACGCTGGGTAGCACCGTCCAGCTGGCGACCATATTGCTGGCGGCTGCGGGCATCGCGGTAAGGCACACCCTCGCGGTTCGCGGCGTTGTGCTGCCATTTGTTCTGGTTGTTGGTGATGCGGTTGTTGCCGTTGATGTTGTTGTAGCGGTTGACGTCGATGTCGATGTCATTGTTGCCCCAGTCACAGTCGCCCCACAGCGAACTGACAATCGCCACGCCCGTACCGAAGGCCAGGCCCGCCACCAGCGCGGAACCGGCGTAGTACATCGGCGGTGGCGGGTAGTACACCGGCGGCGAGGCCGGGTAAGCCCAGGTGCCGTAGGTGGTGGTGGGGTTGTAGCTGGGCACGTACACCACTTGCGGGTCGGCCGGCTCGATAATGATGGTGGTGGGCGGGCTGCTGGCCGGCGCAGCCTGCTTGCTGCTACCACCGCTGGAAGCCGGCGCTGCCGCCGGAGCCGCCTGCACGGTCACGTTCTGGTACTGGTTGCTCTGAAGGTTGCCGGCCGCCTGCGCTTGATGACGCAAGCGCTGCACGCCGGCCATGACATCGTCGGGTTGCGCAAGAAAGGCGTCGCCCAGGCGTTGTACCCACACGGGGTCCTGGCCCAGGGTCGCCAGCAACTGCGGGAAGGCCACCAGCGCCTGCACGCTCGGGTCCCACGGTTGTTTCGCCACTTGCTTGACCGCATCGTCGCCAGAGGCCTTGGGGTTGGCCTTGGACCAGGTCACGGCTTCACTCACCTGCCCCGGGTAGGTGGCGGCCATCAGCACCTGGGCCAGCAACGCGTCGGGGTACAGCGCGATGGGTGCGAGCATCTGGTCCAGTTGCTCCTGGGTGAACACCGCCTCCTTGGCCGCGAGCGTGTCGGCTTGTGGGGCCGGGTCCGGCGCGGGTACATCTTGTGCCAGCACCCGGCCGGGTGCAGCGCTCAGGCACAGCACCGCCGAAAGGACGGCAATCAATGGCATGCGCATCGCTAATCCCCATGAGGTCAGACCGCGTGGGTTAAGGGTAGCAATGGCAATCCGTTTGACCAGCAGAGAGGGCGCTAACTTTTCGCACTGATGGTTGTATCGATAGTGACTATCGAACGAGGCAATTTCTACTGATCGGCCCGGCCCAATAACCTAGCGCCATTGATTCGAACTTGGCGAATCCCCGCACCCCGGAGCTACCCGATGAATACCCTGGCCCGCCTCTCGCTCACTGCCCTGGCCGCTACCGCCATCGCCCTGTTGGCCGGCTGTGCCAGCCACCCCGAACTGCGCCCGTACAGCGCCGAAGAAACCCGCCAACTGCAACTGGAAGCCTTGCAACGCCGTGGCCTGTCGCTGGACGACTATGAACAGCAACGGCGGGTGATCCAGCGTGCCAACGACCTGCCTGTAGTCACTGAAGCCGCCGACGCTGCCCCTTCGACCAAAGGCTGAAGGCCATAGCCAACGGTTCCCTCCTCCCGCCTGCGCAGGTATCCTTTACCGCTCAACCGCAAGCCTTCCAGGACGGAGACCATGACCAGGCCCCTTCTGTTGCTGAGTGCTGCACTGCTCTTCAGCCCCCTGCTGCTGGCCCAGCAAATGAAACGCGAACTGGGCGACATCGACTTCACGCTAGGCACCACACCCTCCCGCAGCATGGCCCAAGGGCTGATTTCGCCCAGCGCCATCGGCGCATTCCATGGTGGCCTCGACCTCAGCCACCGCAGTGGCTGGTACCTGGGCCAATACGCCCCGAGCATGGGCGTCACCCCGAACTCCACCCTGCGGTTGGACAGCTACCTGGGCTACAAGCACCACTTCGACAGCAGCCTGGGTTACGAGGTGGGTTTGATTCATTACAGCCAGCCGAATGTCGCAGGCCCCGACAGTTATGCACTGTACGGCGGCGTGTCGGTGCTGGGCAGCCGCTTTGGCGGGGCGCTGCGCGACAACCCCGACAACCGCACCGGCACCCTGTTCGCCGACTTCGGCCAATTGCCGCTGTTCGACGTCGACCTCACCGTCAAACTCGCCCATCACCGCTTGGGCACGCCGTTCACCATTGGCGATGGCAGCCAGGTGAATGCCTTTTCCGACTGGTCGCTGGAACTGTCGCGGCCTTGGCTGGGCATCGACCTGAACCTGATCTACAGCAACTCCAACCTCAGTGGCGGCGGTTGTGATGCGTATTCGGGGATCAACACGTATTGCGAAAGCGTCGTCACGCTCAAGGCGCAGCGCAGCTTCTTTTAACGGCGCGGTGCCAGGGCCAGCGCGATACCGCCCAGCACCACGGCACACGCCACCAGCAAGCGAATCGACAGCGGTTCACCAATCAGGCAAACCCCGCCCACTGCGGCAATCACCGGCACACTGAGCTGCATCGTTGCCGCCTGTTGTGCGCTGACCTGCCTGACCACGCCGTACCACACGGCATAACCCGCCCCCGAGGCCAGCACGCCCGAGGCAAGCGCATACAGTAAACCGGGTGCGGTCAACTGCGTGCCGCCACCTACCCACAGCACGGGTGCCAGCAGCACCAGGCATGGCAGGCTGCGGGCAAAGTTGCCGGCGGTATCCGCCAACGGCCTGGGTGAGCCTTTGCCCAACAGCGAATACACGCCCCACGCCACGCCCGAGGCGGCCATCAGCAAGGCGCTGGGCAAGGGTGGCGCCTCGGCACCGGGCAACAACAGCACCAACAGGCCAGCGAAGGCGATGAGCATGCCCAGCAGCATCCGCGGGGTGATGCGCTCGCCTTTGTACGCGGCAAAACCAAACATGGTGATCTGCACAGCGCCGAACAACAGCAACGCACCTGGGCCAGCGCCCAGTTGCAGGTACGCCGCAGAAAACAGGAATGCATAAAGGAACAGCGCCAGGCCGCCTCTCCAACTGCCGCCCTGGGGGATTGCGAGCTTGCGCAACCGTATCAGCAGCATGAGGAACAGCGCACCACTGGCCAGCCGCACCACCGTGAACGATGCGGGGTCGATGGCCCCGTCGCGCAGTGCCAACCGGCAAAACACCGAATTGGCAGCGAAGGCCACCAGGCTGAACAGTGCGGGCCAGAGCCAGGCCCTGGCCTTGCGGTCGGTAAGCGTGGTGGTGCCGGTGCTCATGGTGGGGTCACCTCTGAGAGGGTTATTGTTGTTATATCGGCCCTGCAGCTACCGATATACAACAGAGTGTTTCCCTGGCGCCACCCCCGAGTGGCAGCCGCTACAGCGCTGCCACCGCGTCGATCTCCACCAGCATGCCGCCCAGCGCTAGCCGAGGCACGGGTATCAGTGTGCAGGTCGGTTTCATGAGCGGGCCCCAGGCCCTGTCAGCCTCGGCCACCCATTGCTGCAGCCGCGCCTCGCTGTGATCGACGATCAGCAAGGTCAGCTTGAACACCTGTGCCAGGCTGGCGCCTTTGGAGGCCAGGGCCGTCTCGAGGTTGGCCAGGGCCTGTCCCGCCTGGTCGGCGAATGCCGGCGACAGATGCCCGCTGACGTCCTCGCCGCCCTGGCCGGCGATATACAGCAAACGGCTGCCGGCAGGCACTTCTGCGACATGGGAATAGGCATTGCCACTGGGGTCATACAGCCCTGCAGGGTTGGACAGCTGGAAAGGTGCTGAACGGGACACGGTGAATACTCGCACGGAGAAAAGTGCCGCCGAGTATCAGACCTCGAGTTAGCTTGAGGTCAAGCGCGCTGTAGGACTTTTCACATGACGCGGTCAGCGTGTTGAACCACGTGTGTGTTTTCAGCGGCGTCTGCCTGCCGCTAGAGTGCAAAACCCGGCACGGAGGCCTGCCCGCAACAAGGAAAGCAACAATGACCAAGCACCACTTTCAACTTGCCTACACCATTAACCCACGGCATGACGGCGATGACGACGAGGCCGCCCGCGCCCGGCTGCACTTGCGCAAAATCGGCTGGGACACCGTGGACCACATCGAAACCACCCTGCTAGGCGTGGTCCAGCTTTACCAAGGCACCCCGGCAGCCCGTGTCGATGAAGCCGAAAAGCAGATTCGCGACCGCATACACGAAGAGCTCAAAAGCCTGCGTGTGGTGTCGCGGGTGAAGTTTCACGGCAGCCTGATGGTCGACGGCCTGGGCCAGGCCATTCACTTCAGCATCGTGCCCTGAGCCGCGAGCAGTGACCGCACCAGGCGCCCCCGCGCCTGGTGCCATGGTCATCACTTTTCTTGCAGCACTGCCCTGCCCTTCACCGCTCGCGGCCCGCGCCACGCCCAGAACAACAGGCCGGGGAACGGCGCATAGACCACGAAGACGACCCACAGCATCTTGCGCTCGGCGCGGCGGTCACTGCCGATGATGTGCCAGATGGCCCAGATTTCCAGCAGGATCACAAAGGCCGCGATGATGATCCAGATCGTTCCGATTTCCATGAGCGCTCTCCCATTTGGCATGTAATGGGTTGGGTTGCCTTGGGCGCTGAGGGTTCAGATTGATTTCCCGGGGAGCGTGTTTTTGGGTTTGCAGCGCCTGCACCTCACAACCACCCTTCAACCCATTGCCTGAACACGACCTGAAATACGACAGGCCCACCCGAGAGATTGTCTTTCCCACGGCCACCCGCCACACTCCGCCTGGCCAGCCAGGAAGCGGAGTCCAGAGTGCCCACCCCACGCCAGTTCAGCAAGAAGACCAGCACCAGCAACATGCTGAGGCTAAAGTCCACCACCGGAAATGCCCAAGCGCCCTATCGGGTCGACTTCGTATTGCTCGAACACTTCTCCATGGCCAGCTTCACCGTGGCCATGGATGTGCTGGTCACGGCCAACCTGCTGCGCGCCGACAGCTTCCAGTTCACCCCACTGTCGCTGGACGGCGACCGGGTGCTGAGCGACCTGGGGCTGGAGCTGGTCGCCAGCGAACTGTCCGCCGAAGCGCTCAAGGAACTCGACCTGCTGATCATCTGCGGTGGCCTGCGCACCCCGCTCAAGTACCCTGAACTCGACCGCATGCTGGACGACTGCGCCGCCCATGGCATGGCCCTGGGCGGCCTGTGGAACGGCGCCTGGTTCCTGGGCCGCGCAGGCGTGCTGGACGACTACGGGTGCAGCATCCACCCCGAGCAACGCGCCAGCCTCTCCGAACGCAGCCCGCAAACCCGCATCACCCCGGCCAGCTTCACCCTCGACCGCGACCGCCTCAGCGCCGCCAGCCCCAATGGCGCGATGGAGCTGATGCTCGGCCTGGTCCGCAGGCTGTACGGCGATGGCCTGGCCGAAGGCGTCGAAGAAATATTGTCGTTCTCCGGCGCGCGCTATCGCCAGGTCGGGCCCGGGGCGAAAAAGTCCATGAGCCTGCACATGCGCACCATCGTCGAGCTGATGGAAAACAACCTCGAAGAAACCCTCAGCCTCGATCAACTGGCCGCCTACAGCGGGCGCTCACGCCGGCAGATCGACCGCCTGTTCCAGGCCCAGCTGGGCACCTCGCCGCGGCGCTACTACATGGAATTGCGCATCACCAAAAGCCGCCGGCTGCTGCAGTATTCCGACCTGTCGGTGATGGAAGTGGCAGTGGCCTGCGGATTCGTATCGGTGTCGCACTTCAGCAAGTGCTATGCGGCGTACTTCGGCTACCCGCCGTCACGCGAGCAACGGCTGGGCGAATGACCCCGCTCAGGCGCGGATGTAGCGGATGACTGCGTCACAGATCATGTTCTTGTGGCGCTGCTTGATCTCGTCGTCGGCGAGGTCTATTTGGAAGATCTCGCCGAAGGTGTGGCGGTTCGACACCCGATAGAAGCAGAACGAACTCATCAGCATGTGCAGGTCGATGACCTCGATCCCGGAACGGAACACGCCTTCCTGCTCGCCCCGACGCAGGGTGCTGCCGAGCGCTTCGAGCACCAGGCTGCTCATCTCGCGGATGACCGGCGACTGCTTGACGTACTCGCCATAGTGAATGTTTTCGGTGCAGATGATGCGCACGAAATCGACATTGCGGTCGTGGTGATCGAAGGTGAACTCCACCAGGCGACGGATCGCCTGCTCGGCCGGCAGCGACTCCAGGTCCAGGCTTTGTTCGGTCTTGCGAATATCACCGTAGAGCTTGACCAGGCACTCGACGTACAACTGCTCCTTGCTGCCGAAGTAGTAGTAGATCATGCGTTTGGAGGTGGCGGTGCGCTCGGCGATGGCATCGACGCGCGCGCCGGCCAGACCCTGCTGGACGAACTCGTTGATGGCGGCCTGAAGGATGTCCTCGCGCGTTTTCTCGGGGTTGTTCTTGCGCGACTTGCGCACCCCTTCGATCTCAGGCTGGCCGAGGCTGACTACGGAATCACTCATACCCACTCACAGGCTGTTTATTGGAATGAGGGGATTATCCGTGAGCGCGGCCATGCAGGGAAGCACGCTGTTGGTCGGGTAGCCATCAAAGGGCATTACAGGCAAACCACTGGCGGCGCTTGTAGTCACGCCCTTCAACCCGCTAGCCTGCGTTCCTCTGCCTCGGACGGACCCTGCCCCATGCAACCGCGTGACCTTGCCGCTTACCTGTTTCTGGCCATTGCCTGGGGCTTTTCCTTTCTGGTGGTGCTCAAGACGGTGCACGCCTTTGGGTGGGTCGGCGCGGTCAGCCTGCGCTCGCTGATTGCCGGCAGTACCTTGGCCGTGCTGGGCGCGGTGTGCGGCCGTGCCTTGCGCCTGCGACCGTTGCTGAAACCGCTGCTGGTGATCGGCGCCACTACCGTGGCCGGGCAGTTGATCGGGATGTCTTACGCCACGCCACGGATCGGCACCGCCATGGCGGCGATCTTCGTGGCCACCATCCCGCTGTTCTCGATGATCATCGGCCGTGTCTGGGGGCTGGAAAAAATCACTCTGCAAGGCCTCATCGGCCTGCTGCTGGGCTTTGTCGGCATCGCCATGCTGGTGGGGTTTCCGGCCCAACCGGTCAACGACGTCTTCATCCACGGCTGTATCGCGTCGCTGTTCGGTGCCTTGAGCGCTGCGTTCGGCAGCAACTACGCCAGCCTGCACGTGCGTGGCCAGGACCCATGGACGGTGACCGGCGGCGCATTCCTGGCCGGCGGCCTGATGACCTTGCCGCTGTTGCTGGTGGTGCCCGTGCCTAGCGAGCCCCAGGCCAGCGACTGGATTTACCTGCTGATCAGCGGCGGGGTCATGAGCGCTACCACGTATGTGCTGTTTTTCGGCCTGGTCGCCCGTATCGGTGCCACCCGCACCATCAGCGTAGAGTTCGTGGTCACCCTGGTGGCGGTGCTGGTGGGGGCGTTGTTCCTCGATGAAACCTTGAGCCTGCTGCAGGTCGCCGGCGGTGGGGTGATCCTGCTCGGCTGCATGCTGGTGCTGGGCTTGCTGCCCGGGCGCAAGCAACGCCTGCCGAGCTGAACGATTGGTCAGTCACGCTGCGCGGTGCTGCGCTCCACCGGTGGGGTCAGGTGCAGCACGCGGTTGCGCCCGCCCTCAGCCAGCAGGTAGCCGCCCTTGCCATCGGCGACGATTGACTGGGGCGCCTTGAGGAACGACAGCACAGTCTGGCGCGAGCCATCGGCGTCGATACGCAGCAGGCGGGCGCGGTGCGTGTTGTCTTCGCTGATCCACAAACCGCGCTGGTCGCAGAACAGGAAGGTTGGGTTACGCAGGCCATCGACCACCACCGGGTCCTGGCCGTCTTCGGACAACGCGCGGACCTTGCCGTTGGCTTTCTCGGTATACAGCAGGCGGCCATCGCTGCAGCGGGTCAGGCCTTCGGTTTCGGTAAGCCCGGAACGCAGCACGTCAAGCTGGCCAGTGCGCCAGTCATAGCGCATCAAGCGGCCATTACCCTTGCGGTCCTCGATGGCATAGAGGTGATCGCCCTCGTTCCACAACCCTTGCACGCTTTCGCCGTCGAACAGCCGGGTCACCTGGCCATCACGCGACAGGCTGACCGGCGCGAACCCCCCTTCCTGGCTGAACACCCAGCCGCCGTCGACGGCGACCATGCCGTCAGGTTTGGACAGGTTGTCGATCACCACGACCCGGTCGCCCTGGGCGGTGATCTTGAGGATGCTGCCTTTGCCGTCGTCCAGTTCGCGGCTGACCAGCAGGCTGCCGTCGGCTTGCGGCAGCAACGAGGCTGCTTTGGCCACGTCGCGGTGCAACACCTCGACGTCCCAGCCGCTGGCAGCCTGGACCGGATAGAAACTCTGCCAGGCAAAGAAGCCAAGCGTGGCCGCGAGCAGGCTGGCAGTAGCGGTCAGGGCGATGCGGGTGCTGCGCTTGCGCAGGGTGTGCGGCATGAAAAAGGCTCCTCAAACGTGATCGGGATCCTAACAAAGAGATGTGAAAAAAAAGTGATGGCACAGTGCCCTTATGTGCAAGCGCATGCCTCTAAACTACAAAAAGGATATAAAAATAACTAAACATTCTAACCAAATGGAATTAAAAAATTGAAAGCCAAACGCCACCTCCTTAGTCTGGGCGCACGGATTATCACCCTATTCCAGGAGCCCCCTCATGCCCACCCGTGCCTTTTCCCCCTTGCGCCGCCTGCTGATCGGCGGCCTGTTGGCCAGTGTCGCCAGCGCTTTGCTGCCCTGGTCCAGCGCCCTCGCCGAAGACGCCAAAACCCTGCGCATCGGCTACCAGAAATTCAACAGCATCAATATTCTCAAGGGCAGTGGTGCCCTGGAGAAGGCCCTCGCCCCGCAAGGGGTGACCGTCAGCTGGCACGAGTTCGCCGCGGGCCCGCAACTGCTCGAAGCGCTGAGCACCGGCGCTATCGACCTCGGCCACGCCGCCGACGCCCCCTCGGTCTTTGCCCAGGCCGCCGGCAAGCCAGTGGTTTACCTGGCCGCCGAGCAACCTTACCCGCGCGGTATCGGCCTGGTGGTGCGCGAACAGGACCACCTCACAGGCGTGCAGGACCTTAAAGGCAAACGGGTAGCCACCGGCCGTGGCTGGAACGCGCAATACCTGTTGGCCGTCGCACTGGAGCAAGCTGGCCTGAGCTACCAGGACATCACCCCCGCCTACGTCAATAACGCGGCTGATGCCGTGGCCGCCCTGCAATCGGGCAGCGTCCAGGCCGTGACCCTGTGGGACCCGTTCCTCGCCGCGGCAGAAAGCCAGCCGGGCCTGAAGAACCTGCGTGACGGCAGTGGCTTGTCCAATAACCGCACCTTCTACCTGTCCACCGCGGCATTCGCCGACCAGCACCGCGCCCTGCTGAAGACCTTCTTCGCCGAGCTGGGCAAGGTCAGCCAATGGGCCAACGCCAAGCCCGCCGACGTCGCCGCGCTGCTGGCGCCGCAGTTGGGGATCAAGGCTGATGTGCTGGAAGTGGCCAGCGAGCGCCGTAACTACAACGCCGTCGCCATCACCCCGCAGATCGTCGCCGAACAGCAAAAGCTGGCCGACACCTTCCAGGGCCTGGGCCTGATCCCGCGTAAGTTGCAGGTAGCCGATGCGGTCTACCCGGCTTCCGTGCTGCCGTGACCGGAGAATGACCGCCATGCCCCGCCCGATCCGCTTCAACGCGTTCAGCATGAACGCCGCCAGCCACCAGTCCCCCGGCCTGTGGCGCCACCCGCGTAACACCAGCGTGGCCTTCAACCGCCTGGGCTACTGGACCGACCTGGCCCGCCTGCTGGAGCGCGGCCTGTTCGACGCGCTGTTCATTGCCGACGTACTGGGCATCTACGACGTCTACCAGGGCGGCCCTGAAGCGGCCTTGCGCGGGGGTGTGCAGGTGCCGGTCAACGACCCGCTGCTGCTGGTCCCGGCCATGGCCGGCGTAACCGAGCACCTGGGCTTTGGTGTGACTTTTTCACTGACCTACGAACACCCCTACCCCTTTGCCCGGCGCATGTCCACGCTCGACCACCTGAGCAATGGCCGTGTCGGCTGGAACATCGTCACCGGTTACCTGGACAGCGCCGCGCGCAATCTGGGCCTGGCCCGCCAACTGGGCCACGACCAGCGTTACGACCTGGCCGAGGAATACCTGCAGGTGCTGTACAAACTGTGGGAAAAAAGCTGGGACGACGACGCGGTGGTGCTGGAGCGTGACAGCGGCCGGTATATCGACCCTTCCCGGGTCCACCCGATCGGTCACGTCGGCGAGCATTTCCAGGTGCCCGGCACGCACCTGTGCCAGCCCTCGCCGCAACGCACGCCGGTGTTGTTCCAGGCTGGCGCCTCGGCACGCGGCCAGCAGTTTGCCGCGCAGCATGCCGAGTGCGTGTTCATCAGCGGGCCGACGACCACGGTACTGCGCCGCTATGCCGATGGCATTCGCCAGGCCAGCGAAGTGGCCGGGCGTGGCCGCGACGAGGTGTTGATCTACGCCCAGGCACTGTTGATCGTCGCCCCCACGCGTGAAGAGGCCGAAGCCCGCTTTGCCGAGTACCGGGGCTATGTCGACCTGGACGCCGCGTTGGCCCTGCTGTCGGGCTGGACCGGTATCGACTTCGCCGGCCTCGACCCCGACGCACCGATCGAGTATGTCGAGAACGATGCCGGCCGCGCCGCCCTGGCCGCCTTCACCGCCGCCGACCCTAACCGCCGCTGGACCGTGCGCGAAGCGGCCGAATTCGTCGGCCTGGGGGGCCGTGGTCCGGTCCTGGTCGGCGCTGCCACTGACATCGCCGACCAGTTGGAAACGTGGCTGGACGAGACCGGCATCGACGGTTTCAACCTCACGTACGCGGTGCAACCGGATGACCTGGCCAACGTCGTCGAGCTGCTGGTGCCCGAGCTGCAACGCCGCGGCCGCTACCCCTTGCACTACCAGGACGGCACCCTGCGCCACAAGCTGTTCGGCCAGGGCGACCGCTTGCCGGAGCAACATGCAGGGCGCCAAGTTAGCATTCAGCAAGCAAATACCGGGTATTCCAACATTTAATTTGTAGATGGCACGCGCTCGACCCTATTCTGTCGGCACATCCCCTGCGCCGCACCGGCCGGTGCGGTTCACGGCACGGGGAGAGAACAACAAGTCGAGATCGTCCATGTCGAATCATTCCTACTTCGCCCCTCACGGTGGGCACCCGGCTCAAACCGAGCTGCTGACTGACCGTGCCATGTTCACCGAAGCCTATGCCGTCATCCCCAAGGGCGTGATGCGTGACATCGTCACCAGCCACCTGCCGTTCTGGGACAAAATGCGCATGTGGGTCATCGCCCGCCCATTGACCGGCTTTGCCGAGACCTTCTCGCAATACATCGTCGAAGTGGCCCCGGAAGGCGGCAGCGAGCGCCCAGAGTTGGACGTAAACGCCGAAGCCGTGGTGTTCGTGGTCGAGGGTGAGCTCGACATCACCCTGGAAGGCAAGCACCACACCCTGAAGCAAGGCGGCTACGCCTTCATCGCCCCAGGCGCCGAATGGAGCCTGCGCAACCACAGCAAGGCCAACGTCACCTTCCACTGGCTGCGCAAGCACTACCAGAAGGTTGAAGGCCTGGACCTGCCAGAGTCCTTCGTCACCCACCGTGACAACGCCACCGTCATCGAGATGCCAGGCACCGAAGGCCGCTGGAAAACCACCCGCTTCGTCGACATGGCCGACATGCGCCACGACATGCACGTCAATATCGTGACCTTCCAGCCGGGCGGCGTGATTCCGTTCGCTGAAACCCACGTCATGGAACATGGCCTGTACGTGCTGGAAGGCAAGGCGGTGTACCGCCTGAACCAGGACTGGGTCGAAGTCGAAGCCGGTGACTTCATGTGGCTGCGCGCCTTCTGCCCGCAAGCCTGCTACGCCGGTGGCCCAGGCAACTTCAGCTACCTGCTGTACAAGGACGTCAACCGCCACGTGCACCTGACGCTCAACCCACAGCGCTAAGCGTTTAGTTAAGCCCAGCCTGTTGGACCGAAGCCCGCCTCCCTGGCGGGCTTTCTGTTTGCCGCTCATACTGAACAATCCTGCCCTGCGCGGTGCTCATCATGAACCGCTACCGCCTGCTTGCCGCCTTGTTGCTGGCGCTGTCCAGTACCGTTCAGGCGACCGACGACTGGAACCTGGCCTACGACAGGGAAGGCATCCGTGTCTACCTCAGCGGCGACGGCGATTCCCCCTACCAGCAGTTTCGCGGTGTCAGCACCATGAAGGCCAGCGTACGCACGTTGACAGACCTGCAGGAAAACCTGCGCGTGGCCTGCAAATGGCTGTATGCCTGCGCCGAGATGCGCTTGCTGGAGGTCGACGGCGACAGTACCTGGGTCTACCTGACCACCAACCTGCCGTGGCCGACCCTGCCGCGGGACATCGTGGTCAAGGTGACCACCGAACAGCGCGACGACGGCACCCTGCTGCGCCACCTGAGCGCCGACCCTGGCAAGATCCCCGAAGTGGAGGGGCTGATCCGCGTGCAGCGCCTTAGTGGCCAGTGGGTGATGAAACCGCTGGGTGACAAGCAGACCGAAGTCACGTACCAGCTCAAGGCAGACCCGGCCGGGGATGTGCCGGGGTGGCTGGCCAACCGCTTTGTGGTGGATGCACCGGTGGTGACGTTGCGCACGCTGCGGGCGGTGGCCGAGCGCCAGCACTGAAGGCCTGCTGGCGACTACCACCCTGGCGGTTTTTCTGCCACTGTCTGGGCGCGACGCGGACCAGCGCGTCGCGCCTTGCCAGGACGTCGCATGAAAACACAAGAATACGGCAACAAGCACAAAGGCTACCGGCGCATCATCCCGTCGATGACGGCACTGCTCGAATTCGAAGCCGTGGCCCGGCACAACAGCTTCACCCTGGCCGCGCAGGAGTTGGGCGTGACCCAGGCAGCGGTGAGCAAACAGGTCAAGCAGCTCGAAGAAACCCTCGGCAGCCAGCTGTTTCAGCGCCTGCACCGGGGCGTGCGCCTGACCAGCGAGGGCCAGGCCCTGTATGCGGTCATTTCCGATTCGCTGCAAAAGATCGCCTCGGTCTTCGACCGCCTCAGCGAGGGTGGCAACGAGCAAGAACTGGTGCTGAGCTGCACCGCGACGTTTTCCCAGCTGCGGGTCATGCCGCGCCTGGGCACCTTGCGCACCGCCCTGCCCCACGTGCGCCTGCGCCTGGCCACACAGATGTTCATGGGCGACCTGCGCAATCACGATGTCGATCTGCTGGTGCGCTATGGCAACGGGCGCTGGGAAGACGGCACCGCGGTGCAGCTGTTCGAGGAAGAAATATTTCCGGTGTGTTCACCCGACTGGCTCACCCGCAACAGCCTGCCGGAGTCACTAGAAGGGCTGTACGGCGCCGACTTGCTCGATGCCGATGCCACGACCGAGGGCTGGATGACCTGGCCTACCTGGTTCCGCGAAGCGGGTGGGCACCCGCCCAAACTTCGCTACAGCCTGCGTTGCCACCTGTACGCCGACACCGTCCAGGCCGCGCTGCATGGGCATGGTGTGGCGCTGGGGTGGGGTCGAATGGTCGATCACCTGTTGGCGTCCGGTGAGCTGGTGCGCCTGACCGAGCTGGTGGTCAAACCCCGCGAGGCCTACTACTTGGTAGTGCCCCATGGCCGCAGCACTACCCCGACCACTCTGGGCTTGGTGGACTGGCTGCGCGACAGCTGAAAGCGGCAATGGCCGTGGGCGTTACCCCACGGCCAACTGCACTGCGTTTCAGGAAGCCGTAGCCGCTACTTGCCGCGCGCACACCTTAACCCGGTGCCGGTAGGCGAGCAGCAAACCGATGTACCACAGCGGCATCACATACAGCGCGGTGCGAGTGTCAGGCTCGAGCGCCAACAGGCACAACACGAAGATCAGGAACAGCTGCGCCGATGCCGCCGTCACTTTGCCCCCTGGCAGCTTGAACCTGGACTGCTCATGCGCCTTGGGGTTCTGGCGCCGGTAGGCAAAATAGGACATCAGGATCAGCGACCAGGTGACGATGATCATCACCGCCGAAATGGTCGACACCAACGTGAAGACCGTCATGACCTCCGGGATCACGAACAACAGCGTCAGCGCAATCGCCATGCACACCCCCGAAAACACCAGCGCCCTGACCGGCGTACCCGACCCGGACAGCCGCCCGAACGCAGTCGGCGCCTGTTGCTGGTGGGACAGGCCGTAAAGCATCCGCGACCCCGAATACACACCGCTGTTGGCCGACGAGGCGGCAGACGTCAGCACCACGAAATTGATGATGCCGGCCGCAGCCGGCAGGCCGCCCAGCAGGAACAGCTCGACGAACGGGCTGCGGTTTGCCGGCACATTCGCCCACGAGACCACGCTGATGATGCACACCAGCGAGCAGATGTAGAACAGCAGGATGCGCACGGGAATGGTGTTGATCGCTTTGGGCAGGGTCTTTTCCGGGTCCTTGGCCTCTGCGGCTGCGGTACCGATCAGTTCGGTGCCCACGAACGAGAAAATCGCGATCTGGAAGCCGGCGAGGAAGCCGAGAATGCCATGGGGCATGACCACGCCGGGTGCCACCAGATGGCTGAAGGACGCCGTGACCCCGGCTGGCGACGTGTAAGACGTGGCCACCATCACCAGCCCCGTGAGCACCAGCAGCACGATCGCGACAATCTTGATCAGCCCGAACCAGAACTCGACCTCGCCAAACGCCTTTACCGCTAGCATGTTCAGGCCCAGCAGCAGGAACATCGTGGCAAATGCCGGTAGCCAGGTGGGCACATCGGGGTACCAGTACTGGAAGAAGCCTGCCACCACGACCACATCACCCACCGCCGCGACCACCCAACTGAGCCAGTAGGACCAGCTGAGGATGAAACCGGCGCGCGGCCCCAGGTAGTTGTGTACCAGGTCTGCGAACGACTCCATGTGCAGGTTGGCCAGCAGCATCTCGCCCATCGCACGCATGATGCAGAACACGAAAAAGCCGATGATGGCGTACACCAGAATGATCGATGTGCCGGAAAGCGCGATGATCTTGCCCGAGCCCATGAACAGCCCGGTGCCGATCGCACCACTGATCGAAATGAGCTGAATGTGCCTGTTTTCCAGCCGTCGCTTCAGCGTACGGCCAGGCTGCCCAGTCGCGTCTTGCGAGTTGCACGTTTGCTGCATAGTTGACCTCTTATTCTTTTTCTGTGAAACCACATCCCTTCACTGCGCACTTTAATTGGTACGCACGTGCACACGTGTTGTAATAACAAGCGCAGCAGGCATGGGTATTAACGCAGACGGAAATACACGCCCCGATGAAACTTCTCATCAGGCTTAATTAATTATGAAAGCCCATCACACGTGCACGCCGATTAATCTGGTCATGCCCGGCAAGACGTTTAAACGTGAAACACAGGGTGCTGACGCTGTTTCATTTTGCCAGCCGTTGTGGTCAATCGGAACGCTACAGACTGCACACACGAAATGGGATTTGTTGCACTGTGAAAGGCCGGGGTGACAGTTTGCGCCAGGCGCCTGCCCATTCCGGCTATCGCAGTGATCACATCTTGAAGGTGGAGAGCAAAATGCTGGTCTCGGTGTTCTCGATGTGTTGTATCGAGCGAATCGTGTTCAACGCTCGGTCGAAGGCCTCAAGGGTGTCGGCCCGCAGCTCGGCCATCAGGTCCCAGCGGCCATTGGTGGTGTGAATGGCCACCACGTTGGGGTGCCCGCGCAGCGCGTGCTTGACCTCCGCAGCATGATGGCCGCTGATGCCGATGCTGGTAATTGCCCGTACGCCTTGCTCCAGGGCATCTGACCTGAGGCGAATCGTGTAGCCCATGATCACCCCTTGTTCCTCAAGCTTGGTGATGCGGTTCTGCACCGTTGCCCTGGCAACCTTGAGTTTCTTGGCAAGGGTGAGGATCGGCGTGCGTGCATTATCACGCAACAGCGCGATCAGTTCCCGGTCTACAGTGTCCATGGTGCCTGCCCATTAATCAGATTGTTATTCTGGGGTCGCAGATTGTCTAGAAAGATGACGAAACTGGCAACCTGCTCTCTTCAATTTGACGCAACCTTTCATCAAACTCTTCGTGCTGGCAACCCCTCAACAATCTTAAGCGTTCACCCTGCAGGCCTTGAGGTGAGAGCGCGCGCATAAAAGGTGCAAGAGCATGACGTATTTCATTGATGTTCCAACCATGTCCGATTTGGTCCATGACATTGGCGTAGCGCCCTTCATTGGCGAACTGGCCGCGGCCCTGCGCGAAGACTTTAAACGTTGGCAGGACTTTGATAAGTCCGCCCGTGTTGCCAGCCATTCGGAAGTGGGTGTGATCGAATTGATGCCAGTCGCCGACACGCATCGCTATGCGTTCAAATACGTCAACGGGCACCCTGCCAATACAGCAAAAGACCTTCATACCGTCATGGCCTTTGGCGTGTTGGCCGACGTGGCGACCGGTTACCCGGTGCTGTTGTCTGAACTGACCATCGCCACCGCCCTGCGCACTGCCGCCACATCGTTGATGGCCGCCCAGGCACTGGCCCGGCCGAACGCGAAAAAAATGGCGCTGATCGGCAACGGCGCGCAAAGCGAATTCCAGGCACTGGCCTTCCACAAACACCTGGGTATCGAAGAAATCGTCGCCTTCGACACCGACCCGCTGGCCACCGCCAAGCTGATCGCCAACCTCAAGGAGTACAGCGGCCTTACCATTCGCAAGGCCCGCTCTGTTGCCGAGGCGGTCAAAGGCGTCGACATCATCACCACGGTGACCGCCGACAAGGCCTACGCGACCATCATCACCCCCGATATGCTCGAACCCGGCATGCACTTGAACGCAGTGGGCGGCGACTGCCCAGGCAAGACCGAACTGCATGCCGATGTACTGCGTAAAGCCCGGGTGTTCGTCGAGTACGAACCGCAGACCCGTATCGAAGGTGACATCCAGCAATTGCCAGGCGACTTCCCGGTGGTCGACCTCTGGCGTGTACTGCGAGGTGAAACCGAAGGCCGCCAAAGCGACAGCCAGGTAACCGTATTCGACTCGGTGGGCTTCGCGCTCGAAGACTACACCGTACTACGGTATGTACTACAGGAAGCCGAAAAACGCGGCCTGGGTTCAAAAATCGACCTGGTGCCCTGGGTGGACGAAGACCCGAAAGACCTGTTCAGCCACACCCGCGGCCGCGCTGCCAAAAGCCGCATCCGACGCGTTGCATAACCCTACGGTCAGCTCTTAATTTCGGTATTCCAGATGGCATTTCCAACGCGTTCGATTCAAGCACCTGCGGCAGTGGTCATGGTCAGGCCGCACGCCTTCACCCCCAACCCGGAAACAGCGGCAGACAATTCGTTTCAGAGCACCCACCCTGACGTCGCCGCGCACGCCGTGGCCGATGTGGCGCGCGACGAAGTCACCCAGGCCGCGGGGCGGCTTGAAGCCGAGGGCGTGCGGGTGCACCTGTTCGACGACTTTGGCGAGCAGAACACGCCGGACTCGGTGTTCCCGAATAACTGGTTTTCCACCCACCCGGGCGGCCACATCGCGATCTATTCGATGTACTCGCGCAACCGCCGCCGCGAACGGCGGGCGGATGTCATCGAGATGCTCAAGCATGAGTACCGGGTGCAGGATGTGATCGACTATTCCGGGCTGGAACAGGACGAGCTGTTTCTCGAAGGCACCGGGGCAATGGTGTTCGACCATTTGTCCAGGGTCGCCTATACCGCCCGCTCCAACCGCGCCGACCCGATCGCCCTCGAGCGTTTCAGCACGCACTTCAACTTCGAGCCCATGGTGTTCGACACGGCCGACGAACAAGGCACGCCGATTTACCACACCAACGTCCTGATGTGCGTGGCGACTGAGTTTGCACTGGTGGGGTTTGACACGTTCACCAACCCGAGCCGTGCACAGGAGGTGCGCATGCGCCTGATCGAGTCAGGCCGTGATGTGATCGACCTGAGCAACCAGCAGATCAGCCAGTTTGCCGGCAACGCCATCGAGCTTTCTGGCCGCGATGGTCGAATCCTTGCGCTTTCGCGCAAAGCGTTCGACAGCCTTACGGGGGAGCAGCGTCAACGCATCGAGCGTTCGGCGCGGTTGGTACCTTTGGATGTGCCGACCATCGAGATGGCCGGGGGCTCGGTGCGCTGCATGATCGCCGGGATTCACCTGTCACCGAGAAGCTCACGCCCGCTTTCGATCAATTAATTGAAAGCCACCTGTAGGAGCAGCCTTGTGCTGCGAAGAGGCCGGTACAGCTGTTGCAGATGATGTGCCTGCAATGGCCTCTTCGCAGCGCAAGGCTGCTCCTACCCGCCGTTACTGCACAACCCCGCATGCCATCCGCGCACCACCACCGCCCAGTTTTTCCGGGTGGTCACTGTGGTTGTCGCCACCGGCATGCACCATCAACGCATGGCCTTTGAAGTCCGCAGCCTTGAGGCGTGGCGCGAGCACCGGATAGCTGGCCTTGCCATCGGCACCCACGTACAGCGCCGGCAAGTCACCCCGGTGGCCGCTGTCATCGTAGGGGCCTTTATGCGCCTGGGTCGAATCCGGGTCCCAGTGGCCACCCGCCCCGCCAGCAGGCACCGGCTTGCCGTTCTCCTCCGTGGGAGCACACGAGGCATTCTGATGCAGGTGGAAGCCATGCACGCCGGGTGGCAGGTCCTTGAGATCAGGGGTCAGAAGGGTGCCGTATTGGTTTTGCTCGATGCTGATGGTCCCGATCGACTTGCCTGGGCCGTCGGGGCCTGCCAGCTTGAGTTCCACCGTCTGGGCGGCCTGCGCAAGGCCGGTACTGGCCAGCAATGCAACGAAAAGCGCTGCTTTCATGTTGGTTCTCCATGGCGTGGGATGACGGGTGTCGTACCCAGGTAACAGTTGGGACTGCGCAGCCCGCCAGGTATTCCATTTGGCCACAGACTGAAACACTTACACGTGTGCGGTGTACCCTCAGGCAGGTTGCTTGCGCGGTGTCAGCGACACCCAGTAGCGGGTCCGGTAATGCACCTGCAGCGGCAGGCTGGCAGCCAACAAGGCAAGGATGCGGTCGTTGTCGTCGAGCTGGAAGGTGCCGGTCACGCTCAGGCGCTCCAGGGCCGGGTCCCAACGCAGCAGCCCGGGGCGATAGCGGTCGAGTTCGCGCAATACATCGCCCAAGGGCTGGTTGTCGACCATCAACAGGCCTTGCTGCCAACCCGGTAACTGCGCGTCGAACGCCTCTATAGGCCCTGCCCCGCTTGCAGCAAGGGTTACCCTCTGCCCAGCCTGCAATGACAGCGCGCCGCCCTGGGCCGTTTGCAGGCGCACGGCGCCATCGCTGACCGACACGCGGTAGTGCTGCCCTTGCTGACGCACGCAAAAACTCGCCTGGGTAGCAAAGACAGCGCCTTGGGCGGTCTGCACCTGCAACGGGCCGACGCAGTCCACGGCAATCTCACCCCGTACCAGTTGCACAACGTGCTGGCCGCCCTGCACAGATAGGTTCACCGCACTGGCAGTGTTCAAATGCACGCGCCCTCCGCCTGCTAGCACGTGGCCACGCCGTTCTCCGGTGGCGGTGTGCAGGTCGGCGCGCCAGCTGTCCACGGGTAGCTGACGGTAGCCATACCAAGCTAGCGGCGCCAGCGCGCCGATCGCCAGGGCCTGGCCCAGCAACTGGCGGCGGTCGGGGTCCGGGCGGTCCAGGCAGGCCACGGCAAGCGACGATGGCACAGCGGAAAACTGCGTGCGCAGGGCCTCGGCCTTTTGCCACAGCGCTTCATGGGCCGCGCTGCGTGCACGCCAGCGCTGTAGCGCGTCGACCTGGCCATCATCCAGTGGGCCAGCGTCCTGCAAGGCCAGCCACTGCGCGGCCTCGCGGGCCAGTTGACGAGCGCGAGCGTCGACGGGCGCGCTCACAACGCCACCAACAGGCAATGCGCGTACGCCTTGACCATATAGCGTTTGACCGTACGCTCAGAAACCTGCAAACGCTCGGCAATGGTTGCGTAGTCGACCCCTTCCAACTGCGCCCACAAAAAAGCCCGGCGCACGGCGCGTGGCAGGCCGTCGAGCAGTTCGTCCAGGGCCTGCAAGGCTTCAAGCAGTATCCAGCGTTGCTCCGGCGAGGGCGCCAGCGCTTCGGGCAGGTTGGCCAGGGCTTCCAGGTAAGCGCGCTCCAGGCTGCGCCGCTTGTAATGGTTGATCAGCAGCCGCTTGCCCACGGTCAGTAGATAGGCCCTGGGCTCACGCAGACTGGGTAGCGTCTGCCCGGGGTGCGCGGCGAGCACCCGCAAGAAGGTGTCCTGGGCCAAGTCGGCGGCCTCCCAGGCATCGCCCAGGCGGCGCGAGAGCCAGCCTTCCAGCCAACTGCGATGGTCGCGGTAAAGCGTGCCGAAGGAGGTTTCGTCTGCCGGGGTGGAGTCGGTCATTCAAGGGCACGCTAGCGGGCTAAAGGTATGAATGCGACTGATTCTAATTGCTTTTAGATCCCACCTCCAGCCAACAATTGCGTCATCACCTCGGCCAGTGCCTTGACCATCACGTCTGCGGTGGGCCGATGGACGATGACAATTTCGTAGCTGTCGACCTCGGGCAACCCCTGCTCGCCCCCCAGCACCCGGTGCTCGCGCGTTGCCGCCCGCGGCGGTAGCAGGCTGATGCCCATGCCATCGGCGACTGCAGCCTGGATGCCGCTGAGGCTGGAACTGGTAAAACTGATGCGCCAGCGCCGGCCCATGCCTTCGATGGCGGTGATCATGTCATCGCGGTACAGCCCGCGTGGCGGAAAGGTCACTAACGGGATCGGGTCGAGTTCAAAAGCCGGCGTGCGCGCACTGTCGATCCACTGCAGACGCTCAGGCCAGCAGGCCACCCCTTCGCGGCTGTTGCGCCGCTGCTTCAGCAGCACCAGGTCGAGCTCGCCATTGTCATAGGCTTGGCTGAGGTCGCGGCACAGCCCGCTGGTCACTTCCAGTTTGACCTGCGGGTGCAGCCGGCTGAACGCCGACAGGGCGTTGGTGGTGCGCCCACCGACGAAATCCTCGGGCACGCCAAGGCGCACGGTGACACCGACCATCGCCCCTGCCAGCGCTTCGAGCATCTGGTCGTTCAAGGCCAGCATATGGCGGGCATAGCCGAGCAAGGTCTGCCCGGCATCGGTGGGCAGCACGTCACGGTTGCCGCGCACCAGCAAACGGTGGCCGACCATTTCTTCGAGTCGGCGCACCTTCTGGCTGATGGTGGACTGGGTCGAGTGCAGGCGCGCGGCGGCAGTGGTGAAACTGCCGCAATCGGCCACCACGACGATCGCGCGCAGCAAGTCGAGGTCGAACAGTGCTCTATTCGATTTCACGCTGATGGACATCTGGGTATTCAACTTCTGAATGGCAAGGTAGCGTTCTATCACGCCACCTCACACCCCGCAACGCGCTTGCTCAATCGCCGAGTGCCGCGCCTTCGCGTCGCGGGTCGGCGCCCCCGGACCAGCCAGTGCCAGTGCGCTGGATGATCTGCATGCCGCTGGTCATGGTCATGGGCGTGACCTCGTGCCCCCAGGCCGCCAGTTGCCGGATCAGCGCCGGGCTGGTCAGCCCCGCTTCCACCTCGGTACCGGCATTACGGCTGCCGAAATTGGGCAGGTTGCTGGCTTGTTGCGGGTTTAGTTGCCAGTCAAGCAGGCCGACCAGCGCTTTGTTCACGTAGCCGATGATCTGCGAGCCGCCGGGGGAACCGAGGCTGGCCACCAGTTCACCCGATGACCGCGAAAACACCAAGGTCGGCGCCATGGCCGACAAGGGGCGCTTGCCCGGCTCGACCCGGTTCGCCACGGGCTTACCTTGCTCCTGTGGCAAAAACGAGAAATCGGTCAGGTGGTTGTTCAGCAAAAAACCTTTGACCATCAAATGCGCCCCGAACGCCGCCTCCACTGACGTGGTCATGGCCAAGGCCTGGCCACTGTCGTCCACGGCAGAGAGGTGCGACGTGGAAATACGCAGCGGCGAACGGTCGGGGGCCATGGCCAGGTTGGCGCCCTGCGGGGTACCGGGGCGGGCGCGCTTCATGCTGTAGGTGCCGATCTGGGCGGCACGCCCAGCGAGGTAGGCAGGGTCGATGAGGGCTTTGACCGGCACCGGCACGTAGTCGCTGTCGGCCAGGTATTGGGCGCGGTCGGCATAGGCCAGGCGTTCGGCTTCGGCGATCACGTGAACCGCCAGCGGCGTGGGCTCCAGGCCGGCGGGCGATGACGTGGCGCGTGGCGCACGTTTCGCCAGGTCATAGTGCGGCGACGCGCGCTGTAGCGCTTCAAGGATGCCCAGTGTCTGCAGTACAGCGACCCCGCCCGAAGAAGGCGGCGGCATGCCACAGATACGCCACAGTTTGTACGGACCACAGACCGGCTCCCGCTCGCGCGCCCGGTACTGGCTCAGGTCCTGCAATGACAGTTGCCCGGCATTGGCATGCCCACGCACCTGGGCAACGATCGCTTCGGCCACCTCGCCGGTGTAGAACGCATCAGGCCCCTGCGCGGCGATGCGCGCCAGGGTCTGCGCAAGCTCGGGGTTGCGCAGCATCGTGCCGACCGGCAGTGGCTTGCCGTTTTCGCCAAGGAAGTAGCGGGCCATGCTGGGTGAGCGGGCGACATAAGGGTCAGCTGCCAGCAAGGTGTGTAGACGCTCAGAGACTGGAAAGCCCTTCTGCGCCAGCGCTATCGCAGGCGCGAACAAATCCTGCCACGGCAGCTTGCCATGCTGTTCATGGGCCAGTTTAAGCGCCCGCAGCACGCCAGGAACGCCGACCGCGCGCCCACCGATTTGCGCCGCCCTGAATGGCATCGGCGATCCGTCGGCTTGCAGGAAGAGTGATTCCGTGGCCGTTGCAGGGGCCGCCTCACGGCCGTCGAACGCCTGCACACGCTTGCCGTCCCAATAGAGGATGAAGGCCCCACCACCAATGCCACTGGATTGTGGCTCGACCAGGGTGAGCACCATCTGCATGGCGATCGCCGCATCGATGGCACTGCCACCGGCACGCAGCATCGCACGCCCCGCCTCGCTGGCCAGCGGGTTGGCAGCTGCGGCCATGTGCCGGCTGGCGTGGACGGGTTGCAAGGCGCTGCGGTAGCCGGACTGCAACTCGGGGGGTGGGGGTAGTACCTGGTCGGCCCAGGCTGGGCCAGCGGTGGCGGCCAGGCACAGGGCGGTTATCAGTTGCCGGGGGAGTGATGAGAGGCTTGAGTGCATGGCGATGGATTGATTTCGCTTTTGAGATCGAGCGCCGCCCGCGCGGCGCATCGCGAGCAACGCTCGCTCCTACGTTTGTTTCGGGCCAATTATGCCTGTGATGGCGGCGCGCGACCGCCTTGTTTTTCCAACTCGATATCGAGGCGGGCACCAAGGGGCGCGCGCGCCCATGCCATAGGACTCACTGGCCCGAAACAAACGTAGGAGCGAGCGTTGCTCGCGATGCGCCGCGCGGGCGGCGCTCGATTTTGCAGGCGCTGAAAATCTTCAGCCCTACCCCTACGCCACCTCTTCGAACGGCAAGCCCACATAGTTCTCGGCAATGTTCACCAACCCCGCCGGCGACGACAGGAAGTACTCGCGGTCAGCCTCCTGCATCTTCTGGTCCCAAGCGTCCTTGTGCGTGCCAAAGTCATGCAGCAACTGGGTCATGAACCAGCTGAAACGCTCGCCTTTCCAGACCCGGCGCAAGGCCAGCGGCGAGTACTGCTGCAACAGGTCGGTACGCCCTTCGTGGTAGACCTTGACCAGGATCCGGTACAGGTAATTGACGTCCGATGCCGCCAGGTTTAGGCCCTTGGCACCGGTAGGCGGGACGATGTGGGCGGCATCGCCGACCAGGAACAGGTGCCCGTATTGCATCGGTTCGACCACCAGGCTGCGCAGCGGGGCAATGCTTTTTTCCAGCGCAGGGCCGGTCACCAGGCTCGCCGCCACGTCCTCGGGCAAGCGGGCCTTGAGCTCGTCCCAGAAACGCTCGTCGGACCAAGCTTCGACCTGATCGTCCAACGGCACCTGCAGGTAGTAGCGGCTGCGCGTCTGCGAGCGTTGGCTGCACAGCGCGAAGCCCCGCTCGTGATGGGCATAGATCAGCTCGTGATTGACCGGCGGGGTGTCCGACAATAAGCCCAGCCAGCCAAACGGATACACTCGCTCGTACTGCTTGAGCACACCCTCGGGAATGCTCTGCCGGGAAACGCCATGGAAGCCATCGCACCCGGCGATGTAGTCACAGTCCAGTCGATGAACCTGCCCGTCCTTCTCGAACGTGAGGTACGGACGCTCGCCTTTGAGCTCATGCGGCTGCACATTGCTCGCCGCGTAGATGATCGGTGCACCACTGGCTTCACGCGCTTGCATCAAGTCACGGGTGACCTCGGTCTGGCCGTAGACCATCACCGTCTTGCCACCGGTCAGGGCCTTGAGGTCGAGGCGCTGGCGACGCCCGCCGACCAGCAGCTCGACGCCTTCATGCACCAGGCCTTCGCGGTCCATGCGCGCAGCCACGCCGGCCTCACGCAACAGGTCGACCGTGCCTTGCTCCAGCACGCCGGCACGGATGCGGCCGAGCACGTATTCGGGGGTCTGGCGTTCGACGATGACGGTCTCGATGCCGGCCTTGTGCAGCAACTGGCCGAGCAGCAGGCCGGACGGACCTGCACCGATGATTGCAACCTGAGTTTTCATTGTTGTTGTCTCTAGTCGGGCGATGCCGGCCCTGGACTGGCAGTGGCATGGCATCTGCTGTTAGGGTTTACACCTGCATTTTTACTGGCAAAGGCTGCCGGTTAAGTGTGCTATTCCATGCAAAATCTGCACTTTTACAAAAAACGTTCGATTAACGGACAGGCAAAACCGCATGAAATCCACCCTCCCCGGCATTCCGTTGTTCCAGCTGTACGGCGAAAACCAGGCGTGGCCCGGCACCGACCTGTTGCACTGCGAGTCGATCCCGGCACGCAGCCGCTTGCACCACTGGGAGATCAAGCCGCACCAGCATGCCGAGCTGTTCCAGTTGCTGTATGTGCAGCGTGGCCAGGCCGAGGTGGAGATCGAAGGTGTCCGCAGCTCGATCAGCCAGGCCGCCATCCAGGTGGTACCGCCACTGACCGTGCACGGCTTTCGCTTCAGTGCCGACATCCAGGGGCATGTACTGACCTTCGGCACCGCGCTGGTGGCCGAACTGGAACAGCAACTGGGCGCGCCGCTGGGCATGCTGGCCACGCCGGCGTGCTATGCGTTGGGCAAGGACCGCCAGCGTTTACGCAGCCTGATCGACACGCTGCAGCAGGAATACCAGGGCAATGCCCCGGCACGGGCGACGATGCTGCAGGCGCTGGTGACCGCATTGATGGTCTGGATCAGCCGCCGGCAGCAACTGGGCCAGGCGCCCCGTAACCGTGACGAACGGGACCGGCTGTTGCTCGGGCAATACCTGCGCCTGGTCGAGGCCCATTACCGCGAGCATTTGTCCGTGGAGGACTTTGCCGCGCGCCTGAACGTCTCGAGCCTGCAGCTCAACCAGCTGTGCCGGGCACTGAGCGGGCAAACGGCTTTGCAGGTGGTGCATCAGCGGCTGCTGCTGGAGGCGCGGCGCAACCTTCTTTATACGCGCATGAGCATTGGGCAATTGTCGGATAGCCTCGGGTTTACCGACCCCACCTACTTCGCGCGGTTTTTCAAGCGGCTGAGCGGGCAGACGCCCAATGGTTATCGCCGGGTGGGGGTGCCTGAATAGCGCCCCTGCTTGACGTAAACGTCAACCTGCATTCAGGATAGCCCCATACCCCACGCCGAGCCCCCGCATGAGCCTCCAGACCTACAGCATCTCCGACCTGTCCCGCGAGCTGGACATCACCACCCGTGCCATCCGCTTCTACGAGGAACAGGGCTTGCTGAGCCCCGAGCGACGTGGCCTGGAACGCATCTACTCGGCACGTGACAAAGTCAGCCTGAAGCTCATCCTGCGCGGCAAGCGCATCGGTTTTTCCCTCGCCGAATGCCGTGAACTGATCGAGCTGTATGACCCCACCAGCGGCAACCTGAAACAGCTCAACAGCATGCTGGTGAAAATCGCCGAACGACGTGCCCAGTTGGAGCAGCAGATGCTCGACATTCATCAGATGCAACTGGAGCTCGACACCGCCCAGGAGCGCTGCGAGCAGGCCCTTGCCGCGACCTTGAACAACAAAGACAACCGTTGACCCGCCACAGGAAACCCGCCATGCCCTTGCCTAAAGAAGTCCGTCTGGTCGAAGTAGGCCCCCGCGACGGTCTGCAGAACGAAGCCCAGCCCATCAGCGTCGCCGACAAGGTGCGCCTGGTTGACGACCTCACCAAAGCAGGCCTTGCCTACATCGAAGTCGGCAGCTTTGTCTCGCCCAAGTGGGTACCGCAGATGGCCGGTTCCGCAGAGGTGTTCGCAGGCATCGTGCAGCGGCCAGGTGTTACCTATGCCGCCCTGGCGCCGAACCTGCGCGGCTTCGAGGATGCCCTGGCTGCCGGGGTGAAAGAGGTGGCGGTGTTTGCCGCAGCATCCGAGGCGTTCTCGCAGCGCAACATCAACTGCTCGATCAGCGACAGCCTCAAGCGCTTCGAGCCGATCATGGAGGCAGCGCGCAGCCACGGCGTGCGCGTGCGTGGCTATGTGTCGTGCGTCTTGGGCTGCCCTTATGAAGGCAAGGTCAGCGCCGAACAGGTCGCCCCGGTCGCCCGCGCCCTGCATGACATGGGCTGCTACGAGGTATCCCTGGGCGACACCATCGGTACCGGCACTGCAGGCGATACCCGCCGGCTGTTCGACGTGGTGTCGGCCCAGGTGCCCCGCCAGCAGTTGGCCGGGCACTTCCACGACACCTATGGCCAGGCCTTGGCCAACGTCTACGCCAGCCTGCTTGAAGGTATCAATGTATTCGACAGCTCGGTGGCCGGGCTGGGTGGCTGCCCCTATGCCAAGGGCGCCACCGGCAATATCGCAACCGAAGACTTGGTGTACCTGTTACAGGGGCTGGGTATCAAGACCGGCATCGACCTGGACCGCCTGATCGCCGCAGGGCAACGCATCAGCACGGTGCTGGGCCGCGCCAACGGGTCGCGAGTGGCACGCGCACGCAGCGCGCACTAGTCACACGGGTGTCACATGAATGTGGGTGGAGTGTTACCTCCCCCACGTTTCGCAGCAAAAAATCGGGTAACAGGGAAACAAATCGACAAAATTTCAGGTCGAGCGTTTTTCACCAAAACACCTAAGTGCTTGATTTTAAAGGATTTGAAAAAGTTGGCACGGGCCATGCTATATCTTTGGTACAAGAACAAAAAAAATGTGACACCCAATAAAAACAACAGGTAACGGCTCTGACATAACAAGAACAACACGGCAGAGGCGTAGCAAGCAGATTTTTTTGGAGTAGACACGCTTTTCAGGGGTACGCCCCGCGGTCTGACACAGAACAATAAAACTACCTCAAGGTAGCGGCAGTCAGCATCGGATCAGTCATGATGAAAGCAGGTCAGCGCTCAAAAAAATACGTTTGTTCTTGACCCCGCATGGGGGTCGCCCGCGACACAAAGACAGGCTGACAAAAACAACAAAAGGCCGTCTTCAATAATAAAAAGAGCAGGCAACAACGCTTTGGGGGGAGCTTCGGCTCCCCTCAGTGCTTCCTGCCCTCCTCCTCGCTCTGTTTCTCCTCATCCTGTTTCTCGACCTTGTCCACCAGCATAGGCATCGTGCCCAGCACCAACAGTGCCAGCACCGTGCTGATCAATGCCGTGGCTTCGCGCCCCATGCCAGCGGCCGTACCGATCGCGGCGGTCATCCACAGCCCTGCTGCGGTAGTCAGCCCTTTCACGTGGCTGGTGTCCTGGCCGTTGCCCTTGAGAATGGTACCCGCGCCCAGAAAACCGATACCGGCGACAATGCCCTGGATCACCCGGCTTAGCGCCTGCTCGTCGGCCCCGGCCATGCTCGGCGCCAACACGAACAGCGCAGCGCCCAGCGAGACCAGCATGTGGGTACGCACGCCGGCAGACTTGCCTTTGTGCTCACGCTCAAAACCCAGCACCGCACCCAGCACGGCCGCCATCAGCAGGCGCACCAGCACCTGCGTGACTTCGCGCTCGTCGCCAAGGTCGGCGAACTCGGCCTGAATGGTTTGCCAAATCGGATGCCACCAAGGGTTCATCGTGACGCTCCTGATCAGAATGCGCTGGGGCTGCCTCTGTGAGAGTTGACTCGCGCAGCGCCGGCAAGTGCGATACATCCCGCCCAGCGGATCGATGCAGCAACCACCTCTGCACAGTGGTCACAGCTGTAACCGCCACCAAGAGGACATTCCCATGCCGGTTGAAATCGACGAAAGCACCCGCCGTTGCACGCTCATCGGCGACCATGTGCACCTCGAAGGCGATGGCCCTGCCATTGAAATCATCACCGATGAACAGCTGCGCATGTCGGTGGCGGTGCTGGCGGGGGAACGGGTGCCGATCACCGAAGCAGAAGCTGATGCCCTGACCGTAGCGGGTGCGGTGGATAGCCGCAGGCATCTGAAGACCAGCGTGCCAGGCTCGGTAATCTAAGGCCTGGCGTGGTTTTGCTGATCATCTGATACGGTTTTTATCGCCAAACCTGAGCCTGTGCTGATAACAGCTCGGGGGCCATAGTGCTCATGCCTGATCGAGGCCTGATGAGCACCGAGCCATGAACGATAGAATCCCCTTTACCGAGATCGCCGCGCCCGCAAGTTCAGCCGCCAAACGCCACGTTGACAGCGGCCTTCACACCCGCAGTTTCACCGGGCTGTACCGCAACCTGCGGATCGGTTTTGCGGGGGCGTTGTTCGCACTGTTCTTCGGCACCGCCTGGCTTACCTGGAACGGCCGCCAGGCAGTGCTCTGGGACTTGGGCAGCAGCAAGTTCCATATCTTCGGCGCAACGTTCTGGCCGCAGGACTTCATCCTGCTGTCGGCGCTGTTGATTATCTGCGCCTTTGGCCTGTTCGCCATCACGGTCTACGCCGGGCGCGTGTGGTGCGGGTACAGTTGCCCACAAAGTACCTGGACCTGGTTGTTCATGTGGTGCGAAAAGGTCAGCGAAGGTGACCGCAACCAGCGCATCAAGCTTGCCGCTGCCCCCTGGAGTTTGGAAAAACTGGCCCGTCGGGCGCTCAAGCACAGCCTGTGGCTGGCCATCGGCTTGCTCACCGGCCTGACCTTCGTCGGCTACTTCACCCCGATACGGCCCCTGGCGGTAGAACTGTTCACCTTGCAGTTGGGTGGCGTCGCGCTGTTCTGGGTGTTGTTCTTCACCGCCGCCACCTACATCAATGCCGGCTTGCTGCGCGAGGCGGTGTGCCTGCACATGTGCCCTTATGCCCGCTTCCAAAGCGTGATGTTCGACAAGGACACCCTGGCGGTGGCCTACGACCCGCGCCGCGGCGAAACCCGTGGCCCGCGCAAGAAAGGCAGCGACGCCCACGCCCAAGGCCTGGGCGACTGCATCGACTGCACGATGTGCGTGCAGGTCTGCCCCACCGGCATCGACATCCGCGATGGCCTGCAAATGGCCTGTATCGGCTGCGCGGCCTGCATCGACGCCTGTGACGGGGTCATGGACAAGATGGGGTATGCGCGCGGCCTGATCGGTTACAAGTCTGAACACAGCCTGCAGGGCGGCACCACCCACTGGTTGCGCCCGCGCCTGTTGGGTTACGCCGCGGCACTGGTGGTGATGATCGGCGCGCTGGTAGTTGCCTTGCAACTGCGCCCGATGGTGTCGCTGGACGTGATCAAGGACCGCGGCCTGTTCCGCGAGAACGCCCAAGGCCAGATCGAGAACATCTACCTGCTCAAGGTGATCAACAAGACCGAAAGCACCCAGCGCTATCACCTGCGTCTGCTGGACGCTGACGGCTTCACCCTGCAGGGCAAAACCGAGTTCATCATCCCGGCTGGCGAAATGAGCGAACTGCCGGTCTCGGTGGCGATGCTTGCAGAACGCCCGACCAGCAGTTCGCAAACCTTGAGTTTCGAAGTGCAGGACAGTGACGAACCTGCCGTGCGCAGCGTGGCACAAAGCCGCTTCGTCGCACCGATGAACCGCTGATCCCTTACACTGTTTTTCCACCTTGCCTGCCAGGCTTCGACAGAAGGCCAGAATGAAACGCTACGAACGATTCGCCGATGACATTGCCGAACTGATCCGCTCGGGTGTGCTAGGCCCTGGCCAGCGGGTGCCGTCGGTGCGCTATGCCAGCCAGACCCACGGGGTCAGCCCATCCACGGTGTTCCAGGCCTATTACCTGCTGGAACGGCGCGGGTTGATTCGCGCGCGCCCGCGTTCGGGGTACTTCGTCAACGCCCATGCACCGCGCCAGTTCTGCGAACCACAGGCCTTACAGCCGGTCAGCGAGTCCACCGATGTCGACGTCAGCGCGCTGGTGTTCTCCATCCTCGACTCGATAAAGGACCCCAACACGGTGCCGTTCGGCTCGGCCTTCCCGAGCCCCGAACTATTCCCATTGCAGCGCCTGTCGCGCTCGCTGGCCAGTGCCAGCCGCGCGATGGACCCGCGCATGGTGGTCACCGACCTGTCGCCCGGCAACCCCCAACTGCGCCGGCAGATTGCCCTGCGCTACATGGTCGGCGGGCTGATGCTGCCGATGGAAGAACTGCTGATCACCAACGGCGCGCTGGAAGCCCTGAACCTGTGCCTGCAGGCCGTGACCGAACCCGGCGATCTGGTGGCGATTGAAGCACCGGCCTTCTATGCCTGCCTGCAAGTGCTGGAGCGGCTCAAACTCAAAGCCGTGGAAATTCCCGTTCACCCGCGCGAAGGCATGGACCTGAGCGTACTGGCGCAGACCCTGGAGAAGCACCCGGTCAAGGCCGTATGGTGCATGACCAACTTCCAGAACCCGGTAGGCGCCAGCATGCCGGAGGCCAAGAAGCAGGCGCTGGTCGAGTTGCTGGCACGCCACCAGGTGCCGCTGATCGAAGACGACGTCTACGCCGAACTGTATTACGCGCAACAGGCACCCAAGCCCGCCAAAGCCTTCGACACTCAAGGCCTGGTGATGCACTGCGGTTCGTTCGCCAAGAGCCTGGCGCCCGGCTACCGCATCGGCTGGGTGGCCGCCGGGCGTTTCGCGCAGAAGATCGAGCGCCTCAAGTTGATGACCTCGCTGTGCGCATCGATGCCGGCCCAGGCGGCCATTGCCGACTACCTGCAACACGGCGGCTATGACCGCCACTTGCGCAAACTGCGCTACGCGCTGGAAGGCCAGCAAGCCAACATGCTCGCCGCCATCTCCCGCCACTTCCCGGCGCAGACGCGGGTCAGCCAACCGTCTGGGGGCTACTTCCTGTGGCTTGAACTGCCAGAGCAGATGGATGCGCTCAAGCTGTTCCACATGGCCTTGGCCCAGGGCATCAGCATCGCCCCCGGCCCCATCTTTTCACCGACCCGTCGCTTCGGTAATTGCATCCGCCTGAACTACGGCAGCCCCTGGCATGACGGCGCCGAAAAGGCCATGGAAACCCTGGGGCGAATCATTCGTTCGTTTTGATAGCTGTCAGCCTGCGTCGCGACTATAGTTGCCCGATCCGCTCACCGGTTCGCCACCATGCAGCCAGTCACGCAAGCTTCCTACGAGCAACTGCAGGCGCGTGTCGCAGAGCTGGAAACCCTGCTGGGCCAGCGCGGTGACATTGCGCAGGCAAACAACAATCTGCTCGGCGAACTGGTCGATAACAGCTTGGCCAACGTGTTTGCAGCCGACCGCAAAATGCGCCTGCTGGCGATCAATCGCACAGCCCGCGAAACCTTCCAGCGGTGGCGCGGTTTTGTGCCGCAGATCGGCGATTACATCCCGCAGTTTCTCGCCAACCAACCGGACATCATGGGCCGCTTGGCCCCGGTGTGGCCGCGCCTACTGGCCGGCGAAGCGTTTATCGATACCATCGCCCTCGGGCCACCTGACGCCCTGCGCCACTATGAAATCCGCTATCACCCGCTGCTCGACGCGCAGCAGCGCATCCAGGGCGGCTATATGTTCGCCTACGACATTACCGAGCGCATTGCCGAACAGGAACGCTTGCACCAGACCGAAGAAGCACTGCGCCAATCACAGAAAATGGAAGCCGTCGGCCAATTGACCGGTGGCATTGCCCATGACTTCAACAACCTGCTTGGCAGCATCCTCGGCGCACTGGAGCTGGCCGGGCAACGCCTGAGTCAGCATCGCGTGCTGGACACCGCCAGGCTGCTCGAAATCGGCAAAGATAACGCGCTGCGCGCAGCCTCGCTGGTGCAGCGTCTGTTGGCTTTTTCGCGCCAGCAAACACTGCTGCCGCAACCGGTCGATGTACAGCGGTTGGTGGCCGGCATGCACGACCTGATCCGCAGTTCGATCGATTCGCACATCGACTTGCAGGACCGGACACTGGCCGGCCAGTGGTCGATCCGCATCGACCCTCAACAGCTGGAAAACGCCCTGCTGAACCTGTGCATCAACGCCCGCGATGCCATGCCCCTGGGCGGCACCCTGCGCATTGGCTGTGAGAATGCCGAGCTCGACGACGAGCAGGCCCGCCGCCTGGACGTGCCGCCAGGGCAATTTTTGCACATACGGGTGGACGACACTGGCATGGGCATGAGCAAGGACGTGATGCAGCGTGCCCTCGACCCGTTCTTCACAACCAAACCCATGGGCCAGGGTACTGGCCTGGGGCTGTCGATGGTCTATGGCTTCGTGCGCCAGTCTGGCGGGCAATTACGCATCGACAGCACGCCTGGGCAAGGCACCAGCCTCCACCTGTATTTGCCCCGGGACGAAAGCACCACCCACGAGCATCCTTGCACTGCACCTGAACATGCTGACGCCAGGCCGCTTCACAGGCCACACCGGATCATGCTGGTAGAAGACCAAGCGACCCTGCGCCTGGTACTCGGCGAAGTGCTGAAAGAGCTGGGCCACGAGGTCCAGATTTTCGAGGATGGCCGCAGCGCACACGCGGCGTTGCAGCACGGCCCATTGCCTGACTTGTTGATCACCGATGTCGGCCTGCCCGGCGGCATCGACGGCAACCAGCTCGCAGAGGCCTACCGGGGCCTTGCCACCGAAGCCCCGGTGATACTGATCACCGGCTACGACATTGCCAGCAGCATGGCCCGAGGCTGGCCTGCAGAGCGCACCGAGGTGCTGTCCAAGCCCTTCGAGCTCAAGGCACTGGGTGAGCGCATCGATCGCTTGCTGGGCGTGGCTGCGCATTTGCGTTAAGGGTGTTTTCGCCCTTGGGGCGAACACGTTAGAGTTTGGGCCTTTAATTTCGTCGGACGTCGGCATGCCTTCCCGCGACCTGCTTTCCCTGCGCCAACACGTCGAAGACCTGGAGCGCCGTAACGCACTGCTGAAGTCGCAGTTGGCGAGCTACCAGGAACACGATCAGATTCTCTATCGCTCCTTGTTCGACACCATGGACGAAGGGTTCTGCATCATTGAGTTCTTCGATGGGCCACATGGCCCCTTGAGTGACTACGTGCATGTCGTAGCCAATGCAGCGTATGCGAAACATGCCGGCATCCCCAACGTGGTCGGGCAAAAACTGCGCGAGATGGTCCCCGACGAGGCCGACGTTTGGGTAGCCCGCTACGGCGAAGTGCTGCGCACCGGCGAGCCGCTGCACTTCGAACAGGAGTTGGTTGCCACTGGCCATGTCCTGTCCGTCACCACCTTTCGCGTCGAACCCGCTGAGCGGCGCCAGGTGGCGGTGCTGTTCAAGGATGTCACCGAACGGCGTCGTGCAGAGCTGGCCCTGCAGCGGTTGAACGAAGAGCTGGAGCAGCGAGTCAGTGCCGCGCTGGCGGAACGTCAGCTGTTTGCCGAGCTGGTCGAGCACAGCCTGGCCAACGTGCACATGATCGACAGCAACTTGCGCTGGCTGGCGATCAACCGGCAGGCCAAGCTGGAATTTCATTACTTGTATGGCGCCACCCCGGAAGTGGGCGACTCTGTGCCCGCGCTGATGGGCGATAACCTCACCGACCTGAACGTGATCATGCCGATGTGGCAGCGTGCACTGGCGGGCGAGCAGTTCACGATAACCCAGCGTTTCGGCAAGGGGGCTGCACAACGGCATTACGAGCTGCGCTTCAACTGCCTTCGCGACCCTGATGGCGCGATTCTTGGTGCCTACTTGTTCGCGTATGACATCAGCGAACGCGTCGCCGCCCAGCAGCGCCTGCTCAACGCTGAAGAGGCACTGCGGCATGCACAGAAAATGGAGGCCGTGGGGCACCTGAGTGGCGGCATCGCCCATGACTTCAATAACCTGCTGGGTAGCATTCTGGCGGCCCAGGAATTGATGCAGCAACGCTTGCAACAGGCGCGTCACGACCAACTCGGCAGCTTGCTGGACGTTGCCAGTGGCGCGGCGCAGCGTGCCGCCGCTGTGGTGCACCGCCTGCTGGCGTTCTCGCGCCAGCAGACGCTGCAACCCCAGCCCACCGATGTCACCCGCTTGGTCAATGGCATGGAGCAGCTGGTCCGTGGCAGCATCGGTCCGTCCATCCAGTTGCACAGCCACTTCCCGCAGCACCTGTGGCCAACGTTCATCGACCCGCCACAGCTGGAAAACGCCCTGCTCAACTTGTGCATCAACGCCCGAGACGCACTGCCTGAAGGTGGGGCAATTACCCTCAGCGGCGACAACCTGACCCTTGACTTGCAGCGTGCCCAAGGGCTCGACCTGGCTGCAGGCGATTATCTGCGCCTTGGGGTCAAGGACAACGGGCGAGGCATGTCGGCAGAGGTCGCGGCGCGCGCCGTGGATCCGTTCTTCACCACCAAGCCAATGGGCCAGGGCACTGGCCTTGGGCTTTCCATGGTCTACGGCTTCGTGCGCCAGTCTGGGGGGCAGATGCGCATCCTGTCCAAACCCGATGAAGGCACGCTGGTCGAACTGTATCTGCCCCGCCACCTTGCTTGGCAAGCGATGAACAGCTTCGAAACCCCGGCTCAACTCCCGGCAAGTTGCAACACCGTGCAGGCTGGGCAAATCGTGCTGGTAGAAGACCAGGAGCCCCTGCGCCTGGTCATCCGCGAAGTATTCGAAGAGCTCGGCCATGACGTCCAGGCATTCGCCGACGGCCCAAGCGCGCTGGCGTACCTCGAGCGCTGCCCGCCGCCGCACCTGCTGATCAGCGATATCGGCCTGCCCGGGGGCCTGAACGGTCGTCAGGTCGCCGACCGATGCCGCGTACGGCATCCGCATATAAAAGTGCTGTTCATCACCGGTTACGATGAAAGCGCTGTACTCAGCCACGGCCAACCCCTGGAAGCATCCAGTGTATTGACCAAACCCTTTGACCTGGCGGCACTCGTGGAAAGGGTCGCACAGCTGCTGATGCATTAGCGGCCCGTGGTTTATCGATGGAGCGAAATGAATGCCCGGTGTTTGCTTGATTACAACCGATGAGCTGGAGGTTTTACGCCAGCAGATCGATCTGCTCGAACAGCAAAACAGCCAGTTGAACAGCGAACTGTTGCGCTTGAACGCACGCGCGCAGGCGTCGGAAGGCTACCGCTTTCTGTTCGAGAACATGGAAGAAGGCTTCTGCATCATCCAGTTCATCGATGGACCGCTTGGGCCGTTGAGCGATTATGTACACCTGATGGCCAACCCGGCTTACTGCAGGCATGCCGGGCTGCCCAATGTCGTGGGCCGGACCCTGCGGGAAGTGATACCCGACGAGGCCCATGTCTGGCTGGACTACTTCGGCACCGTGGAGCGGACTGGCAATCCGCTGTACTTCGAGCATGAGTTGCTTGCCACCGGCCGCTGCCTTGGCCTAGCGGCAATCCGTATCGAACCGGCCCACAACCATCAGGTGGCGGTGATCTTTCGTGATGTGACAGCGCGCAAGCGCGCTGAGAGTGCCCTTCAAGACCTCAACGCAGAGCTTGAGCAGCGTGTCGAACAAGCCGTGGCGCAGAGCCAGAAGGCCGAAGAGGCTTTGCGCCAAGCGCAGAAAGTCGAGGCTGTAGGTCAGCTGACAGGGGGCGTTGCGCACGACTTCAACAACCTGCTCGGCGGTATACTCGGTGCATTGGAGCTGGCCAGGGACAGGGTGGCCATCGACCAGCCCAAGGCAACCATCACCCCTTTGCTGGAAAGTGCCCATAGTGCGGCACAGCGGGCTGCGGCGCTTGTTCATCGATTACTCGCGTTCTCCCGTCAACAGACCTTGCAGCCACGCGCCACCGACGTCGCAGTGCTGGTCACCGGCATGCTGGACCTGATCAGCCGCAGCACCGGCCCCCACATCGAACTCGACTACCAATGCAGCGACGCTTGCTGGACGGTGCATATCGACCCTCCTCAACTTGAGAGCAGCCTGCTCAATTTATGCATCAATGCACGCGATGCTCTGCCCGACGGGGGTAGGGTCCGTATCGCCCTGTGCAATGTCTCGTTGACCAGCGAGCAGGCTGCGGAGCTTGAGCTGACGCCTGGCGACTACCTCTGCCTCAGCGTTGAAGACAACGGCAGCGGCATGACGGATGACACCCTGACCCGCGCCGTGGACCCGTTCTTCACCACCAAACCGCTCGGCCGCGGCACGGGCCTGGGGTTGTCGATGGTCTTCGGTTTTGTGCGCCAGTCCGGTGGGCAACTGCATATTGCATCGTCCCAGGGCCAGGGCACCACGGTGCGCTTGCTGCTGCCGCGACACCACGCGCAGCCTGCCCCTGCCGTACTCAAACCCGCTGTACCGGCACCGCGCTCCAATACAGGCGCGACAAAGCGAATCGCCGTGGTCGAGGATGTCAGCGCCATGCGCCTGGTGATTGCTGAAGTGCTGCATGACCTGGGCCACGACGTGATGATGTTCGAAGATGGCCCCCAAGCGCTTGCAGGCTTGGCAGAGCAACCCGCGCCCGACCTGCTGATCAGCGACGTGGGCTTGCCGGGCGGGATCAACGGGCGCCAGTTGGCCGACACGTTGCGCGGGCGTTACACCGGGCTCAAGGTGCTTTTCGTCACGGGCTACGACGAGAGTGCAGCGCTGGCTAACGGCAACCTGGAAACCGATATGCGCGTGCTGACCAAGCCCTTCAGCCTCGAGGCGCTGGCCGAGCAGGTCGGCCAGTTACTGGAAGGATAAGGCGCCTCAGCGCCCGCCGCCCAAATCGACGAAGCTGCCGGTGGAATACGAGGCCTTGTCCGAGAGCAACCAGACAATGGCCTCGGCAACTTCTTCCGGCCGGCCGCCGCGGCCCATGGGCAAACCGGGTTCGAGCTTGGCGACCCGGTCCGGGTCACCGGAAAGCGCATGGAAGCCGGTGTGTATATAGCCTGGGCGCACGCCATTGACCCGCACGCCCTCGCCTGCCACTTCCTTGGCCAAGCCAAGGGTAAAGGTATCCAACGCGCCCTTGGAAGCGGCGTAGTCGACGTATTCGTTGGGCGACCCCAGGCGCGCAGCCACTGAAGAAACGTTGACGATCGCCCCACCCTGCCCGCCATGCCGACGCGCCATGCGCAACAGCGCATGTTTGGCGCAAAGCATGGGCCCAACGACATTGGTCTTCATCATCTTGAGCAAGCGAAACTCGGACATCTCCTCGACACGGCTCTGCTGGCCGATGGTGCCCGCGTTGTTGACCAGCGCAGTCACCGGGCCAAGCGCCTCATCGACACGCTGGAACAGCTGAATGATTTCATCCTCGACACTGACATCGGCCCGCACCGCAATCGCTTCGGCGCCAAGCGCGCGAACCTGCCCAAGGACGCGCTCGGCAGCCTGGTCATCCGCGTGGTAATTGATGCAGATACGATACCCCTGCCGAGCGGCCAGCAGGGCTGTCGCCGCGCCGATACCTCGGCTGGCGCCAGTAATGACGATGACGTTCTCCATGGGCCTGCCAATGCTGTTGAAAGTAGGCTTTCGACAATAGGACAAATGCCAACGCATGGGAATGCCACCCCTTCTCAAAGCGCACAATCGCACACGATGTTGCCCCAGCTCTTGATCCGGCCCTTGATCCAGCTCTTGATCCAGCTCTTGATCTTGATCTTGATCTGGCTTTTGACCTTCAGCGACTCAGGAGGCCGAGCGCAGGCCTTGCGGAGGGAGGTGACGGGCAAGGATGCCCGTCAAGCGCTGGGGCCCAGGATGGGCCCTGCAGCGCGGTCCTCCCGGGAGCAAGGCCGTAGCGAGGGGACCCCGAAGCGCAGCGTAGGGGCCGGATGATGGAGCGCAGCCCTTTTTGGTTACTTTTTGGGGCGTTTGCCAAAAAGTGACCCGCCGTAAGGGCGGAAAGGTGACTAAGCGTCGCCTTGGCAACTGGCCCCTGCCACACCTTCAACACCAACAACACCAACAACTACTATCCCATCAATGCCCCGCAGAAGGCCCAGCCTTAGCCGTAAACGGCGGCCGCGCAAACCAAACCAACAAAATCAACCCCGCAAACACCCAAGTCATCATCATGAAATAGTCCACCGTAGACATCATGTAAGCCTGCGCATTCACGATCTGCTCCAACCGCGCATAGTTCTGCACGCTGGCCCCCCCAAGCTGCTCCAGCGTATGCCGCGTCGCCGGATCAAACTGGCTGATATTCTCACTCAGATACGCATGATGCTGATCCGCCCGCCGTATCCAGATCCACGTCGTCAGCGACGCCGCAAAACTCCCCCCCAGCGTACGCAGAAAGGTCGCCAGCCCCGAGCCATCGGCAATCTGATGCGGTGGCAAGTCCGACAGCAAAATGCTCAACGTCGGCATGAAGAACAGCGCCACGCCAATCCCCATGAACAACTGCACCAACGCCACATGCTGGAAGTCCACCTCACTGGTAAACCCAGCCCGCATGAAGCAGCTCGTGCCAATTGCCAGAAACGCCAACCCCGCCAGCAGCCGCAAGTCGAATCGGTGCGCGTACTTGCCGACAAAGGGCGACATGATCACCGGCAACAGCCCGATGGGCGCCACCGCCAGCCCCGCCCATGTCGCCGTATAACCCATCTGCGTCTGCAACCACTGCGGCAAGATCAGGTTGATACCGAAGAACCCCGCATAGCCCCCGACCAACACGATGGTGCCGACCCGGAAGTTGCGGTGCACGAACAGCCGCAGGTTGACCACCGGATGCCGATCGGTCAGCTCCCAGATCACGAACACCGCCAGGAACACCACCGAGATCAAGCTGCCCATGATGATGAACGACGACTCGAACCAGTCCAGGTCATTGCCCTTGTCGAGCACCACCTGCAACGCCCCCACCCCCACGATCAGCGTCAAAAGCCCGATGTAGTCCATCGGCTGGCGGCTGGTCACCACCGGCCGCGAGCGCATCTGTTGGCGTACAACAGCGGCGGCAAACAGGCCGATCGGCACGTTGATGAAGAAGATCCACGGCCAGCTGTAACTGTCGGTGATCCAGCCCCCCAGTATCGGCCCGGCAATCGGCGCTACCACCGTGACCATCGCCAACAGCGCCAGGGCCATCCCCCGTTTCGCTGGCGGATACACCGCAATCAGCAAGGTCTGGGTCATCGGGTACAACGGCCCCGCCACCACGCCCTGCAACACACGAAAGCCCACCAGCTCCGGCATCGACTGGGCGATGCCGCACAAGAACGATGCCAGTACGAACAACAACGTGGCCCAGATGAACAGCTTCACCTCGCCAAAGCGCCGGCTCAGCCAGCCTGTCAGCGGCAAGGCGATGGCGTTGCTCACGGCGAACGAGGTGATCACCCAGGTGCCCTGCTCATAGCTCACCCCCAGGTTGCCGGAAATGGTCGGCAAGGCCACGTTGGCGATGGTGGTGTCGAGCACTTGCATGAACGTTGCCAGCGACAGGCCGATGGTGGTCAGCAACAGGCTCGGCGGCGTGAACTGGGCGGCAGCCTGGTTGCTCATCGCTGCGCCGTCTTGCCGGATGCGCTGTTCTCGTGAATCAGCCGGGCGATCAGGTTATCGGCATCGACCAGTTGGCGGTCGTACACCTGGGTGGTGTAGCTGGCCTGCTGCGGCGGTTGCTGGGCCAGGGTCGGGCCACTCTGGTCGTGCAAGTCGACCTCCACCAGCGTCGACAGGCCGATACGCAGCGGATGGTCCTTGAGCTGGTCCGGGCTTAGGTGAATACGCACCGGCACCCGCTGCACGATCTTGATCCAGTTGCCGGTGGCATTTTGCGCCGGCAGCAGAGCGAACGCGCTGCCAGTGCCGGCACCGAGGCTGTCGACCGTGCCGCTGTACTTGACCGCGCTGCCGTACAGGTCGGCGCTGATTTCCACCGGCTGGCCGATACGCATGTCGCGCAGCTGGGTTTCTTTGAAGTTGGCATCGATCCACACCTGGTCCAGGGGGATCACCGCCATCGTCGCGGTGCCCGGCTGCAGGCGCTGGCCCAGTTGCACGGTGCGCTTGGCGACATACCCGGTCACCGGCGCCACCAGGGTGGTGCGGGCGTTGTCGAGGTAAGCCTGGCGCAGGTCGGCAGCGGCTGCCATGACTTCGGGGTGCGAGGAAACCACGGTGTCGTCGACCAGCGCGGTGCTGGTGTTGAGCTGCTGACGGGCACTGGCCAGGGCGCTCTGGGCCACACTCAGGTCGTCACGGGCGTGGGAGATTTCTTCTGCCGCAATCGCACCGCTGTCGGCCAGCACCTTGCGCCGGTTGTAGTTGTCCTGGGCCTTTTGCAATTCGGCCTGGCGCGTCTGCAACTGGGCCTTGAGCCCATCGACATTACTGTACAAGCCGCGCACCTGGCGCACCGTGCGCGCCAGCTTGGCTTCGGCGGACTGCAGCGCCACCTCGCTGTCGGACGGGTCGAACTGCAGCAGCACTTGGCCGGCGTGAACCAGGTCGCCGTCATCGGCACCAATGCTGGTGACGGTGCCGGTCACCAGCGGGGTGATCTCCACCACGTTGCCATTGACGTAGGCGTCATCGGTGCTTTCGTGCCAGCGCCCGACCAGGGAATACCAGGCCCAGGCGCCGACACCGCCGAGGATCAGCAGCAGAAGCAGGCCAAGCAGCCAGGCCTTGCGTTTGCGCGACGGCGCGGGCGCGTCGGCAGGGGTTGGGGTGTCTGTGGAAGTGGCCATGACAATACCTTGGATAATGCGTAACAGGGGTCAACGATCGCCAAAGCGGCGGATCGTCAAAGGGTCGCCAGCGCTGAGCAGCACCTTGGCCAACAAGCGCTCGAGCGTCTTGAGCTCTTCGGGTTGCAGTGCGCCGCACAATTCGTTCATCGCTGCCGCACCGATTTCTGGCAGCCGGTCCGCCAGGCGCTGGCCATCGGCGGTCAAGGCCAGGCGAACCTGGCGTCGGTCGTCGGCGCAGCGGTTGCGCAGGATCAGGCCCTTCTGCTCGAGGCGGTCGAGCATGCGGGTCATCGAACCGCTGTCCAGGCCCAGGTAGCGGCACAGCTCGGCCGGGGTGTCCACCTGGTACTGGGTGACGATGATCAACACCTTGAACTGCGCGGCGGTGACGCCCTCTGATTCGAGGTGCCAGTCGAGAATGCGGTCCTTGAGGATCGCCGCGCGGCCCAGCAGCATGCCGATGGCACAGGTCTGGAAGTTTTCTGGAGAGAAATGCGCCATGGAGTCTGCCCGGGTAATTGTTTAAAAATATTACTGCCTAGGCAGTGAATGTCAAAGCCTTGATTAGGGTGCTATGCAAAATTTCATGAATTTGCATAGCCCGGACCTTTGTGGGCCGCCCCTACCTCAACGCTGGCACAGCGCCGCAAGCGATCGCCATGCCTACCAGTTCCGCCAGGCTTCCTGCTTGCAGCCGTTTCATCACCCGCCCCCGGTACAGGTCAACGGTCTTCACGCTAACCCCGAGGCGCTCGGCGATCTCGCGGTTGTTCAAGCCCTGAGCCAACGGCACGAACACATCGCGCTCCCGTGGCGTCAGGCCATCGACCCGCGCCTGAACCTGGGCCAACGCCTGGTCGCCCTGACGCGCGCGCCCTGCCCGCTCCAATGCCGCCTGCACACTGTCGAGCAGCAACTGGTCGCTGTAGGGTTTCTCGATGAAATCGCAGGCACCCGCCTTGAACGCCCTAACCACGATCGGCACGTCGGCATGGCCACTGACAAAGATCACCGGCAGGTCCAGGCCCCGGTCCTTCATCAACTGCTGCACCGCCAGCCCGCCCAGCCCAGGCATGCGCACATCCAACAGCACACAGGCCGGCCCGTCATCGATGCACGCGTCCAGAAACGCCTGCCCACCGGCAAACGACAGGGCCTCGAGCCCCACCGACTGCAGCAGCCAGACTGTGGAATCACGCATGCCCTGGTCGTCGTCGACCACATACACCTTCGCTTGCACCCTGACCTCCCGTTATTCCCTGCTCACTGCCAAGCGGCAGCACAACACCAACCCACCGTTCGCGCCCGCACGTGCCCATAAGCTGCCACCAAAGCCTTCGATGAGGCTGCGGCTCATGCTCAGGCCCAGCCCTAGGCCATCAGCCTTGCTGGTGGTGAACGGGGTAAAGATTTCATCCAGGCGCTCGGCCGCCACGCCCGGCCCTTGGTCCGTCACCTCGACCAACACGCCGTCGCCTTCGCGCACGGCGCCCAGCAGGATACGTGAGGGCCGTTCGCCCTGCTGTTCGCGATTGGCATCGATGGCATTGCGCAGCAGGTTCAGCAGCACCTGCTCCAGCAACACCCGGTCGGCATACACCGCCGGCAATTGCGCGCTCATGCGCAGTTCGATGCTGACCTGGTCACGCGCCGCCTCCCAGGCACACAGGCGCATGGCTTCATTGGCCACATCGAGCATGTCGAGCGCTTGCAGCCGGCGGGGCCCTTTACGCAGGAACACACGTAGCCGGCGGATCACCTGCGCGGCGTGGGTAGCCTGCTCGGTGATGCGCTGCAGCCCCTGGCCGACCCGCTCACGCGCCTGCGGGTCGCGCTCCACGCCTTGCAGGTAACGCTGGCTGGCGTTGGCATAGTTGACCACCGCCGCCAACGGCTGATTGATCTCGTGGGCGATGCCCGAGGCCAGCTCGCCCAAAGTGGCCAGCCGCGCGCTGTGGGCCAGGCTCTCCTGGGCCTCGATGCGCAGGGTGATATCCCGGGAGACACTGACGATTTCCACCACTGCCCCGGTGTAGGTCTCGCGGATAGCGCGGCTGGCGATCTCGAACCAGCGGTAGCCGCCCGCCGCCTGGCGCACCCGGCAGGTCATGGTGTGGTAGCCGTCCTGGTCCAGGGCAGCAGCAGCCTGGGCCAGCACCTGGCGGCGTTCACGCGGGTGCAGCAAGGTCCGCACGGCCATGCCCCGCAGTTGCTCGGGCCATCGGCCCAACAGGCGGAAAGCCGCCGGCGAGGCGTCGAGGAAGCGCCCGTCAGGGCTGTGCCGGGAGATCAGGTCCGTGGTGTTCTCGATGATCAAGCGGTACAGGCGCCGGGCGCGGCTGGCTTCGCGTGCACCCTGGCGTTCGGTGCTGGCGTCACGGCAGCGGCCAAGTACCTGCTGGCCCTGGTCGTCAGGGATAAAGGTCCACAGCACGATGCGCTCGCCAACCTGTACTTCCACGTCGGCAATTGCCCGGTGCTGCCGCAGGCAGGCCCGCACCAGCGCGGCGCAGTTGGCCGGTAGCCAGGCCGCCAGCGGCGGGCCTTCCTGCAGCAAGGCCTGCAAGGCCGGGTTGGTGGCCAGCGGCCTGGCATCGGCGGCCAGCAACAGGCTGGGCTGTGGGTCTTTGGCGAGCAAGGGAGACAGGGTCTTGTCCACGGCGTGCAACTCGTTGTTATAGTAGTTTTACTATATTGCTATAGTCGATATTCCATCTACCATAGCGACTCGCGTAAAACTGCGACAGGGGAAAGCGGCCAACCGTACGCTTTTCCACACCCTGAACAGAGCTAACAATCAGCCACCGGGGGTCACGCGCACAGGCTGCGCTTGCCTCCCCTACAGGATTACCGCATGTCGATCTATGCCCAGGGCCTGATGCCCGCTGCCGTCAACCATGTCGCCCTCACCCCATTGAGCTTCATCGAACGCACCGCTGCGGTGTACGGTAACTACCCGGCTGTCATCCATGGCGCCATCCGCCGCAACTGGCAGGAAACCTACCAACGCTGCCGGCGCCTGGCCAGTGCCCTGGTGGGGCGCGGCATCGGCCGTGGCGACACGGTCGCGGTGATGCTGCCAAACACCCCGGCCATGCTCGAAGCGCACTTCGGCGTGCCCATGACCGGTGCGGTGCTCAACACCCTCAACGTTCGCCTGGACGCCGAAGCCATCGCCTTCATGCTGCAACACGGCGAGGCCAAGGTGCTGATCACCGATCGCGAGTTCCACACGGTCATCGAAGCCGCCCTGGCCTTGCTCGAACACCCGCCCCTGGTGGTCGACGTCGATGACCCGGAGTACGGCGAAGGCCGCGCGGTCAGCGCGCTTGACTACGAAGCCCTGCTGGCCGAGGGCGACCCGGAATTTGCCTGGGAATGGCCCGATGACGAATGGCAGGCCATTTCGCTCAACTACACCTCCGGCACCACCGGCAACCCCAAGGGCGTGGTCTACCACCATCGCGGTGCCTACCTCAACGCGCTGGGCAACCAGATGACTTGGGCCATGGGCCACCGCCCGGTGTACCTGTGGACCCTGCCCATGTTCCACTGCAACGGCTGGTGCTACCCCTGGACCATCACCGCCTTGGCCGGGACCCACGTGTTCCTGCGCCGGGTCGACCCGCAAAAGATCCTAACCCTGATCCGCGAACACCGGGTCACCCACCTGTGCGGCGCGCCCATCGTGCTCAACGCCCTGGTCAACATGCCTGAGGCCGCCAAAGCTGCCATTGAGCACCCGGTGCAGGCCATGGTCGCAGGCGCCGCGCCACCCGCCAAGGTGATTGGCGCGGTGGAAGAAATGGGCATCCAGGTGACCCACACCTACGGCCTGACCGAGGTGTACGGCCCGGTAACGGTCTGCGCCTGGCATGAGGAATGGGACGCGCTGCCGCTGGAAGCGCGCGCGCGCATCAAGTCCCGCCAGGGCGTGCGCTACCCGACGCTCGACGGCCTCATGGTCGCCGACCCGCAAACCCTCGCCCCGGTGCCGCGCGACGGCAACACCCTGGGCGAGATCTTCATGCGCGGCAACACGGTGATGAAGGGTTACCTGAAAAACCCTGAGGCCACGGCCGAGGCCTTCCGCGGCGGCTGGTTCCACACTGGCGACCTGGCAGTCTGGCATGCCGATGGCTATGTCGAGATCAAGGACCGGCTCAAGGACATCATCATTTCCGGTGGCGAAAACATCTCCACCATCGAAGTCGAAGACGCCCTCTACAAACACCCAGCGGTGCTGGAAGCCGCCGTGGTGGCGCGCCCCGACGACAAATGGGGCGAAACGCCCTGCGCCTTCGTGGCACTCAAGCCTGGCCGGGAAGACACCCGCGAAGCCGACATCACCCACTGGTGCCGTGAGCACCTGGCAGGGTTCAAAGTGCCGAAGACCGTGATTTTTGGCGAGCTGCCCAAGACCTCCACCGGCAAGGTCCAGAAGTACGTCCTGCGCGACCGCGCCAAAGCCCTTTAAGGCTGTAACTGCCTCTTCGCGGGTAAACCCGCTCCCACAAGAACAGCGCCGTTCTTGGGAACTGCATTAAACCGGTGGGAGCGGGTTTACCCGCGAAGAGGCCCGGCCAGACAACCTATAACTCACTTCTTCGAGCCGACGATGCCCCACTACACCGCCCCACTGCGCGACATGCGCTTCATCCTCCACGATGTGTTGCAGGGCCCTGCCCTGTGGGCACGCCTGCCCGCCCTGGCCGAGCGCATCGACGCCGACACAGCCGATGCCATCCTCGAAGAAGCGGCCAAGGTCACCAGCCAGCTGATCGCCCCGCTCAGCCGCAACGGTGACGAGCAGGGTGTGCATTTCGAAGCCGGCCAGGTCACCACCCCGGATGGCTTCCGCGACGCCTGGCACACCTACCGGGAGGGTGGCTGGGTTGGCCTGGGCGGCAACCCCGAGCATGGCGGCATGGGCATGCCGAAGATGCTGGGCGTGCTGTTCGAAGAAATGCTCTACGCCGCCGACTGCAGTTTCAGCCTGTATTCGGCCTTGAGTGCCGGCAGTTGCCTGGCAATCGATGCCCACGCGAGCGAAACACTCAAGGCCAGCTACCTGCCGCCGCTCTATGAAGGCCGTTGGGCCGGCACCATGTGCCTGACCGAACCCCACGCCGGCACTGACCTAGGGTTGATCCGCACCCGCGCAGAACCCCAGGCCGATGGCAGCTACCGCATCAGTGGCAGCAAGATTTTCATCACCGGCGGCGAGCAGGACCTGACCGAAAACATCGTCCACCTGGTGTTGGCCAAGTTGCCGGATGCACCGGCGGGGGCTAAAGGCATCTCGCTATTCCTGGTGCCCAAGTACCACGTCAATGCCGATGGCAGCCTGGGCGAACGCAACGCCGTGCAGTGCGGGTCGATCGAGCACAAGATGGGCATCAAGGCCTCGGCCACCTGCGTGATGAACTTCGATGGCGCCATCGGCCACCTGGTCGGCGATGCGAACAAGGGTCTGGCGGCCATGTTCACCATGATGAACTACGAGCGGCTGTCCATTGGCATCCAAGGTATCGGCTGCGCCGAAGCGTCGTACCAGAGCGCCGCACGCTACGCCAACGAACGCCTGCAAAGCCGTGCCGCCACGGGCCCGCAGGCGAAGGACAAGGTGGCCGACCCGATCATCCAGCATGGCGATGTGCGGCGCATGCTGCTGACCATGCGCACGCTTACCGAGGGTGGCCGGGCCTTTGCGGCGTACGTGGGGCAACAGCTGGACCTGGCCCGCTACGCCGAAGACGCCGGAGAACGCGAACATGCCCAGCGTCTGGTGGCACTGCTGACGCCCGTGGCCAAGGCGTTTTTCACCGACAATGGCCTGGAAAGCTGCGTGCTCGGCCAGCAGGTGTATGGCGGCCATGGCTACATCCGCGAATGGGGCCAGGAACAACGCGTGCGCGACGTGCGTATCGCACAGATTTATGAGGGCACCAACGGCATCCAGGCCCTCGACCTGCTCGGGCGCAAGGTGCTGGCAGACGGTGGCCAGGCGCTGGCCAGTTTCACCGCCGAAGTGCGCGCCTTTAGCGTTGCCGCGCCACTGTACCGCGAAGCCCTGCAAGCCAGTGTTGCGCGTCTGGAAGCCACCAGCGCCTGGCTGCGGGCACGCGCAAGCCAGGACGCCAACCTGGTCAGCAGCGTGGCCGTGGAGTATTTGCACCTGTTCGGCCTGACCGCCTACGCCTACATGTGGGCGCGCATGGCCGCCGTGGCGCAGGCCAAGCGCGAACAAGACCCGGCCTTCCATGAGGCGAAACTGGCGTGTGCAGCGTTCTTCTTCCAGCGCGTGTTGCCACGCAGCCTGGGGCTGGAAGCCAGTATCCAGGCCGGCAGCGCGAGCCTGTACGGGTTGACTGCGGAACAGTTCTGATAAGCGTGGGGGCGTAAAGCGCCCCCAGGCACTGCCCGCGAAGGGTTCTCAAACGCTGAAATTCCATTGCAAATCCGACGAAAAACCGGCACAACTGATAGTCATTCGCCATTACCTCGGTTCTCGGGAACCCTCTAGCAAGGGTAGAATGCGCAAAACCCGGAGCCGCAATGAATCACGACCGCCTCAATCCCAGCCCAGACGATGCCATTACCGACGCCGCCGCGCATTGGTGCATGCGCCTGCACGCCGATGATTGCACGGCGGCAGAGCGCGAGGCGTTCGCCCGCTGGCTGGCGGCTGACCCACGGCACGCCGAGGAATACCAAGCGATGCTGGAAATCTGGCAGACCGCCGACCTGCTGCCACGCAACGCGACCGTGGTCGATTTCAACCCGCCGTCACGCCAGGCCGCACGCGTTCGCAACTGGCGCCCGCTGGCCTCGGCTGCTGCCATCGCCCTGGCGGTACTGCCGTTGGCAGGCTGGATGGGCTGGGAACAAGGTTGGCTGCCCAACCATTACCAGCACTTCGAAGCCAGCGACCGGATGCAGACAGTAGAGCTGAGCGACGGCAGCACGGTGCAGCTCAACCTCAATACCGAGTTGACATACCTCAACTTCAAGGACCAGCGCCAGGTTACCCTCAAGCGCGGCGAGGCGTTCTTCAAGGTCCAGCACGACAGTGCGCACCCCTTCATCGTCCACGCTGGCCGCGGCCAGACCCGGGTAACCGGCACCCAGTTCAACGTCTGGAAGTACCAGGACCAGGTCAAGGTCACCTTGGTGGAGGGTTCGGTGCTGGTGTCCAGCGACGGCAGTGCCGGCGGCTACCGCCTGGGCCCTGGGATGCAGGCCAGCTATCACAAGGGCGATTTCGAGCCGCAATTGGCGCAAAGCGACGATTACGGCAATGCCCTGGCTTGGCGCAATGGCAAGCTGGTGCTCGATAACCTGAGCCTGGAACAGGCGTTGCCAGTGATCAACCGCTACCTCGACGCCCCGCTGCTGCTGGCCGATGCCAGCACCGGGCGGATCCGCATCAGCGGCATCTATAACACCCGCGAAGTCGGGCGCCTGGTCAACAACCTGCCCAAGGTGCTGCCGGTCTACCTGACCCGCAGCAAGGACGGCAGCACAGTCCTCAACAGGATCTCGCCGCCGCCCGACAAGGGCTGACGCCCTCCCGCCTTACAGCGTCATCGCCGCCAACCAGCCAAACGCCAGCAGCGGCAGGTTGTAGTGGATGAAGGTCGGCACCACCGTGTCCCAGATGTGGTGGTGCTGGCCGTCCACGTTCAGGCCCGAGGTCGGGCCCAAGGTCGAGTCCGACGCGGGCGAACCTGCATCCCCCAATGCCCCGGCGGTACCCACGATGCACACCGTGGCCACGGGGTCGAAGCCCAGTTGCACGCACAGCGGCACGAAGATCGCCGCCAGAATCGGCACGGTGGAGAACGACGAGCCGATGCCCATGGTCACCAGCAAACCCACCAGCAGCATGAGCAAGGCGCCGACGCCCTTGCTGTGGTCGATCCACTGCGCCGATGTCTCGACCAGGCTCTTGACCTCGCCGGTGGCCTTCATCACGTCGGCAAAACCCGACGCAGCAATCATGATGAAGCCGATCATGGCCATCATCTTCATGCCTTCGGTGAACAGGTCGTCAGTGTCTTTCCAGCGCACGATGCCCGACAGCGAGAAGATCAGGAACCCGACCATGGCGCCAATGATCATCGAGTCCAGCAACAGCTGCACGATAAACGCCGCCGCGATCGCCAGGCCAGCGACCATCAGGGTCAATGGGTTGTATTGCACGCTGACCTGCTCGACCTGCTCGATACGCGCCAGGTCGTAGTCGCGCTTCTTGCGGTAGCTGAAGAACACCGCCAGCAACAGGCCGGCGAGCATGCCCGCCGCCGGAATGGCCATGGCATGGGTGACATTGACGCCGCTCACATCGACCCCGGCGCGGGCGACGTTGGCCAGCAGGATCTCGTTGAGGAAGATGTTGCCAAAGCCCACCGGCAGAAACATGTACGGGGTGATCAGGCCAAAGGTGATCACGCAGGCGATCAGCCGACGGTCGATGCGCAGACGCGTCAACACATACAGCAGCGGCGGCACCAGCAGCGGGATGAAGGCGATGTGAATGGGCAGGATATTCTGCGACGACACCGCCACCACCAGCATCAGGCCGATCATCATCCACTTCACCTTGCCGCCATTGGCATGGCCCTGGCGGTCGATCATGGCCAAGGCCCGATCGGCCAGGGCGTGCGCCAGCCCTGACTTGGCGATGGCCACGGCAAAGGCGCCCAGCAGCGCATACGACAATGCCACGGTGGCGCCGCCACCCAGCCCGCCATTGAAGGCCTTCAGCGTGCCCTCGATGCCCAAGCCGCCGACCAGGCCGCCGACCAAGGCACCAATGATCAGGGCGATGACCACGTGTACCCGCGACAGGCTGAGTATCAGCATGATGCCGACCGCGGCGATCACTGCATTCATGGTTGGCTTACCTCATAAGGACAGAAAAAAAGCGCGCACTCTGAAGCAGCGGGCGGCAGATGTCAAAAGTGCCATGTTGCGGCGCATTACTCAGCCCCGCCTTAATTTAAATTGAACGTTTGAATAAAGAAAAAAGCGCGATGGCCGACACAGTCGACAGCCAGAACTATTACAAGGGATTCGCCCCATGCCTTTGCGACAACTTTCCATCCAGTGGAAGATCACCCTGCTCGCCGGTCTGTGCCTGGCCGGCATCGTCACCCTGCTCGTCGGCCTTTCGCTGTACCGCATGGACCACAGCTCGGACCTGGTCAAGGCGAGCAGCATGCAGATGCTCACCGATGCGGCCCAAGGGCGCATCGAGTCGCAAGGTGAAGTGCAAGCCTTGAACATTCGCCGTCAATTCATGGACGCCTATCAGTACGGCGCCGGCTTCGCCCGCCAGGTGCTGTTCCTGCGCGAGCAGGCCGAAAAGCGCTTCCTCGACGCCTACGACCTGCGCGAGGACATGACCCGCCAAGTGCGCGCCGCGTTGCAGGCCAACCCTGACCTGCTCGGCATGTCGCTGGTGTTCGAGCCCAACGCCCTGGGCCACAAGGACAACCTGTTCACTGCCAAGCCAGAGCTGGGCAGCAACGAAACCGGGCGTTTCGCGCTGTACTGGTCGCAACCACGTGCCGGCCAGCTGACCGCCATGGCCCTGCCTGAACATGACATGGCCAACACCGAGGTCGGCCCCAGCGGCCAGCCCGCCAACACGTGGTGGGTGTGCCCGCGCAGCAGCGGCAAGGTCTGCGTGGTGGAGCCCTACTTCTATGACATCGATGGCCAGCGGGTGCTGATGACCAGCATCGTCTTCCCCCTGGCCGTCAACGGCAAGGTGATCGCCACCCTGTCGATCGACATCAACCTCAACAGCCTGCAGGCCTTGACCCAGAATGCCAGCCGCAGCCTGTACGAAGGCCGCACCACCGTGGGCATTCTCAGCCCGGTGGGCCTGTTGGCCGGTTACAGCGCCGATGCCGGCAAGCTGGCCCAGCGCTTCGACCAGGTCGACACGACCAAGGGCGCCGAACTGGTGCGCAAGCTGGCCGAGGGCAAGCTGAGCATCCTGCACGACCAGCAACGCCTCAAGGTGTTGGCGGCTTTCGAGCCGATCCCCGGCGCCCAGCCCTGGGGCGTGCTTCTGGACGTGCCGGAAAACGCCCTGACCGGGCCCGCCGAAACGTTGAAACAGGAACTCGATGCACTGAACACCAGTGGCACCTTGCTGGAGCTGGGCCTGGGCCTGGCCGCTGCAATCGCAGGCCTGCTGCTGGTGTGGCTGATGGCGCGTGGTGTGACCCGGCCGATTCTGGGCGTGGCAGCGATGCTCAAGGACATCGCCAGTGGCGAAGGTGACCTGACCCGCCGCCTGACCTACCAGAAGCAGGACGAACTGGGCGAGTTGGCCGGTTGGTTCAACCGCTTCCTCGACAAGCTGCAGCCCACCATTGCCGAGGTCAAACGTTCGGTGCAGGCCGCCCGTGGCACGGCTGACCAGTCCTCGGCGATCGCCAGCGAGACCAGCGCTGGCATGGAGCAGCAGTACCGCCAGGTTGACCAGGTGGCGACCGCCTCGCACGAAATGAGCGCCACCGCGCAGGACGTTGCCCGCAGCGCTGCCCAGGCTGCGCAGGCAGCGCGCGAGGCCGACCAGGCCACCCGCGAGGGCCTGGCCGTGATCGACCGCACCACCCACAGCATCGATGCCTTGGCCGCCGACATGAACAACGCCATGGCCGAAGTCGAGGGCCTGGCGCAGAACAGCGAAAAAATCGGCTCGGTGCTGGAAGTGATCCGCTCGATTGCAGAGCAGACCAACCTGTTGGCACTCAACGCTGCAATCGAAGCCGCCCGCGCCGGTGAGGCCGGCCGTGGCTTTGCCGTGGTCGCCGATGAAGTGCGCAACCTCGCCCGGCGCACCCAGGAGTCGGTGGAAGAAACCCGTCAGGTGATCGAGGCCTTGCAGGCCGGTACCCGCGAAGTGGTCGGTGCCATGGACAACAGCCACCGCCAGGCCCAGGGTGGCGTGGAGCAGGTCGGCCAGGCCGTCACAGCACTGCAGCGCATCGGCCAGGCAGTGACGGTGATCACCGACATGAACCTGCAGATCGCTTCGGCCGCCGAAGAACAAAGCGCGGTGGCCGAAGAGATCAACAGCAATGTCGCAACCATTCGCGATGTCACTGAATCGCTGTCAGGGCAAGCCAACGAGTCGGCTCGGGTCAGCCAGTCGCTCAACAGCCTGGCCAATCAACAACAGGCGCTGATGGATCAATTCCGCGTCTGATGCGTTAGAGGCCGGTGCTTGCCGGCCTCACCTCAAGGTTCGAAGCGGCCGTTGCCAAGTATGCGATCGAGCATGACCAGCGCACCGTGCACGTTGGGCCTGGCCCCCATTGGCAGTACATCGGTACCCGGCTCGGTGGCGTCTTCATACCCGGACGCCATGACCAGCAGGTGCATCTGGTCGGCATTCAGGTAGACGTGATGGTGCTCCATGGCATAGGACTGGATCAGACTCAGTGCGCCCGTCACCATGGGAGTTGCACTGGAGGTGCCGGCGTAGTTCTCGGAGTAGTCCCTGTTTTCACCCGGTAAGTCCTGCAAGTCACCTCTGGACAGGGTCACTACGCTGTCGCCCCAGCCATTGAGCATGCGATGGCGGTAGCGGTAGTTGGAGTACGTGTGGGGCTTGCCGCTGTACGATTGGCACGCGCCAATCAAGATGACTCCGGCGTCGCCGTAGTCGTCGAAGTAGGGCCAATTGGCAAGGTCGACGCCCTGGTTGGCTTGAGTCCCTTGTTGCGCCAGGGTCTTGCTGCTGCCATTGGCCGCCGCGTTGACCACCACAGCGCCGCGCTGGGTCAGTTGCTGCATCACTGTCCACCAGGCCTTGTCGTGCACGGACGGCAGCAGGGTGCTCAATACTGCGGGGTTGGCGGATTGACGATTGATGGCGACAATATCCCCGGGTTCCACGTTGCGCAGCAGGTCTTTGAGCACCTGATTGTTGCCGTGAATATCCTTGGAGCGGTTGTGGTACAGGTACAATTCGCTGTCGTGACTGACCCCCGTTGCCCCAAACCCATTGCGCGTTGCCAGGATGATCCCCACAGAGGCAGTCCCATGCTTGGGATCGTCGTTGGGCGCTAGCGACACGATCTTCAGGTCAGGGTTGCCCCGCAGGTCCTCGTGTTCCGCAAACAACCCGCCGTCACTGAAATGGATCCGCGAGCCTCGCCCAGTTACCCCCCCGGCCCAGGCCTTGCGCACGTTCAGCCCTTTCCATCTTGGGCCTGGTGCATCGAGGTAATGCTGGCGAGGCTCGAAGTCGGGCGTGGGCTGGGCATTTTCGTGGGCTCGATTGCCCGCCACCACGGCGGCGCCGGTCAACAGCGTGGCTACCACCGCCGCCGCGCCAAGCAAGATCAGGTTTGGCTCGGCGCTGGCTTGCAGAAAGAGCATGGACTGCACGTACTCCAGCGCGGCCAGGGTCTTGAGCAGTGCGAGGTAAGTGTCGTTGAGCATGCTCGGCGGCTGCTCCAGATAGCAGAACGTGCGTAATGCCTGAAGCCGATCGTCATGCTGCTCCTGCTCATCCAGAACAGGCCGGGGGGTAAGCACGGTATTCAGATTCGGCCAATAACGAACCAGTACCGAGCCTGACTCGGGCTGCAGATCATCAAGCAGCCGTTGGTAGCCACCCGCTTCGAACGCGATAACCAGCGTGGGGTACGCGGCACCTGGCGCCACTGCCGCAAGGCCTTGCGCGAGCTGCTCACGAGGTTCGTATTCGCGGCTGCTCTGGCCCACCTCACGCTTGCCTCGCCCGCCCGCAGATGGCAGCGGTATTTTTTCGAGCACGCGTCGGTTCAACTCCTCGGCCTTGATCTCGAGCACCAAGGGCGGCAAGTCAATGATCCCGGCAGCGCCGGTAGGCCGGTTCATGGCCCGGGCATGTTCATCCAACAGGACGACTCTTGGCCGGATGCTATAGACACCTGACGCTTCTTCGGCGATCAACGTGGCCGGGCATCCATGGTCCCCCAAGCGGCCAGTGTGTACCTCGGACTGTACCGAAACCCCTCTGAACGACACCGCACCCTCAGGCCCGGCCCGCTCCAGCTCGTAGCGAATACGGCTGACCTTGTGCAGGTCTGCACCCATGCACCGAACGTGAAATTTTCCATCGAAACAGAAGTTGCGGTAATAGACGAAACTCAAATCAAGGGTCATCAGGAATGCCTCGCGCCGTGGGCCAAGTGTGCTGCCGAAATGGCAACGCACACTCTTGCAACCGCGCGCCACGGGGCACAGAGAGAGCGCCTTCCCTGCCTCCCGCCAGGCAAAGCAAGCAAAGGGGTCGTCTACACTTGCCGGCACTGACTCAGCGGCTACCGAGGAGGCCCCGATGAAAAGAATTCCAACGCTGCTGGCCGGCCTGCTGCTGGCTTTTGGCTTGGCCAGCACCGACAGCGCCGCCTCAGCGGAACGCAACGCGCCGATTCACTTTGGCGCAATTGGTTGGGAAAGCGGTGCACTGACCACCGAGATCCTGCGCCTGATCGTCGAGCGTGGTTACGGCTACCCCACCGACACACTGCCCGGCAGCACCGTGAGCATGGAAGTGGCCTTGGCCCGAAACGACCTGCAGGTGATCGCCGAGGAATGGGCCGGGCGCAGCCCCGCGTGGATCAAGGCCGAGCAGGCTGGGCAGGTGTTTGCCCTTGGCGACACGGTCAAGCACGCTGAAGAAGGCTGGTGGGTGCCAGCCTACGTGATCCAGGGCGACCCGTCGCGCAACCTCAAGCCCTTGGCACCGGACCTGCACAGTGTCGACGACCTCAAGCGTTACCCCAAGGTGTTCAGCGACCCTGAAATGCCGGACAAAGGGCGCTTCCTCAACAGCCCCAGTGGCTGGACGTCCGAGACGGTCAACAGCCAGAAACTCAAGGCCTATGGGCTGGATGCGCTGTACAACAACTTCCGCAGTGGCTCTGGCGCAGCGCTGGATGCCGAAATCAGCTCGTCCATCCGCCGCGGCCAGCCAGTGCTGTTCTATTACTGGAACCCGACCCCGCTCATGGGGCGCTACAAGCTGATCCGCTTGCAAGAGCCGCCCTTCAATGAAAAGGCCTGGGCCACCCTGACAGATGCCAGCAACCCCAACCCGCAAGGTAGCCAGTCACTGCCAGCCAAATTGTCGATTGGCGTTTCCAAGGCGTTCAAAGAAGGCTACCCGGACCTGGTGGCGGTGTTCGAAAAAGTCGACCTGCCGATCGATCGGCTCAACAGCGCCCTGGCCGAGATGAGCGAAAAGCGCATCCCGCCCAACCAGGCTGCCCTCGCCTTTTTGCGCGATAACCGCGACGTGTGGAAAGCCTGGTTGCCTGCGCAGGTCGCAGCCAAGGTCGAGGGCAGCCTATGAGCGGCGGCTTTCCCGAAGCCCTGCAATTTTCCTTCGCGGGCCGCGTCAACCAACTGGTCGACTGGCTGGTGTTGAACTACGGCGACCACTTGCGCAGCCTCTCGGATCAACTGCTGCAACTGCTGGTGGGGCTGGAAAACCTGCTGCGCCTGTTGCCTTGGTGGGCGCTGTTGCTGGTGGTCGGGCTGCTCGCCTGGCATGCCAGCCGCAGCCTGTTGCGCAGCCTGATGATGGTGGCCCTGCTGGCCTTGATCGGCGTGCTCGGGCTGTGGGACAAGCTGTTGCAAACCTTGGCCTTGGTCCTGATCAGCACGGGCTTGTGCGTGATGGTTGGCGTGCCGCTGGGCATTCTGCTGGCGTCCCGCCCGCTGGCTCGACGGCTACTGCTGCCGGTGCTGGATGTGATGCAGACACTCCCGGCCTTCGTCTACCTGATCCCGGTGCTGATGCTGTTTGGCCTGGGCAAGGTGCCGGCGGTGTTCGCCACCCTGATCTACGCCTTGCCGCCACTGGTGCGGCTGACCGAACTGGGCTTGCGGCAGATCGACCCGTCCTTGTTGCAGGCTGCGCACGGCCTGGGTGCCAGCCGCTGGCAGCGGCTACGTCGCATCGCCCTGCCACTGGCCCTGCCCAGTATCATGGCCGGGCTCAACCAGTCGGTGATGATGGCGTTGTCGATGGTGGTGGTGGCTTCGATGATTGGCGCCCGCGGGCTGGGTGAGGATGTGCTGGCGGGGATCCAGACCCTTAACGTCGGCCAGGGCGTCGAGGCGGGGTTGGCGATCGTGGCGCTGGCCATGGTGATTGACCGCATCAGCCAGGCGTATGGGCGCACGGGGCGTTGAAGTACGCAGATGCCGGCTTGCCGGCGACCGGCCCCGCACTGACAATGTACGCCTGCCCGCTCAGCCCTGGAGCCCCTTCGCGTGTCCCTCAAAGCCCTGCGCACCCTGGTGACCATCGCCCGCCACGGCACCTTCGCCCGTGCCGCCGACCTGCTCAGCCTCACCCCTTCGGCCGTGAGCCTGCACATCAAGACCCTCGAAGACGAACTGCAGGTCACCCTGTTCGATCGCAGCCGACGGCAAGTCGTGCTGACCGAAGCCGGGCAGTTGGCGGTCGCGCGCGCCGAGAGCATCCTCGGCGCCTATGACGAGCTGGCCGATGCCTTGGCCAGTGGCCCGAGCCTACGTGGCCGCTTGCGCCTGGGGGCGATCCACACGGTGCTGGCCCGGCGCTTGCCCAAAGCCCTGCTGTGGATCAAGACCCACCACCCGCAGTTGCACATCAGTGTCGCGTCGGGCATGTCGGCGGAATTGGCCCGGCGCGTCGAAGACGGCGAACTCGATGCAGCGATCACCACCGAGCCGGTCAGCCCTTACCCGCAGAGCCTGGTCTTCACGCCCCTGTTCGCTGACCGCTTCTGGGCCATCGCCAGCCCCGACCTGGCTGGCCAGAGCGTGCCCGAGCTGCTGGCCAGCCAACCGTTCCTGCGCTTCGACAAACGCGCCTGGGCCGGACGGCAGATCGAACAGGAGCTGCGCCGCCAGCACCTGCAAGTCAGCGAACAAATGGAGCTGGACAGCCAGGAAGCCCTGGCCAGCATGGCGGTGATGGGCCTGGGCGTGGCCATCATCCCCATGGCCGACGCGGACCTGCAGCGCTTGCCGCCGGCGACCTGCCTGCCGTTTGGCGAACCGCAACTGACGCGCCGGGTGGTGCTGCTGGAGCATGAGAAAAGCCAGCGGCGCCACCTGAGTGCGGTGCTAAAGACGGCCCTGGACGCCTAAATCGCAGCAACCGTGCAGTTATTCTCAACGGTCACTGAAGAAAACAACGTTTTTACAAACCAAAGCGCCCCCGTAGTCTGTAGCGGTACCCGACGACGGAACGCCGACCATGCTCCACCTGCTGCTGACCACACTGCTACCCATCATCCTGCTGATCGCCCTGGGCACCTTTCTGCGTGTGCGCGGCTTTCTGGCCGATACCTTCTGGCCCGGTGCCGAACGCCTGAGCTATTACGTGCTGCTGCCGTCGCTGTTCCTGCATGGCCTGGCCACCGCCAACCTCGACGGGGTACCGATACTGGGCATGGTCGCAGTGCTGATGCTGTCGACCCTGCTCGGCGCCTTGCTGCTGGTGCTGTACCAAGGCGCGGTGAACCATGACGGTGCCGATTTCACCTCGGTGTTCCAGGGTGGCATTCGCTTCAACAACTACATCGGCGCAACCCTGGCGGCGGGCATCTATGGCAGTGCTGGCATTGCCTTGGCGGCAGTTGCCAACGCCGCCATCGTGCCCTTGGTCAACCTGCTGTGCGTACTGGTGTTCGCCCGTTTCAGCGCACGCCACAGCTCACCGGCCACGGTACTGCGGGCGATCTTCGCCAACCCGCTGATCGTTGGCTGCGCAGGTGGCCTGCTGCTGCGGGTCACAGGGCTGGGCTTGCCGGCAGGGCTTGAACCGACGGTCAAGGCGCTCGGCCAGGCCGCCCTGCCCTTGGGCCTGCTGTGCGTGGGCGCAGCCTTGGGCGGTGCCAGCGTCGGCCGCCAGGTGCGCCCGTTGATGGCCGCCTCGGCGTTCAAGTTCCTGATCATGCCGCTGACGACCTGGGGCCTGTGCCGTGTGCTCGGCCTGGGTGGGCAGGCGGCAGTCGTGGCCGTGCTGTTCCAGGCCTTGCCTACGGCGTCCTCGTCCTATGTGATGGCCCGGCAGATGGGCGGCAACGCACCGCTGATGGCCACCATCATCGCTCTGCAGACCGTGGTAGCCGCCGCAACCCTTCCTTTGGTGCTAATGCTTACGCTTGGCTAGACTCTGAATCAACTCAGCGATCGGAAGCTCGGCCATGCGCCTCTCGTGGATGGTAATCGGCTTGACCTCGGCCCTGCTTGCAGGCCCATTGCACGCCGCAGACACGGCCAAGGCCGCGGTCGCCGAGGACAAGGCCGAAGTCCTTGAAGAAAAGGTGGTCGAGGACGCCCCGCCGCCGAAAAAGGCCGAAACCATCACCCCAGGCGAAGTGAAAGCAGTCGACCCGGCAGGCCAATCGCCGCTGGACGACAGCATCACCTGCCTGGCCCGCACCATCTATTGGGAAGCCAAGGGGGCCAACGAAAAGGACATGACGGCGGTGGCCAGTGTCGTGCTCAACCGCCTGGGGCATGATGGCTTCCCGGACACCATTTGTGGCGTCGTCAAACAAGGCGTGGAAACCAAGGCGTGCCAGTTTTCCTGGTGGTGTGACGGGCGCTCGGACCAGGTCGAGGAAGCGCAGCGTTACGACATCGCCAAAGAGATTGCGCGCAAGGCGCTCAACCAGCAGCTCAAGGACCCTACCGACGGTGCGCTGTACTTCCACGACCGCAATGTGCACCCGGATTGGGCCAAGGCCTACCGCAAGACCGCCGAGACCACGCATTTTCTGTTCTACAAGCCTAACCAGGCGCTGGCCCGCTGACGTGTGTGGGTGTTTGGGTGTAGGAGCAGCCTTGTGCTGCGAAGAGGCCGGTGAAAGCACACTGAATCTTCGCTGCTTTCACCGGCCTCTTCGCAGCACAAGGCTGCTCCTACAGTGAGCGTCAGAAGTCTATCGAGCCGGAGAACTTGACCAGGCGCGGGTCGCCTTGGGTCAGGTAGCCGCCGTTGGCCGAGGCCCAATAGTTCTTGTCGGTGAGGTTCTCCACGTTCACCCGCAAGGTGACCTCTTTCTGCTGCACCTTGAACCGGTAACGTGCGCCTACATCGAATCGGTTCCAGGTTGGCAGGGTGAGCGTGTTGGCCGGGTTGGCGTACTGGCCACCGGTGCGCAGCATGCGGGCATTAAGTGCTACGCCTTGCAGGCCAGGCACGTCCCAGTCGACGCTGGCGTTGAGCTGGAAGGTCGGAACACCGACCGCATGGTTGCCATCATTGGTACCGTTCTGGGTGTTTTTCAGTTCTGTGTCCATACGGGTGCCGCCGGCCATCAGGCGCAGCCCCTGCAGCGGCTCGCCGAACACGCTCAGCTCGATACCCTTGTTTACCTGCTCGCCGTCCTGGACGAATACATTGCCCTGAACAAAGCCATCGGTGGGCCGCTCGATACGGAACAGCGCCAGGTTGGCACCGAAGGTCTGGTAGTCGAGCTTGACCCCTGCTTCGACCTGCTTGGTCTTGGCGGGTGGGAACACTTCCCCGGCGTTGATGACCTGCCCCGACGCCGTAGCGCCCTGCGCCAGGCCCTCGATGCGGTTGGCGTACAGCGAGATCGACGGGTTGAGCTTGTACACGATGCCGTAGACAGGCGTGGTCACCGACTCGTCGTAGAACGCGTTGCGCCCAAGGTCCGCGCCCTCGCCGTCATAGGCATACCCTTCGACCCGCAATTGCTGGCGCCTCACCCCCACCGTGACCAGCAGGCTATCGTCGAACAGGCCCAGCGTATCGGACACGGCAATGCTGCGGTTGCGCGTCTTGCCGGTCACCCCAGGGTCGTCCAACTTGCCACCGGTAAAGGTTGGGGTGGTGGGCTTGGGCAACGGGTCAGTGTGATAGAGGTTGGTGGCCTGCGCGTTGTAGAAGACGAACGCATTTTCTTGCTGGGTCCAGATGCTGGCCGCACCGATGTTCAGCTGATGGCTGACCGGGCCGGTCTGCACGCGGCCGTTGATGCCGCCCATGAAGGTGGTGTTGTCTTCATTGTGGGGGATTTTCGAACCGGCGATGGTGGCGTCGCCCGTGGCGGCGTTGGTCAGGATCGGCGTGCCGTAGAAGCCGTTCTCATGGGTGTGCTTGACGCCACCGGCCAGGTAGCCGCTCCAATTGTCGTTGAAGTCGTAGTCGCCCCGGGCCATGCCGAACGTGTCTTCGGTTTCAGTCCAGGCCCAGTCCTGGCCATAGTTGTGGTCGGCATCCGGCGCCCGCGGGATATCAGTAAGGCCGGCCCCCAGGCGCACCGAGTTACGCAGGTGGTTGACGCGCTGCTTCTGGTAGCCGAAGTCGGTAGACAGGCGGAAGTTGTCGCCCCGGTAGTCAAGGCCGGCAATGAACAGCTTGCTGCGTTGATCCTGGTCGTCGACTGCGGTTTCGCCTTCACGTTGCGACAGGTTCAGGCGTACGCCAAAGCGGTTGTCTTCACCGAAACGCTGGCCGATGTCCAGGTGTTCGCCAACGCGGCCGTCGCTGCTGATGTCTTGGGTGTAGCGACGGGTCGGCACATCGCCGGCACGCTTGGGCTGCAAGTTGACGTTGCCACCCAGGCCGGTTCCGGTCGGGCTGGCGCCGTTAAGGAAGGCGTTGGGCCCCTTGAACACCTCGACCCGCTCTACCGCATCGGTTGAGATCATCTGCCTGGGCAACACGCCATACAGGCCATTGAACGCCACATCATCACCGCTGAGTGGCAACCCGCGGATGACGAAAACCTGCGACTGGTTGCCGAAGCCAAACGACTGGCGCACGGACGGGTCGTTGAGCAGCACATCGCCGATATCCTCGGCCTGCTGGTCCTCGATCAATTGCGCGGTGTAGCTGGTCATGGTGAACGGCACGTCCATCATGTCCTGATTGCCCAGCACGCCCATCTGCCCGCCCCGCGCGACCTGCCCACCGGCAAAGGCTTGCGGGAGTTCGCCCTTGACCTTGGCAGACTCGGCGTCGATAGCAGTGGCATCCAGCTGGATCACGCCATCAGCCGCCTGTGCAGTAACCGCAACGGAACAGCAGACAGCGAGAAAGGTCGATTGATAATGAAGGGGTCGTGCCATGAAAGGCTCCTGGGTATCGGATGGACGCCTTCCTGGCAACGTGGGGTGGAGGGCATAAATTAATCGCGATTACGAATTGTTTCCAGCTGAAGTTACGAATAATTACCAAGTGATCGCACTTTTTGCACGCCCAGTGGTCTACTTCCTCTTATGCCGCCTGCAACGACTGCCGTCGTTTGTATTGCTTTGCACGGGACTGGGCCAAAAACCCTGTGCTTGTGTAGGATGAGCAGCGCTTACCCCGACGCTGCCAGTCATAGGGAGATTCACATGCGCGTCCTGTCATCTGTTGCCGCCTTGTCGCTGGGCCTGGTCGTCTCGACCGGTGCCTTGGCCGTCACCGGCGAGGAGGCGCAACTGATCGAATCGATCAACGTCTACCGCAGCAAGGCCCAGCCCTGTGGTGGCGAGGCGTCGCTGGAGCTGCCGCCCCTCAACAGCGACACCCGCCTGGCGCTGTCGCCCGAGGGCACCCGCGACTTGCAACAGGCCATGTCCCGCGCGGCCTACCCGATGGTCAACGTGCAGGCCATAAGCCTCTCGGGCCCGCGCGATGCGCGCGCGGCCATGCATGCCATCGAGGAGAGCTTCTGCCAGGTGGTGCTCGACCCGCAGTTCGTCGACATCGGTGTCAGCCAAGAAGGTCGCGACTGGCGCATCGTCCTTGCCCGACCGCTGCTCAGCAGCCGCCTGGGGGATTGGCAGGCTGAAGGGCAAAAGGTGCTGCAAGAAATCAACGCGGCGCGCAAGGTGCCACGCCAATGCGGCGGCCAGCCATTTGCCGCCGCGCCCGCGCTGAGCTGGAGCACCGTATTGGCCGGCGTTGCCGCCACCCATACGCGGGCCATGGCCAACCAGAACTTTTTCGACCATATCGACCGCGACGGCCGCACCCCTGGCGATCGGGCCGAGCTGGCGGGCTACTTGTATCAGCAGATCGGCGAAAACATCGCTGCAGGCCGCGACACTGCGCATAAGGTGGTCGATGCCTGGCTGGCCAGCCCTGGGCATTGTGCGACGCTGATGAACCCGGAGTATCGCGAGCTAGGGGCGGCCTATGCCGTCGACCCGAAGAGTGATGCAGGGATCTACTGGACGGGGATGTTTGGCACACCGCAGTAAAAGCCAGACCAGCCTGGGGGGCGATGCGGCCGCTCAGGCAACAGCGGCACCTCCGCGCAGTTGCAGTGCCGTACAACCAAAGCGCCGCCGCACGCATTTACCCAGGTGGCTGGCATCCCCCAACCCCACTTCGTCGGCAATCTGCGCCAGGCCGTGGCTGGAATTGAGCAACCGCCAACGCGCTTGCTGCAAGCGCATCTCCAGCCACCAGGCCTTGGCGCTCATCCCGTGGCTGGCCTGGAATTGACGATCAAGCTGACGCCGGCTGATGCACAGCTCTGCCGCCAGCTGTTCGACCGACAACGGTGAACCCAAGTGATGCCGCATCAACGCCAGGGCACGCTGCACCGCTCGGCCGTGCCCTCCCCCCGGCTCCAACGAACGCAAGGCATGGCGGCTGTCGCGCGTCTCGTCCACCAACATGTCGGCCAAGCCCTTCAGCGCCCGAGCCCGGCCACAGGCACGCGACAGCAGTTCTACCGCCAGGTCGATTGCCGCGGTCCCTCCCGCGCAGGTAATGCGCCCACCTTGAATGTGATAGAGCTGGTCGCGCAGTACCTTCAGATGAGGGAACGTCGCTCGAAACTCGGCTTCATGCCGCCAATGGACCACTACGTCATGCCCATCCAACAGGCCGCAAGCGGCCAAGAGGAAGGCGGCGTTGTCGACGGCCACGAGCTTCACACCCGCCTTGGCAGCCCGCTTCAGCAACGCCTTGTAGCGCGGTGCCAGTTCAGCGGTGGCCATGGCGTTGCGGCCGCCGAACAGCACCAGGTAGTCGTAATGGGCCATGTCGAGCTGTTCGGCAATGGCTTCCACCTGCACCACCGCACCACTGCTCGCGGGCACCGGGTCGAGGGTCAAGCCTGCCAGGGTCCAGCTGCAATAGCGCTGCTGGCTGTAGTCTTCGTCATCGGCGCTGAAACGCAGCTTGTCGAGAAATGCACCGAACGGCAGCAGGGCAAACGCCGGCAGGGGCAGGATCAGCAGGCGGATATCAGGGGGCATGGGAGCGCGTCCAGATCAGACCATCGAATGTCTAGATCATACCTTTGAAAAAACGCGTTGTGCCCTAGACTGGCGTTCTCCAACCGTATCAGGCACTCCCCCATGGCACTCGACACCTGGCTTATCTACCTGCTGGCCAGCATCGGCCTGTCGCTGACTCCAGGCCCCAACAGCTTGCTCGCGTTGACCCACGGCGCGCTGTATGGCGCACGCCGTACGCTGTTCACCATCGTTGGCGGGGTAGTTGGCTTCAGTGCCTTGATCGCCCTGGCGATGTTCGGCCTCAGTGCCCTGCTGCAAACCTCTGCAGCAGTGCTTGGCATACTCAAATGGGTGGGCGGCGCTTACCTGGTCTGGCTGGGTATCCAGCTGTGGCGCAGCCCGGCGCTGCACCTTGAAGTGACGCAGCGGGCCCGCAGCCTGGGCAATGCGGGCCTGTTTCGTCAGGGCCTGCTGTCGGCCATGGCCAACCCCAAGGTGTTGCTGTTCTACGGTGCGTTTCTGCCGCAGTTCCTCGACCCGCAGCGGGGGCTGTTGATGCAGTTCGTGGTGATGGCGGCGACCTTTGCCAGCGTGGAGTTCCTGGTCGAATACGGGCTCGCGCGTTTGGCGTTTCGCATCCGGCCCTGGCTGGCCAAGGGTGGCAAAGGGTTCAACCGTTGCTGTGGCAGCTTGTTCGCAGTGATCGGCGTCGCGTTGCCACTGGGGCGCTGATTCAGCTCAGCCGCGGCGCCCTTGCAGGAGGAACACCAACAGCGCCAAACCCGGCAGCCCGGCACCCACCAGCGCAACCCCCTGCCAACCATACTGGGCAAACACGGCACTGGCCACCGACGAACCCAGCGCCCCGCCCAGGAAGATACTGGTCATGTACACCGCGTTCAGGCGCCCGCGGCTTGCCGGGTCCAGCGCATAGACTTCGCGCTGGCCAATCACCATGTTCATCTGCACCGCGAAGTCCAGCAACACACCGGTCAGCCCAAGGCCGATCACGCTGAAGCCCGGTGCCGTCAGCCCGACCAGTAGCGCCACAGGCGCCAGTACCAAGGCCACCAGGGAGCCTGCACGGGCATGTCCGGCATCGGCCAGGCGGCCGGCTATGGGCGCGGCCACGGCCCCTACCGCCCCTACCAGGGCGAACAGCGCGATCTGGCTCTGCGACAGGCCATGCGTCCCTGCCAACGCGAGGGGTACAGCCGTCCAGTACAAGCTGAACGCAGCGAACATCAACGCCTGGTACAGCGACCGTTGACGCAGCACCGGGTAACGGCGCAGCAATGCGACCAGCGACAGCATCAGCCCGGCATAGCTGGCGTTGTGCTCCGGCACTCGGCGTGGCAGGGTCAACGCCAACAACAGGATGATTGCCAGCATCACGCCCGCCGCGCCGATGAACACGGTGCGCCAGCCGAAGTGATCGGCTACCAGGCTCGACACTGGCCGCGCCAGCAGAATGCCCAACAGCAGCCCCCCCATGATGTTGCCGACCACCCGGCCACGCTGTTGTTCAGGGGCCAGGTGCGCGGCCAGGGGGATCAGCATCTGCACCGCGACCGAACTGAACCCGATCAACAGCGCATAGCCCAGAAACAGCTGCCCTTGGCCACTGCTGCTGGTGCCAGCTAACAGAAGGCTGACGCAGGCCAGCACTGCGGTAGCGATCATCAGGCGGCGGTTTTCCAGCAGGTCGGCCAGCGGTACCAGTAACAGCAGGCCCAGGGCATAGCCCAGCTGGGTCAGGGAAACGATCAGGCTGGCCCGTTCAGTGGACAGGCCCAGGTCGGGGGCGATCAGCCCAACGATGGGCTGGGCATAGTAGATATTGGCAACGATGGCGCCGCAGCAGAACGCCAGCAGGGTCACCAAGGCCCGGCTCAGGCCAGTGGCCGATGGCTGCTCTGCGGCTAGGGAGGGGTTCATGCGATGCTCCTCGAGAAGGGACGGAATATGCCACACACCTTACCCAGACGTGCCGCAGGCGAGAATCCGGCGGACGCGCAACAGGGCTTTGCACCCTGCGCAACGCTGGCGGCTCAGTGCGCCAACAGGCCTTCGCAAAAGGTGATGAAGGCGTTCACGCGGCGCGACCCGCGATGGTTGGGCAAGTACAGCGCGTTGATCCGGTCATTGGCAGTACCGGGGCTGACCTGCCAGTCGCCGAACACGCGCTGCAGCGTGCCATCGGCCACGTCCTCACGCACCAACCAGTCGGCCAGCAGGGCAATGCCGCTGCCGGCCAACGCGGTTTCGCGCAACAGGTCGGCGTTGGCGCTGCGCAACGGCCCGCTCACGTCCAGTTCCAACACCTCCTGGCCCCGCGTCATGCACCAGGGGCGCGCCTTCTGCCCATAGCGAAAACGCAGGCAGGCGTGCTCCAGCAATTGCTGCGGGTGCTCCAGTGCTGCGCGCCCGGCCAGGTAGCCCGGGCTGGCCACCAGCCAACGCTCGAACCGGCCCAGTGGGCGGCACACCAGCTCGTCATTGGGCGCAGGGTCGCCCAGCCGGATCGACAGGTCGTAACGGCCATCGAGCAAGTCGTCCAGGCGGTCGCTCAGGTCGATGTCCAGCTCAAGTGCCGGGTGTTTGGCCAGAAAGGGCCCCAGGTGCGGCGCAATCACCCGCCGGCCGAACTCCACCGGCAGGCACAGCCGCAGTACACCGACCGGTTCTTCGCCCCTGTCAGCGACACTGGCATCGGCTTCATCCAGCGCTTCGAAAATGCCCCGGGCCCGCGCGTAGTAACGGGCGCCCGCCTCGGTCAGGCTGACCTGGCGCGTCGAGCGGTTCAGCAAGGTGGCCCCCAACTCGGCCTCCAGTGCATCGACCAGGCGGGTCACCGACGAGGTCGCCACGCCAAGCGTGCGCGCGGCCGCGGAAAAACCCTGGGCATCGACCGTCGCCGCGAACATCTTCATGGCCAGCAGCTTGTCCATGTGTCTTCCGTCTTTTAAAGCTCGGAACAGTCCTACAAACCGCTGGGATGGTCAAGAAGCGCGCGCCCCCGCAATCACGTCCATAGTGGAAGCACCTCCCTTTGACGAGATTTCAGATGGCCCCCTTCAACATGCTGAACACCTTGCCTCCCTGCGACCCGACCGCTGCCGAGCGCGTCGACGAACTGCTCAGCCGCCCCGGTGTGCGCATCGAGCGCATTGTTTCCAGCGGCCAATCCAGCCCGCCAGGGTACTGGTACGACCAGGCCGAAGGTGAGTGGATCGTGCTGCTGAGCGGTGCCGCGGGCCTACGCTTCGAGCATGAAAACCATACGCGGCTGCTGCAGCCCGGCGACTGCCTCGATATACCGGCGCATTATCGCCACCGTGTGGAATGGACCGCGCCGGGCATCGCGACAGTATGGCTGGCCGTGTTCTACAGCAGCGCCAGCCCTTGGCCGGAATAGGTGTTGAACGGTCCAATCGGGGCCTGCTGGCGCAGCGTGGCCCCTGCAGACGTTGCTTTTCGACGACTCGACCAAAGTATGAGTACTCATTCCATATCTGCCATGAACGCTTTGTTTACTGCATTTTTCGCTGCCTGATCTAGACTTTTGGCCACACCTTGGCAAGTTCAACCCTGCGACAATCAGCCTCACAAAACTTTGTACTAACTTGTTAATTAGCTTGCTAAGGGCTTAAACTGCGCCCATTCCACCTGCTGAGATCCCTGGCATGAAAGAAACACCGCGCGCCTCTGGCGCCACAACCCTCATTCTGGTCGGCCTGGGCGTTATCGTCGCCCTGCTCGGCCTGCTCCTGGCCGCCGGCGGTATCAAGCTGGCCGGCCTAGGCGGCTCCTGGTACTTCCTGATCGGCGGCTTGGCCATGGCCATCGCCGGTATCCTCATCGCCCGCCGCAAGGTCGCCGGTGCCTGGCTGTATGCCCTGTTCCTGATCGGTACCGCAATCTGGGCCGTGATCGACACCGGCCTGGTGTTCTGGCCGCTGTTCTCGCGCGTGTTCATGTTCGGCGCAATCGGCATGGTCGTGGCGCTGGTCTACCCCCTGCTGGTACGTGCCAACGGCGGCACCGCTGGCCGTGGCGCGTATGGCATCGCAGGTGTGATGGCGGTGGCACTGGTCATTGCCGCAGGCAACATGTTCGTTGCTCACCCAAGCGTCGCCCCGACCGGCAAAGGCCCTGGCATGACCCCGGTCGAAGCCGGCAAAGAGCAGAAAGACTGGGCCCACTACGGCAACACCGAAGGTGGCAGCCGCTTCGCCGCGCTGGACCAGATCAACCGCGATAACGTCAACAAGCTCAAGGTGGCCTGGACCTACCACACCGGTGACGTCGCCATCAGCGACGGCAACGGTGCCGAGGACCAACTCACCCCACTGCAGGTTGGCAACAAGGTGTTCATCTGCACCCCGCACAACAACCTGATCGCCCTCGATGCCGACACCGGCAAAGAGCTGTGGAAAAACGAGATCAACGCCCAGTCCAAGGTCTGGCAGCGTTGCCGCGGCATGGCCTACTTCGACGCCACCGCGCCGTTGGCCCAACCAACCCAGCCGAACAGTTCGCCCATCACCATGGCCACTGTCCCGGCCGGTGCCAACTGCCAGCGCCGCCTGCTGACCAACACCATCGACGGCCGCCTGATCGCCGTCGACGCCGACACCGGTGAGTTCTGCCAAGGCTTCGGCAACAACGGCCAGGTCAACCTCATGGCTGGCCTGGGCGATGTGCCGGATTCCTTCTACCAACTGTCGTCCGCGCCACTGATGGCCGGTACCACCGTGGTGGTGGGCGGCCGCGTTGCCGATAACGTTCAGACCGACATGCCAGGCGGCGTCATCCGTGGCTTCGACGTCATCACCGGGGCCATGCGCTGGGCCTTCGACCCAGGCAACCCGGAAGACCGCAGCGCCCCGGCCGACGGCAGCACCTACGTGCGCAGCACCCCGAACAGCTGGGCCCCGATGTCCTACGACCCGGCAATGAACACCGTGTTCTTGCCGATGGGTTCGTCGTCCACCGACATCTATGGCGTAGAGCGCAACAAGCTGGACCACACCTACGGTGCATCGGTCCTGGCACTGGACGCCACCACCGGCAACCAGAAGTGGGTGTACCAGACCGTTCACAACGACCTCTGGGACTTCGACCTGCCAATGCAGCCAAGCCTGATCGACTTCACCAAGGATGACGGCAAGACCGTGCCTGCGGTGGTGATCGGCACCAAGGCCGGGCAGATTTACGTGCTTGACCGTGCAACCGGCAAGCCGCTGACCCAGGTCGACGAAGTTCCGGTCAAACCGAGCAACATCCCGAACGAGCCGTACTCCCCGACCCAACCAAAATCGGTGGGCATGCCGCAGATCGGCGCGCAGACCCTGACCGAGTCGGACATGTGGGGCGCTACCCCATATGACCAGCTGCTGTGCCGCATCGACTTCAAGAAAATGCGCTACGACGGCCTATACACCGCGCCGGGCACCGACCTGTCGCTGAGTTTCCCAGGCTCGCTGGGCGGCATGAACTGGGGCAGCATTTCCACCGACCCGGTGCATGGCTTCATCTTCGTCAACGACATGCGTCTGGGCCTGTGGATCCAGATGATCCCTTCGCAGAACAAAGGCAACGCGGCCTCCGGTGGCGAAGCGTTGAACACTGGCATGGGCGCCGTACCGCTCAAAGGCACGCCGTATGCCGTGAACAAGAACCGCTTCCTGTCGGTCGCCGGTATCCCTTGCCAGGCTCCGCCGTTCGGCACCCTGACCGCGGTTGACATGAAGACCCGCCAAATCGCCTGGCAGGTCCCGGTCGGCACCGTCGAGGACACCGGCCCGCTGGGTATCCGCATGCACCTGCCGATCAAGATTGGCTTGCCAACCCTGGGCGGCACACTGTCCACCCAAGGCGGCCTGGTGTTCATCGCCGGCACCCAGGACTTCTACCTGCGCGCCTACGACAGCAGCAACGGTAATGAAATCTGGAAGGCCCGTCTGCCGGTTGGCAGCCAGGGCGGCCCGATGACCTACGTTTCGCCGAAAACCGGCAAGCAGTATGTGGTTATCACCGCCGGTGGCGCGCGTCAGTCGACTGACCGTGGCGACTATGTGATTTCTTACGCCCTGCCGTAAGACTGCGTCGCCTGCTTCGCGGGTGAACCCGCTCCCACAGGATGATCACTGCACTTGCAAAGGGTGCAGGCCCTGTAGGAGCGGGTTCACCCGCGAAGAGGCCCTAGAACACTACCCGAGACCCCGCAATGCCATCCGCAATTCGCATCACTTCTCCCCTCCTGCTCGCCCTGGCCAGCACCACCGCCCTCGCCGACGGCGACCTGATGACCCGCAACACCCTGACCGGTGACTGGGGCGGCCTGCGCCATCAGCTGGAAGAAGACGGCGTCAAGTTCACCGGCGACTACAGCGGTGAAACCGCCTACAACGCCCACGGTGGCCTGCACCGTTCGGCCCGCTACTCGCAGAACCTCAAGCTGGGCGTGCAGTTCGACCTGTCGAAACTGTACGGCCTGGAAAACGGCGGCAAGGTGCAGTTGACCATCAACGACCGTCGCGGCAACAGCGCCTCGGAAGACCTGGTGGGCAACCGCTTGCCGATCCAGGAAAACTACGGTGGCCTGTACACCCGCCTGACTGAACTGAGCTACGAGCGCACCCTGTTCACCCCGGCCTTGAACGTCAAGCTCGGCTACATGGCCATGGGCAACGACCTCGGCGGCTTGGACAGTGGCATCCTGTGCAACTTCATGAACGCCGGCTTCTGTGGCCACCCACTGAACATGTCGGGCGGCAGCGGCTGGACCAACTACCCCAACGCCCACCTGGGCGTGCGGGTGAAATACGACCTGTCGCCGTCCTGGCAGCTGCGTGTCGCGGCCTTCAACGTCGACCCCGAGAGCAACGGCAATTCCAGCCGTGCCTGGCACCTGGGGCCCAAGCACACCACAGGTACCGTGGTACCGGTTGAGCTGGTGTACAAACTGCAAGGCGAGCTGCCAGGTGAGTACAAGCTGGGCTACTACTACGATAGCTCTGATGTGAAACGCATTGGCAGCGACAAGGAAGTGTCCGGCCGCGGCGGCCATTACCTGCTGATCGACCAGGCCGTGTGGAGTGACCCAAGCTCGCCAGGCCGCAGCCTGCACGCCTTTGGCCAATACTCGGCATCGAGTGAGGCCGCCTCGCCGTTCACCAAGTGGTATGGCACCGGCGTTGTGCTGTACAAGCCGTTCGAAGGCCGCCCGCGCGATACCCTGTCGTTGGGCTATGGCCGTGCCGTGCCGAACCCGCGTAGCCGCGATGTGCTGGAAGACGCTGCGTTCAACGCAGGGCAGCAGTTCCCGAACATCGACAGCGCCGAGCAGTTGATTGAACTGAGCTACGGCTACCAGGCCACGCCATGGCTGAACCTGCGCCCGGATGTGCAGTACATCATCGAGCCGGGTGCGTTCTCGGGCAAGGATATCGACAATGCGCTGGTAGTGGGCCTCCAGGTCAAGGCGACGTTCTGATTCATTACGGCCTTGCCCGCATCCTGTAGGAGCAGCCTTGTGCTGCGAAGAGGCCCGTGACAGCACAGTGAATTTTCTCTGCTGTCACGGGCCTCTTCGCAGCACAAGGCTGCTCCTACCAGGAATGCATAACCGGTAAAAATGACTCAACCTTCGCGCAGGTAATCCACCAGCCGCAGCAGCATCTCATCGCACCCCTGCAACTGCTCGACACTGACAAACTCGTCCGGTTTGTGCCCTTGCTCCATGCTCCCCGGCCCGCAGACCACCGTCGGGATCCCGGCCTGGTCGAACAAGCCGCCTTCAGTACCAAACGCGACCGTGCCGAACGCCGCTGAACCACTGAGCAAGGCGACCAAACGTGCCGCTTCGCTGTCAGCCGGCGTGGCCAGCCCCGGGTAAGCACTCAGCGCCTCAAGGCGAATATCGGCGCCCTGGTTGACGGCGCGCATGCGCGGCAGCAACTCAGCCTCGGCGTAGCCCTGCAACTGGTCAGCCACCCCCTGAGCGTCGAACCCTGGCAATGCGCGCACCTCGAAGTCGAATTCGCATTCCTCGGGCACGATGTTCAACGCCCTGCCACCTTTGATCACGCCGGTCTGTACCGTGGAAAACGGCGGATCGAAACGCGTGTCATGGTGCTCAGGCTGCGCCAAACCATCACCGATCTCGCCCAGCTTGCCGATCAATCGCGCGGCGTACTCGATGGCGTTCACCCCATAAGGCGCATAAGCCGAGTGGCAGGCAGCACCGTGCACCTGGCAACGCATTGCCAGCTTACCCTTGTGCCCCAGCACTGGCTTGAGCTCGGTCGGCTCGCCGATCAGGCACAACCGCGGCTTGTGTGGGCGCTGCGCAAGCGCCGCAAGCATCGAGCGTACCCCCAGGCAACCCACTTCTTCGTCATAGGAGAACGCCAGGTGCAGCGGAATACGCAAAGGCTGCGCGAGAAACGCGGGGACCGCTGCCAGGACAGAGGCGATGAAGCCCTTCATGTCCGCAGTACCCCGCCCATACAGGCGCCCCTCCCGCTCACTCAAGGCAAACGGCTCGACCGTCCAGGCCTGGCCGTCAACCGGCACCACATCGGTGTGCCCCGAAAGCACTACACCGCCAACGTCCTGCGGGCCGAGGGTGGCAAACAGGTTGGCCTTGGTGCCCTCGGCGTTATGGAACAACTCGCATTCCACGCCGAGGTCCGCCAGGTAGTCACGGATGAAACCGATCAGCGCGAGGTTGGAATCGCGGCTGACCGTGGCAAAACCGATCAGCCGGGCAAGCAACGCGCGGCTGGTGCGCTCATTCATTGCCCGGCACTCCGTAGCTTGGCGCGGCGGTCGGGTCGAGGGCGCGGGTCACGTAGTCTTGCATCTGCGGGCGATAGGCTTGCCACAGGCCATCGAGCTGGCCAATCGGGTCTTCATCGGCCCAGTCGACGCGCAGGTCCACCAGCGGCCAGGTCAGCTCGCCGGCAATCTTCAGCGCTGCGGAATGCACCGGCCCTGCCTCACCCCCGGCCGCCATCGCCGCCTGCATGGCCGCCAACAGGCGATCGGCCAGGTGCCCGCCGGCCTGTTCAAACGCGTGCACCATGGCCTCGATCACTTGCTTGGACGCCAGCAAGTTACCCGCAGCAGCGCACTGCTCGCCGGCCACGGCATTGTGCACCCCAAGCGCCTGCTTGCCGGTGAACAACGCGACCTGGCCCTGGCTGTCGATCACGGTGACCTGGCGGTATTCGCTCCAGCCATTGGCGTTGAGCACCCTGTCTAGTGCAGCTGCCGGCGGCAACTGGCCCTGCTCCAGCACATCGAGCAACTGCGGCCCCAATGCCGGCAAGGTGATGTTCTGCGTTGCGACCGCCCCCACACCTGCGCGCACCCAGGGGCAACGCGCCCCGACCGCGATGCTCGACGAGCTGATGGCGATACCGACTTGGCCGGTTTCCTGGCAACGACCGATGATGGAGAAAGTCATGTGATGGTTCCTGTTGTTCTGTCCGATGCAGGGCATTCTGGGTGGAACCCTCCAGCGCGCGAAACCACCTTTTTCCGAGGGCTTGAAGAGGAAAAAACTAAGGCCGCCCGCACCACCCCGAACGGCATCAAAAATCCCCCTCAAGCACCGCGGCAAGCCCTATGAATCAAGGCCTTCGCCGTTTTATCGGCAAGCCCTAGCTAAATACTATTTTCGCCATTTGCGCAGCGTCCCTAGTCTGGCCCCAGGCAACGGCGGTCCTCCAAACCGACCTGACAAAAACCGCCTGATAAAGGGCTCGGACATGACTTTGAACAACCTCGAAATCGACACCCTCGTCGTCGGCGCCGGCCAAGCCGGCGTGGCCATGAGCGAACACCTGAACAAGCTCGGCGTGCCGCACCTGGTGCTGGAGCGCAAGCGCATCGCCGAAGCCTGGCGTACGGGCCGCTGGGACTCGCTGGTCGCCAACGGTCCGGTCTGGCACGACCGCTTCCCTGGGCTGGAATTCAACCTCGACGCCGATGCCTTCGCTGGCAAGGATCAGGTTGCCGACTACTTCGAACAGTACGTGCGCAAGTACAACCTGCCGGTGCGCACCGGCATCGAGGTGAAGAAGGTGGTGCGCAACAGCGATCGCCCAGGCTTCACCATCGAAACCAACGAGGGCGTGATCCGCGCCAACCGCGTGGTTGCTGCCACTGGCCCGTTCCAGCGCCCGGTGATCCCGGCCATCGCGCCAAAGGACGAGCGCCTGCACCAGATCCACTCCGCCGCCTACTACAACCCCGAGCAGCTGCCCGCCGGCGCCGTGCTGGTGGTGGGCGCCGGTTCTTCGGGCGTGCAGATTGCCGAAGAACTGATGCGCGCCGGGCGCCAGGTGTACCTGTCGGTCGGTGCCCATGACCGCCCGCCGCGGGCCTACCGCAACCGCGACTTCTGCTGGTGGCTGGGTGTACTGGGCGAGTGGGACGCAGAAATCGCCAAGCCTGGCCGCGAGCACGTGACCATTGCTGTCAGCGGCGCACGCGGCGGCCACACCGTGGACTTCCGCGCCCTCGCCCACCAAGGCATGACCCTGGTCGGCCTGACCCAATCGTTCGCCGATGGCATTGCCACCTTCCAGGACAACCTGGCAGACAACATCCGCCGTGGCGACGAAAACTACCTGGCCCTGCTCGATGCCGCCGATGCCTACATCGAACGCAATGGCCTGGACCTGCCTGAAGAGCCGGAGGCGCGCAAGCAACTGCCCGACCCTGAGTGCCTGAGCAACCCGCTGCACACACTCGACCTGGCCCAGGCCGGCGTCAGCACCATCATCTGGGCCACCGGCTACGGCGTGGACTTCAGCTGGTTGCAGGTCGACACCTTCGACGCCAACGGCAAGCCACAACACCAACGCGGTGTTGCCCGCGAACCCGGTGTGTACTTCCTCGGCCTGCCCTGGCTGTCACGCCGCGGCTCGTCGTTCATCTGGGGCGTGTGGCACGACGCCAAGCACGTCGCCGGGCACATCGCCACGCAACGGACCTACCTGGCCTACCGCGACAGCGAGCAACGTGCCGCGGATGAGCAACAACAACCCACGATCAGCAACGTCAGCACCCTCGGAGCCCACTGATGCCAACCCATACCCGTATCCGCATGTTCAACACCAAGGTCACCTACCCTAATCAGACCCTGGACAACGACCTGTGCCAGGCGGTGCGCGCCGGCAACACCATCTACGTACGCGGCCAGGTGGGTACTGACTTCGAAGGGCGCCTGGTAGGCCTGGGCGACCCTCGGGCACAAGCTGAACAGGCGATGAAAAACGTCAAGCAACTGCTTGAGGAGGCCGGCTCGGACCTTTCGCACATCGTCAAGACCACCACCTACATCACCGACCCGCGCTTCCGCGAGCCGGTGTACAAGGAAGTCGGCAAATGGCTCAAAGGCGTGTTCCCGATCTCCACCGGGCTGGTGGTGGCGGGCCTGGCCCAGGCCGAGTGGTTGATGGAAATCGATGTAATCGCCGTGGTGCCGGATCAGGCCTGACCTGCCGGCACCCCGCTCAGCCAGGCCTGCGTGACTCGCGCAGCTGCCCTTAGCCGCTCTGCCCCGTGCAAGTGGGCAGACGGCACCTCGACGCTGAGGCTGATGTCGCGGGGCAAGGCTGCGAGCAACTGCGCCAACGGCAGTTGCCCGTGGCCAGGCAACTGCCTGCCCTCGCGCGCTTCCTGGATGATGCCGCTGTCGGGTGGTGCCTGCAGTGGGGCATCGCACAACTGCACGGCGCGCAAGTAACGCGGGTCGATTCCGGCAAGGTCCGCTACCGCTGCGCCAGCGCGAAACAGGTGCAGGGCATCGACCAGCACGCTGCTGTTGTCCTGCCCCGCCCCTGCCACCACGGTATAGGCCTGGTGCACGTTCGCCACCGGCCGCCAGCGCATGAATTCAAGGTCCACGCGCACGCCATAACCCCCTGCCAGCTCGCACAAGGCCGCGAAATGCCCGGTCAGCCGCGCGACATCGGCATCATCGCCCGACACCGTCAGGCTGACCGCCCCCAGCTCCGCACCTGCCGCCAGCAAAGGCTCGTAATCGGCGACCACCACCTCGGGCGTCAATGACACGAACTCGATATCAGCGACCCGCACGCCCTCACCCGCCATCACCGCCTTGAGCTCACGCAGCGCCAGGCTGCCCGCCGTTACCGGGTAGGCCAGCGCACCCGGCATCACCGGATGCAGGCGCAGCCCCACCGCGCTGAAGCCGGCACGGCTCGCCTCGCGCACCAGCACGGCTGGCGCCAGGTCCAGTGCCGTCAGGTGAGCGACGCCCAGGCCTCTCAATAGGTCGCCCTCCCGCCACTGAGGTCGAACACGAAGCCGGTGGTGAAACTGCACTCTGGCCCGGCGATCCAGCTCACCATGTTGGCGATTTCCTCGACCTTCAGGAAGCGCCCCATGGGGATTTTGGCCTTGCTCGCTGCGATGTGCTCCGGGGTCATTTCGGCCATCAGCGGCGTTTCTACCATCGCCGGCGCCACGCAGTTGAGCAGCACGCCATCCTGCGCCAGCTCCTTGGCTGCGGCCTTGGTGAAGGCGATCACGCCTGCTTTGGCCGCCGAGTACGCCGAGATGTACTGCACGCCATCCTTGCCCGCCATCGAGGCGACGTTGACGATGCGTCCGTAGCCGCGCTCGCGCATGTGCGGGATGGCGGTGCGGCAGCAATAGAACACTCCGTTCAGGTCAATGGCGATGACCTTGTCCCAGGCCGCTGGCGGGTATTCCCAGGCGGGTACCACTGGGCCATTGATACCGGCGTTGTTGACCAGGATCTCGACCTGCCCGACGTGTGCAAGCACGTCGGCAAATGCCGCTTCCACCGACGCCAATGATGAAACATCGACAGACTGGCGCAGCACCGGCTCAAAGCCGTTTTCGGCTGTGTCCCAGCCATCGACCGCCAAGTCCCAGATCACCACGTGGGCACCTGCGGCGTGCAGCCGCTGTGCAATCCCCAGGCCGATGCCACGCATGCCGCCGGTGACGATTGCAGTCTGCCCTTGCAGGTATTGGCTCATTGCTTTGCTCCATTTTCGAGGTTAGGGATGTCTGGCAGACGACGCAGGTCGCTCACCATGAACAGGTAACACAGGGCACCGAGGACGGTGATCGACGACACGAAGGCCAAGGCCCAGACGAACGACCCGGTCATCGAAACGATGATGCCGATGGTCAACGGGGTGACGATGCCCGCCGCGTTGGCGAACAGGTTGAACAGGCCACCGCTCAAGCCCAGCAGGCCCTTTGGCGCGATGTCGGAAACGATCATCCAGGCCAGCGCCGACATGCCTTGGGCGAAGTAGGCGATGCAGAGAATGGCGATTACCAGCGCGTCGGACTCGACATAGTTGGCCAGCACGATCACCGACGCGGTGAGCAGGCCGGCAATCACTGGCAGCTTGCGCGCCACGTTCAGGGAGTAGCCGCGGCGCAGCAAGGCATCGGACAACCAGCCACCGACCAGGGTGCCCAGCGAGGCGGCGATGAACGGCAGCACCGCGACCCAGCCAACCTTCAGCCACGGCATGTGCCGCTCGGTGACCAGGTAGGTCGGGAACCAGGTCAGGAAGAACACGTTGGTCGAGTTGCAGGCAAACTGCCCCAGGCAGATGCCCAGCATGTTGCGGTGCTTGAGCAGAGCCGGGATCTGCGACCAGCGGAATACCGTGGCTTTCTGGCCACCGTCGACCACGCCACCGCCAGCTGCGATGTAGTCGAGTTCGGCTTTGTTCGCCGTGGTGGACTGGTGCGGTTCATGGTACTTGCGCCACCAGACCAGGCCGTAAAGGATGCCCATCAGCCCGACCGCCATCAGCAGAAAACGCCAGCCGTAGGCGTGCAGTACCCAGAACAGCAGCGGCGTAAGAAACGCCAGCCCCGTGTACTCGGCAAAGGTGTAGATGCCAGTCGCCCTGGCCCGCTCACTCTGTGGGAACCAGGTCGCCACCACGCGGCTGTTGGTGGGGAAGCACGGCGCTTCGGTCACCCCCACCAGAAAACGCATGCCCAACAGCGACAGAAAGCCCTGGGCCAACCCTTGCAGGCCGGTGAACAGCGACCACAGCGTCAAGGCCAACCAGTACGTGAACTTGGTGCCCAGCCGGTCGATGAGGATCCCGCCGGGGATCTGGGCCGCCGCGTAGGTCCAGGAAAACGCCGAGAAGATCACGCCCATCATCGCGGCGTTAAGGCCCAGGTCGGCACTGATGCTAGGCGCCGCTATGCCCATCACGCTGCGGTCGAGGTAGTTGATCATCGTGCCGCCGGAGATCAGCGCCAGAATCATGAAGCGGGTGCGGGTACGTTGTTGCAGGCGTGCAGGCGTGTCGAACGCCCCCACGCCGAGGTTCTGTTCAGTGTTCATGACGGTTGCTCTCTTGTTATTGGAATGGCAAAGGGCGGTGCGCTAGGCAAAACCGAACAGACGTCGCGGCGTGTCCCACATGACGGTGCGGCGCAGTTGCGCATCTGGCATCAGTTGCTCGGCCAGTTTCAGCAGCGGCCCGTAGTCCACCCGCGAGCGCTGGCGAATGAACGGCCAATCGGAGCCCCACACGCAGGCCTGTGGGCCAAACGCTTCGAGCAGTGCATGAACGTAGGCACTGCTCTGCGCCTGCAGCGCATCGGCCGAGGCGAACTTCTGCATGCCGGACAGCTTGACGCTGGCCCGGCCGCTCGCGGCCAACCGCAACAAGGCCTGGAAACCCGGTTGGTGAATACCGGCGCTCACCTCCGGGCGGCCGCAATGGTCGATCAACACGCGCGCCGACGTGCGCTCAAGCAGCCCGCGCAGCGCCAGCAACTGGTCTTCGCACACCTGAATCTGCGCAAACAGGTCGAGCTCGGCGAGCTTGCCGAACAACCCGTCGGCTGCATCCAGGCTCGCCACACCGTACAACGCCGGGTTGAAGGCCACCCCGACCACCCCTTGCGCCTGCAACGTAGCCAGCGCATCCAGGGTGATGTCAGGGCTAACCACCGCCACCCCCTTGAAACGCCCCTGCCCAGTGGCGAGCGCGCTCAGCAGGCAGCTATTGTCGGTGTGGTAGCCACTGTTCGGCCCCACCAGCAAGGCATGCTGCACGCCATAGGCGTCCATCACCCGGTTGAATTGCTCAAGGGTGGCGACCTCCTGCCCGGACGGGGCGTAAGGCGCGTCGGGGTGGTAGGGAAAGCGCGCGGGATCAAACAAATGGTTATGGCAATCGATCTTGGGTTCATCGAAGATGTTCACGCAACACTCCCGTCAAGCGCCGCTGCGCTTGCCTGCAGATCTTGTTATTGTGCGCCGCGAAGGCGACTCGGCAGGCTTCAAGATACTGCGTGCCCGGCGTCTGCGCTCATACCCAGATGGCGAAGACCATAACCAAAGGTAATGCTTATGCCCCTCGACCATGACGGCTCGGAAGCCCGCAACCTGGTGTTCAAACTGCGGCACATGGAAGTGTTTCGTGCGGTGATGTTGACGGGCTCGATCAGCGCGGCGGCGAAGATGCTCTACGTGTCGCAGCCGGCCGTGAGCAAATTGATCCAGTACATCGAGGGGCGGCTGGCGTACCGCTTGTTCGAGCGCATCAACAACCGCCTGGTGCCGACCCACGAAGCGCAGATTCTGTACCGCGAAGTCGAGCGGGTGTATCAGGCTGCGCTGGAGGTCAATGAATGTGCGTTGTCACTGGGCAGTGGCGGCCACCGTAACCTGCGCATCTCGTGCAGCGCCTCGCTGTCGACCGTGGTCATCCCGATTGCGCTGGCCCAACTCAAGCGTGAGTCACCCTCGCTGAACATCGAGTGGCAGACCTCGTTGATGGGTGAGATGCCGAACCAGATCCTGTCGAAGAAGGTCGACCTGTCGATTGCCGCCTTGCCGGTGATCCACGATCACCTGCATTCACGCGCGTTCATGCGCGGGCGCATGGTGGTGGTGATGCCGCCGGAGCATGCCTTGGCGCGGCATCCGTCCCTGGCGCTGGAGCAACTGCAAGGCCATGCCCTGCTGCTGTTCAGGCCCGACATGCCGTTCGGCAAATTGCTGGCCGAACACATCCACCAGCGCGGGCTGCAGTTGGAGTCGCTGTTGTCGTTCACCAATGCCAACGAAGCTGTGGCCTTGGTCAAGCAAGGCATGGGCATTAGCTTGATCGACGAGTTCGTGGCGCAGGACAGCGGCTTGACGGTGGTCCCCCTGGCCGACGAAATCCACTTCGACATCAGTGTCGTCTATTCGCGCTTCGAGCCACCTTCGCACTCGGCGCTGCACCTGATGCAGGTGCTGCATGCGCAGGCCCTGAAGCTGGGGCGGGGGATCGAGGGGTTCGCGTTGCCAACCCCTTGATGAACCGGGGCCGCCCGGCGATGGGCTGCAAGGCAGCCCCTTGAGTACAATCAGGCGATCGCCGCGTCCACCAACACCTGCGCTTCCTGCACCAGGCGCTGCAGGTGCGCCTCGTCGATAAAGCTTTCGGCGTAGATCTTGTAGATGTCCTCGGTGCCCGACGGCCGTGCGGCAAACCAGCCGTTGGCGGTCATCACTTTCAACCCGCCAATCGCCTGGCCGTTACCCGGCGCATGGCTGAGGATCTGCACGATTGGCTCACCAGCAAGCTCTGTCGATTTGACCTGCTCAGGTGCCAGCTTGCTCAACAACGCCTTCTGCCGAGCATCCGCCTTGGCCTCGACGCGCGTGGCGTACGGCTTGCCCAGTGCTGCGGTCAGGTCGGCATAAGCCTGGCTCGGGTTGCGACCGGTGCGTGCGGTCATCTCGGCGGCCAGCAAGGCCGGGATCAAACCGTCCTTGTCAGTGGCCCAGACCGACCCATCGCGCCGCAGGAACGAAGCCCCCGCGCTCTCCTCGCCACCAAAGCCCAACGACCCGTCGAACAGGCCCTGGGCGAAGAACTTGAAGCCCACCGGCACTTCGAACAATTTACGGCCCAGGCGCTCGGTAACGCGGTCGATCAGGCCACTGGACACCACGGTCTTGCCCACGGCTGCGTCGCTGCGCCATTGCGGGCGGTGGCGGAACAGGTAGTCGATGGCCACGGCCAGGTAGTTGTTCGGCTGCAGCAGGCCATCCGGGGTGACGATGCCGTGGCGGTCGTGGTCCGGGTCGCAGGCAAAGGCCACGTCAAAGCGCTCGCGCAGGCCGATGAGGCCCTGCATGGCGTAGGGCGAGGATGGGTCCATGCGGATCTGGCCGTCCCAGTCGACGGTCATGAAGCGGAAGGTCGGGTCGACCTCGCTGTTGACCACTTCCAGGTTCAGCTTGTAATGCTCGGCAATCGCCGACCAGTAGTTAACCCCGGCGCCGCCCAGCGGGTCGACGCCCAGGCGCAGGTTGGCGCTGCGAATCACGTCGAAGTCGATGACATTGCCCAGGTCTGCCACGTAGTGGCTCACGTAGTCGTGGCGGTGCGTGGTGGCAGCCTTCAGAGCCTGGGCATGGTCCATGCGTTTGACGCCAGCCAGGTTCGCAGCCAGCAGCTCGTTGGCCTTGGCCTCGACCCACTTGGTCACGTCGCTGTCGGCTGGGCCGCCATTGGGCGGGTTGTACTTGAAGCCACCGCTTTGCGGCGGGTTGTGCGACGGCGTGATGACGATGCCATCGGCCAGGCCCTGCTCGCGGCCACGGTTGTAGCACAGGATGGCGTGGGATACCGCTGGGGTCGGCGTGTACTCGTCGTCTTTGGACAGCATCACCTGCACGCCATTGGCCGCCAGCACTTCCAGGGCACTGGCCGTGGCCGGTGCCGACAGCGCATGGGTGTCGGCGCCAATGAACAGCGGGCCATCGATGCCCTTCTCCTGGCGGTACAGGCAGATGGCCTGGGTAATGGCCAGTACGTGGTACTCGTTGAAACTCAGCTCCAGCGAGGTGCCTCGGTGCCCCGAGGTGCCGAAGGCCACCCGTTGGGCCACCACGCCAGCATCGGGGCGGCCGGTGTAGTAAGCGGTGAGCAGTCGGGGGATATCGACCAGCACGCTGGCCGGAGCCGGCTTGCCTGCCAAAGGACTGAGCGTCATGCAGAAACCTCGAGTTCAACGAATGTTGGTGTTGGAACGTGCAGTGTACTGAGAGTTGCAACGCCGCGCGACGGGCGACGCGATGAAAGCCGCCAGCACCTGGCGATGGTCTAGAGTATTAGCCACCACTCCCCGGCAACGAGGCCCCATGGCTTTTCACCGCCTTACACGTACCCACCCTCGCCTCACGTTCGCCACCTTGGTCGGCATTATCGGCGCCTGGCTGATCCCTGCCGGTGACACGGTCCAGCACATTCTGGTCGGCTGGAACCTCGGCGTCTGGCTCTACCTGCTGCTGGTCCTGTGGCTTACCTGGAGCGCCAACCCGGAAAAGGTCCGCAAAGTTGCCCAGGTCGAGGATGAGAACGCCGGCCTGGTCCTGCTCACCGTCTGCATCGCTGCCATCGCCAGCCTGGCCGCGATCACCTTGCAACTGGTCTCCAGCCGCGGCCTGCAAGGCAGCGCCCTGGCCCTGCACTACCTGTACACCGGATTGACCGTGGCCGGCTCCTGGCTGTTGATCGGCTGCATCTTCAGCCTGCACTACGCCCGGCTGTTCTATACCGGCCAGAACCATGAGCCCCCGCTGCGCTTCGCCGATGGCGAGCGCAACCCGGATTACTGGGACTTTCACTACTTCTCGTTCACTATCAGTGTGGCGGTGCAAACGTCCGATGTCGGCGTCGCTGGCAGGGGGTTACGCCGGGTGGTGCTGGCACATTCAGTGGTAGGGTTCGTGTTCAACACCGCCATTCTGGGGTTCACCATCAACATTGCGGCCGGCCTGCTGGGGTAGCACGCACCGCTCGTCCGAAAACCCTGTGCGGTAAATGCGGCCGTGACCTGCGGCACCCCGCAAGGAAAACGTTTGCCAGGCGAGCTGCCGGTGGATGGCGGCCTTAACAGCAATGTGACCTGGGTCAAACCTCCACGATTCCGGCGTATTCCCACCCTGGGCAATGGCGTGGCAGGTGCTATGGTTACATTCCCGGCGGCCGTGCACGCGGCCTCCCGCTCACCGCGTCCAGGTACGGACAAGGAGGCTGGCATGAACAAAATGACGTTCCCGAACGCCTGCCAGGTGATGCGCTGGCATTTCCACCCGCTCGGCTTCGAAGCCAGCATGGATGCACCGCGCAGCATGATCGCGCGCCTGTTCGACCGCGCCACCGGAGAAACCTTGCTGGCCATCGCAGGCATCCCCTGCGCTGCGATCATGGCCGCTGCGGATGTCGAGCGCATCATTGAAGCGGTCGAGGCTGAGATGGACGCCTTCGTACCCGTCTTCGCCCTGCGCGACGCAGGCTAGACTGCCACCTCGGGCGTCTCCCGCATGGCCTGCAATTTGCCCATGAATTGCTCGGCCGGCACCGGTTGCCCGAGCAGATAACCCTGCAGCGAATCGCACCCCAGGCGGGTGAGGAAGTCTTGCTGCTTGTCCGTCTCTACCCCTTCGGCAACGATGCGCAAGCCCAGCGCCTGGCCGAGTGCGACAATCGCCGAGACGATCGCGGCGTCATCGCTGTCCTGCTCCAGGTCACGCACAAACCCCCGGTCGATCTTCAGTTCGTTGGCCGGCAGTCGCTTCAGGTACATAAGGCTGGAATAGCCCGTGCCGAAGTCATCGATGGACAGGTCCACGCCCATGTCGGACAGGCGCTGCAACACTGTCAGGCTGGCATCGGCATCATGCATGGCGGTGGTCTCGGTAATCTCCAGGGTCAGGCAGTTGGCCGGCAGGCCGTTTTCGCGCAGGGCCCGGGCCACGCTGTCGACCAGCCCCGCATGGCAAAACTGGATGGCCGACAGGTTGACTGCCATACGCCACCCCTGGTGGCCCTGGTCCAGCCACTGGCGCATCTGCCGGCAGGCTTCGTCGAGCACCCACTCGCCAATCGGGATGATCAGGCCGGTTTTTTCCGCCAGGCCAATAAAACGGTCAGGCAGCAACAGGCCCTGCTGTGGGTGCTCCCAGCGCAGCAGCGCTTCGGCACCGATCGGCTGGCAGGCCTGGGCATCGAACTTGGGCTGGTAGTGCAGGCGGAACTGGCGCTGCTCCAGGGCTTGGCGCAGGTCCTGCAGCAACTGCAGTTGCTGCCGGGCATTGCTGTTCATCGACACGTCGAAGAAGCTGTAGCCGTTTTTACCGGCGCTTTTGGCGTGGTACATCGCGGCATCGGCATTGCGCAGCAACTCGTGCTGATCCTGGCCATTGCCGGGGTACAAGACGATCCCCAGGCTGGCCGTGAGCTGCAAATCATGCTCGGCGACGCGGAACGGCCGCGACACCAGGTTGACCTGCTTGACCGCCACATCCATGGCATCGTTGGGCTCCTGCAACTCCACCAGCAGCACGAACTCGTCGCCGCCAATGCGCGCCAGCGTGTCCTGGCTGTGCAAATGGCCGCGCAGGCGCGCCGCCACGGCCTTGAGCAGCAAGTCGCCGACGTGGTGACCAAAGGCATCGTTGACCGGTTTGAAGCCATCCAGGTCGATGAACATCAGCGCAAAACAACCGCCCTGCTCCGCCACCTTGGCGATGGCTTGCTCGATGCGGTCGGCCAACAAGGTGCGGTTGGGCAGGTCGGTAAGTGTGTCGTGCAGGGCCAGCTGGGTCAGTTCCTGGTTGGCCAGGGTCAGCGAACGGGCCAGTTCCGCCGTGCGCGCTTCGAGGCGTGCGTCCAGTACCGAGGTCAACAAAGCTACCGCCAGCACTGCCAGGGTGGTGATCAACACCAGGTAGACCAGCCCGTCGCCTTGCAGCCCACTGGCCAGCGCACCACAGAAACTGCCCTCGGGGAAATTGGCTGCGGCCATGCCGGTGTAGTGCATACCGACGATGGCCATCCCCATGATCACTGCTGCCAGGCCACGAATCTGCCGGACGTAAGGGGTGTGCTTGCGCAAGCGGAACGCGATCCACAACGCCGCTGCCGAGGCGCCCACGGCAATCATCAGCGAGGCGCCGAACAGCGCAGGGTCATAGTCGATGCCCGGCAGCATGCGCAGGGCGGCCATGCCGGTGTAGTGCATGCAACTGATGCCCGCGCCCATGATCAACGCGCCAAAGCCCAGTTGCAGCCAGGGCAGGCTCGGCTGGCTCACCAGCCACAAGGCAAAGCCTGACGACAGCACGGCGATCAACAGAGAAAACGCAGTCAACCCGAGGTCGTAGCCCAGGTCGATGGGTAGGCTGAACGCGAGCATGCCGATGAAGTGCATCGACCACACGCCGACCCCCATGGCCAACGCACCTCCCCCCATCCACAGGTGCACAGCCCTGCCCTTGGCCGTCGCGATACGGCCGGTCAGGTCAAGGGCGGTGTAGGACGCCAGGATCGCCACGCACAGCGAAATCAACACCAGCGAAGAGGAGTAGCTACCGGTCAGCATTGGGAGTTCCAGCGACGGGCCAGGGGGCCCGGAAAAAGCTGACGATTGTACTCAAGCTTTGGCGAAACGCACGGGGTTTTTGCGAATGGGAATGGATCCAAGTGCTGGGATGCCACGGCTGGGCATACGTACCTTGCGCTGCGAAGAGGCCCGTATGCCTGGTAGCGATGTATTAGCCGTTAGGGCCTCTTCGCAGCACAAGGCTGCTCCTACAAGGAAGGGCTAAACCCCTATGTTCAATGCGAAGTTCGTAATCCTCAAGGCCCGCACGTAAGACTCAGCGGCTGCCAAAGCCCAGTCATGCGCACGTCTTTGTAGGAGCAGCCTTGTGCTGCGAAGAGGCCCGTATGCCTGGCAAAGATGTAGTAGCCGTAAGGGCCTCTTCGCAGCACAAGGCTGCTCCTACAAGGAAGGGCTAAACTCCGATGTTCAATGCGAAGTTCGTGATCCTCAAGGCCCGCACGTAAGACTCAGCGGCTGCCAAAGCCCAGTCATGCGCACGTCTTTGTAGGAGCAGCCTTGTGCTGCGAAGAGGCCCGTATGCCTGGCAAAGATGTAGTAGCCGTAAGGGCCTCTTCGCAGCACAAGGCTACGCCGACAGTGATCGAGGCATGAGTCCACGAAGTGCGCTTATAGCCCAGCATGAATGGCCGGCCATCACTCCTGTTCGGCAAACGCCTGCTCGGCATCCCAGCCGCCGCCCAGCGCGGCAATCAGTTGCACACTGGCCACCAACCGCCCCTGCAGCAGGTTCAGCACACTGCGCTCGTTGCTCAGCGCGGTGGTCTGCACGTTCACCACATCCAGGTAGCCTATCAGCCCTGCACGGTACTGATTTTCAGTCAGGCGCAGCGACTCACGCGCCGCGTCCAGGGCCTCCTGACGCACCACCGCTTCATCGCCGTACACCTTCAGTTGCACCAGGAAGTTCTCCACTTCCTTGAAGCCATCCAGCACGGTCTGGCGGTACTGCGCCACGGTCTGGTCGTACACCGCCACGGTGCGGTCCACCTCGGCGCTGCGCTTGCCCGCATCGAACAAGGTCATGGCCAGCGAAGGCCCTACCGACCAGTAACGGTTCGGCAGTTCGATCCAGTTGCTGAAGCTGCTGCTGGAATACCCGCCACTCATGCTCAGGCTCAGGTCGGGGAAGTAAGCGGCCCGCGATACGCCGATATTGGCATTGGCTGCCATCACATTGCGCTCGGCCGAGGCAATGTCCGGGCGGCGTTCGAGCAACTGCGAGGGCAACGTCACTGGAATTTGCGGCAGCGCCGGGATCGTCTTGCTGTCTGCCAGGGCAAAATTCGCCGGGGCCTTGCCCAGCAACACGGCAATGGCATTTTCGAACTGCGCACGCTGCCAGATCAGGTCGATCAGATCCGCCTGGGTGCTTTTCAGCTGCGTGCGCGCCTGCGCCACCGCATCCGGGCCAGACACTCCGGCGCGGTACTGGTTTTCAGTCATGCGCAGCGAGCGTTCGTAGGTGGCCACGGTCGCTTCCAACAGGCGCTTCTGCTCGTCGATCACACGCAACTGCAGGTAGTTCTGCACCAGCTCCGACTGCTGGCTCAGGCGGATCGAGGCAAGGTCAGCGAAACTGGCTTCGGCACTGGCTTCGTTAGCGTTCAATGTCTCACGCAGCTTGCCCCACAGGTCGATCTCCCAGCTCACACCGAGCTGGGTGTTGTAGGTGTTACGGATGCCGCTGCTGTTGTTCGACAGGCTGGAACTCGAGCTGCCAGTACCCTGGGCAGAGCGGTTCTTGCTGGCGCTCAGGTCCAGGCTGGGGAACAGCGCGGCGCGGCTGCTGCGCACCAGGGCCTGGGCCTGACGGTACTGGGCCTCCGACTGCGCAACCGTCTGGTTGCTGCGGTTGAGCTCTTCGACCAGCGCATTGAGCCCGGCATCGCCGTAGACTTCCCACCAGGCGCCACGGGCGATCGCGTCCGAGGGCTTTGCCTGGGTCCAGCCCTCGGCCTGCTTGTACTGCGCCGGGGTGCTCAGCTCGGGGCGGTGGTAGTCCGGGCTCAGGGTACAGGCACTGAGCAGCGCCACGCACAGACTGGCGCCGAGCAGACGCGAGCCACGCCCCAGGGTCAATGACTGCAGGGCACGGTGAAGCGGTGTCTGGGCAAAATTCATAGCGGGGTTTCCAGAGCGGCGTCGGTGCGCACGCCGCGCCAATGGTTGAAACGGTGACGCAGGCGGTCGAGGTACAGGTAGACCACCGGCGTCGTATAAAGGGTGAGGATCTGGCTGAAGACCAGGCCGCCGATGATGGTCAAGCCCAAAGGCTGGCGCATTTCCGCCCCCTCGGCACGGCTCACCAGCAACGGCAAGGCGCCGAGGATGGCCGCCAGGGTGGTCATCAGGATCGGCCGCAGGCGCAGCAGGCAGGCGCGGCGGATCGATTCCTCCGGCGACAGGCCTTGTTGGCGCTCCAGCTGCAGGGCCAGGTCGATCATCAGGATCGCGTTCTTTTTCACCACGCCAATCAGCAAGAACAGGCCCAGCAGCGAGATCAGGCTGAACTCGCCTCCGGTGACGTAGAGCGCCAGCAAGGCACCGACGCCGGCCGACGGCAGGGTCGACAGAATGGTCAGCGGGTGAATGTAGCTTTCATACAGAATGCCCAGCACCAGGTACACCAGCACCAGCGCGCCAAGAATCATGAAGGGCTGGCCTTCCTGGGTCTTGGCAAAGGCGTCGGCGGTGCCACCGAGTTTGGCGATGACTTCCTCGGGCAGGCCAAGCTTGGCCACCGCCCGCTCCACTGCAGCCATGGCTTGGTCGGGGCTGTAGCCTTCGGCGACGTCGAAGGCGATGTCTTCGGAAGCGAACTGCCCTTCGTGGCTGACTCGGTCATTGGCCAAGCTGTTTTCGTAGTGGGCGATGGTCGACAACGGCACGCGGGCACCGTCGCTGGTGATCACCTGTACCTGTTCCAGCGTACTCGGGTCCCAGGCATATTTCGGGTTGATCTCCAGCACCACTTGGTACTGGTTGAGGCTGTCGTAGATGGTCGAGATCTGCCGCTGGCTGTAGGCGTTGTTGAGCACCGTGGTCACCATGTCCATGTCGATGCCCAGGCGCTTGGCCTGATCACGGTCGACCACCAGGGTAACCTGCGGGGTACCCGCGCCATCACGGGCGTCGATGGCGGTCAGTTCGGGCAATGCGCGCACCGCCGCGACCACTTTCGGGAACCACTCGCGAAGGGCCGCCAGGTCGCCACTCTGCAAGGTATAGAGGTACTGCGACGACGTCTGGTCACGCCCACCGCCACCTAACTGCAGGTCCTGGTCGGCCATCAGGAACAGCCGCCCGCCGGGCACCTTGGGCATCTCTTTGCGCAGGCGCTCGATCACCTTCTGGGCATCCATCTTGCGCTCGCTGATCGGTTTCAGGCGCACAATCACCATCGCATTGTTGGTGCCACTGTTGCCGCCGATGAAGCCAGCAACGCTCTGTACCGCAGGGTCGGCCAGCAAGGCGCGGCGGTAGGTTTCCATCTTCGGCTGCATCACGCTGAACGACAGGCCATCGTCACCACGGATAAAGCCAATCAATTGGCCGGTGTCCTGCTGCGGCATCAGCGTCTTGGGCACCACCACATACAACGCGATGTTGATACCGATGGTGGCCAGCAGGCTCAGCAAGGTCAGGCGCTTGTGCCGTAGCACCCAGCCGAGGCTGCGGTCATAGCCGTTGACCATGCGCTGGTGAACCTTGTCGCTCCAGCGCTGCAGGCGGCTCTGTTCGGCCTGGTGCGGTTTCAGCCAACGGGCGCAGAGCATCGGCGTGAGGGTCAGCGAGACCACCAGCGAGACAATGATTGCAGCCGCCAGGGTGATGGAAAACTCCTGGAACAGGCTACGTACGATACCCCCCATGAACAGAATGGAGACGAACACCGCCACCAACGAAACGTTCATCGACAGCAGCGTGAAGCCCACTTCCTTGGCACCGAGGAACGCCGCACGCATCGGCGGCTGGCCGTCCTCGATGTGCCGGGAGATGTTCTCCAGCACCACAATGGCGTCGTCCACCACCAGGCCCGTGGCCAGGATCAGCGCCATCAGCGACAGGTTGTTGAGGGAGAAACCGCACAAATACATGACTGCGAACGTGCCTACCAGCGACACCGGCACTGCCAGGCTCGGGATCAACGAGGCACGCAGGCTGCCGAGGAACAGGTAAACCACCAAAATTACCAGCCCTACCGCGATCAGCAGCGTGTGCTCGGCCTCCTTGAGGGTGGCCTTGATCACCAGCGAGCGGTCCATGGCCACGTTCAGCTGCACGCTGGCTGGCAACAACGACTGCAACGCCGGCAACTGCGACTTGATCTGGTCGACCGTCTCGATGATGTTGGCGCCGGTCTGGCGGTTGACCACCAGCAACACCGCGCTCTGGTCGTTGAAGAAGCCGCTGTTGTAGCGGTTTTCAACGCTGTCTGTGAGGGTGGCTACGTCGGACAGGCGCAGGATGGTGCCGTTCTGCTGGCGTATCACTACCGGCTCGTAGTCCTTCGCCGTTTCCAACTGGTCATTCGCCCGCACCTCCCAACTGCGCTCGGCATCCTCGACGAAGCCCATGGGCCGGCGTTGGTTGGCGTTGGACACGGCGGTACGTACCTCGTCCAGCGACAAGCCGTACTGGTTGAGCAACTGCGGCTCCACCGAGATGCGCACGGCGGGCAGCGAACTGCCGCCGATCTGCACCTCCCCTACCCCGGATACCTGGGCCAGGCTCTGGGACAGGATGGTGTCAGCCAAATCGTACAACTGGCCTTTCTTCAGCACGTCAGAGGTCAACGACAGCACCATGATCGGTGCCTGCGAGGGGTTGATCTTCTTGTACGTTGGCATGCTGCGCATGCCACTGGGCAGCAGATTACGGGTGGCGTTGATCGCCGCCTGCACCTCACGTGCCGCACCGTCGATGTCACGGCCCATTTCGAAGCCGATGACCACCCGCGTCGAGCCCTGGTTAGAGCTACTGGTCAGCGTAGTGACGCCCGCGATACTGCCCAGCTTGCGTTCCAAAGGCGTGGCCACCGTGGCGGCCATCACCTCAGGGCTGGCGCCGGACAGGTTGGCCTGCACCACGATCACCGGGAAGTCCATCTGCGGCAGCGGCGCAACCGGCAACAGGCCGAAGCTGACGCCGCCCAGTAACATGATCGCCAGGCTCAGCAGCATCGTCGCCACCGGGCGACGAATAAACGGTCCGGACAGGTTCATGCCTCAGCCTGCTTGGCATCAGTGGCCGGGCGCCAGCGACGGGCCAGGCGGTCGAAGTACAGGTAGATGACCGGCGTGGTGAACAGTGTCAGCACCTGGCTGACCAACAGCCCGCCCACCATCACCAGGCCCAGCGGCTGGCGCAGCTCGGCACCGGACCCGGTCGCCAGCATCAGCGGCACGGCGCCGAACAGCGCGGCCAAGGTCGTCATCAGAATCGGCCGGAAACGCAGCAATGCGGCCTGGTAGATGGCGTCCTGCGGGCTCATGCCCTGGTTGCGCTCGGCTTCCAGGGCAAAGTCGATCATCATGATCGCGTTTTTCTTGACGATGCCGATCAGCAGGATGATGCCGATGATGGCGATCATCCCCAGGTCATTGCCACTGATGAGCAGCGCCAGCAAGGCCCCCACCGCCGCCGAGGGCAAGGTCGAAAGAATGGTCACCGGGTGGATGTAGCTCTCGTAGAGCACACCCAGCACGATGTACATGGTCACCACGGCGGCGAGAATCAGCAGCAAGGTGCTCGACAGCGAGGCCTGGAAGGCTTCTGCAGCGCCCTGGAAGCGGGTCTGCACGCCGATCGGCATGCCGATGTCCTGCTGCACCTGCTCGATCACCTTGACCGCCTCGCCCAGCGACGCGCCATGGGCCAGGTTGAACGACATCATCACCGCCGGGAACTGGCCGATGTGCGAGATCGCCAACTGCGTCTGGCGCTGCTCGATACGGGCCAACGCCGACAGCCGCACCTGGCCGCCATCGGTGGCCTTGACGTGGATCGACTCCAGGGCCTGCGGGCCGATGCTGGCGGCGGCTTGCGACTGCAGCACCACGCGGTACTGGCTGGCCTGGGTGTAGATGGTCGAGATCTGCCGCTGGCCAAAGGCGTCGTACAAGGCGTTGGTGATCTGCGAAACCGAGATGCCCAGGCGGCTGGCCATGTCGCGGTCGATCACCAGGTACACCTGCAGGCCCTTGTCCTGCAGGTCGCTGGCCACATCGGCAAGCTCTGGGCGCTGTTGCAGCGCCTGCACCAGCTTGCCGCTCCACTGCGCCAGCAGGTCGGCGTCAGGTGACGACAGGCTGAACTGGTACTGGGTGCGGCTGACCCGGTCCTCGATACTCAAGTCCTGCACCGGTTGCATGAACAGGCGGATACCCACCAGCTTGTCGAGCTGCGGCTGCAGGCGGCTGATGACCTCGCCAGCGGTCACATCCCGCTCGCCGTGCGGCTTGAGGTTGATCAGCAGGCGCCCGCTGTTGAGCGTGGCATTGTCGCCATCCACGCCGATGTAGGACGACAGGCTCTGCACCGCCGGGTCCTGCAGGATCACCTTGCTCAGCGACTGCTGGCGTTCGCTCATGGCGGCGAACGAAGTCGACTGTGGCGCCTCGGAAATACCCTGGATGACGCCGGTGTCTTGCACCGGGAAGAAGCCCTTGGGCACGGCGATGTACAGGACCACGGTGAGCCCCAGGCTGGCCACGGCCACCAGCAGGGTCAGCGGCTGGTGTTTGAGCACCCACTGCAGGCCACGGCCGTAGTGTTCGATGAGCCAGTCGATCCAGGCGCCGCTGGCGCGGTAGAAACGGCCCTGCTCTTCTTCCTTGGGCTCACGTTTGAGCAACCGCGCGCACATCATGGGCGTGAGGGTCAACGACACGACCAGGGAAATCAGAATCGCCACCGCCAGGGTGATGGCGAACTCGCGGAACAGGCGGCCGACCACGTCGGCCATGAACAGCAGCGGAATCAGGACCGCGATCAGCGAGAAAGTCAGCGATATGAGGGTGAAGCCAATCTGCCGGGCGCCCTTGAGCGCGGCCTGCATCGGCGTTTCGCCTTCTTCGATGTGGCGGGAGATGTTCTCCAGCATGACGATGGCGTCATCCACCACGAAGCCGGTGGCGATGGTCAGGGCCATCAGGGTCAGGTTATTGACCGAGAACCCGGCCAGGTACATCACGCCAAAGGTGCCGATCAACGACAGCGGTACGGCGATCGAGGGGATGATGGTGGCGCTGAAACGGCGCAGGAACACAAAGGTGACCATGACCACCAGGACGATGGCGATCAGCAGCTCGTGCTGCACGTCCTTGACCGCGGCGCGGATGGTCTGGGTGCGGTCGGTCAGTACCGACACGTCCAGGCCGGCAGGCAGGTTGTCGGTGATCGAGGGGAGCAGTTCCTTGATCCGGTCGACCACCTCGATGACGTTGGCGCCCGGCTGGCGCTGGATATTCAGCAACACCGCCTGGTTTTCGTTGGCCCAGGCCGCGAGGCGCTCGTTTTCGGCACCATCGACGATCTCGGCGACGTCCTTCAGGCGCAGCGGCGCGCCGTTGTTATAGGACAGGATCAGGTTGGCGTATTCCGCGGGGGAACGCAGTTGATCGTTGGCATCGAGCATCGACACCCGGGTCGGGCCATCGAAGTTGCCCTTGGGCTGGTTGACGTTGGACGCCCCGATCAGCGTCCGCACGTCCTCGAGGTTGAGGCCGTTGGCGGCCAATGCATCGACGTTGACCTTGATACGTACCGCCTGGCGCTGGCCGCCAGCGATGCTGACCATGCCCACGCCACTGATCTGGGCAAGCTTCTGGGCCACGCGGGTGTCGACCAGGTCGTTGAGCTTGGGCAGCGGCATGGTCTTGGAGGAGATGGCCAAGGTCAGCACCGGCGTGTCGGCCGGGTTGACCTTGTTGTAGACCGGTGGCGCCGGCAAGTCGCTGGGCAGCAAGTTGCTGGCAGCGTTGATCGCGGCCTGCACCTGTTGCTCGGCAACATCCATGTTCATGTCGAGGCTGAAACGCAACGTCAGCACCGACGCCCCGCCGGAGCTGGTCGAGGCCATCTGGGTCAGCCCCGGCATCTGCCCGAACTGGCGTTCCAGCGGCGCGGTGACCGCACTGGTCATGACTTGCGGGCTGGCCCCTGGGTACAGGGTCATGACCCGGATGGTCGGGTAGTCGACCTGCGGCAGCGCCGAGACCGGCAGCAGCTTGTAGGCAATCAGGCCGGCCAGGACGATGGCCAGCATGCTCAGCGTGGTGGCGACCGGGCGCAGGATGAACAGGCGCGAGAGGTTCATGCGCCCGCCTTGCCTGCTTCACCGGCTTGGGCCGAGCCCTTGGCGTCCTGGCCCTGCAGGTGCTGGCCCGGGGTGGTTGGCACCTGCGAGCTGTCTTCGACCACCTCTACCTTGGTGCCTTCACGCAGGCGATCGGTGCCTTCCAGCACCAGGCGATCGCCGGCAGCCAGGCCTTCAACGATCACGCTGTTCTCGCCATCGCTGGCGCCAACCTTGAGCTTGCGGATATTGACGGTGTTCTGGGCGTTGACCACATAGGCAAAGGTGCCATCGTTGCCAAACTGGATAGCCGCGGCCGGGGCCAGCACCACCTGTTTGAGGGTGTCGGCCAACAGGCGCACATTGACGAACTGGTTGGGGAACAGCGCCAGGTCCTTGTTCTCGAAGCGGCCCTTGAACTTGAGGGTGCCGGTGGTGGTGTCGATCTGGTTGTCGATACTGCCCAGTACCCCGGTGGACTGCAGCTTGCTGTCGCTGCGGTCCCACGCCTCGACCGGCAGGCTGGCACCGCTGCGGTAGCGTTCCAGGACGGTGCTCAGTTCGGTTTCTGGCAGGGTGAACGCGACGTTGATCGGCTCGGTCTGGGTGATGACCACCAGCGCGGTAGCGTCGTTGGCAGCCACCAGGTTGCCCAGGTCGAGCTGGCGCAGGCCTACCCGGCCATTGATCGGCGAGCGGATCTGGGTGAAATCGAGGTTCAGGCGCGCATCGCTGACCTGTGCCTGGTTGGTCTTGACCAGGCCTTGGAATTGCGCGACCTGGGCTTCTGCGGTGTCGAGGGTCTGCTTGGCGATGCTGTCCTCGGCATACAGGCCTTTATAGCGCGCCAGGTCGACCTGGGCGTTTTTCAGCTGTGCCTGGTTCTGCGCCAGGGTGCCTTCGGCCTGCTGCAAGGCGATGCGGTAGCTGCGAGGGTCGATCTCGGCCAGCAGTTCACCAGCCTTGACCTGTTGGCCTTCCTTGAAGTGGATCTTGACCAGCTCACCGGCCACACGGCTGCGAACGTTCACGGTATTGGTCGCGGTGACCGTGCCCAGCGCCTTGTAGTACAGCGGGAAATCGCCCACCCGAACCGGCTCGACACGCACCGGCACAGGGTCGCTGGAGGCCCCGAAACCTGGGCGCCCGCCTTTGCCCATGCGCCCGCTGCTGGCTTCTTTATGTGCAGGCGATGCGGGCCACAGCCACCAGGCCAGCAAGGCCACCAGCAGCAGGATCAGCAGGCCGACGAGCCAGCGACGGGGGGAACGGGAATTAGACGCTTGCATGGGTTGAACGAACCTTGTTCGGAGTGACGACTTGGGAGGGTTGAACGATAAGCACTGGCATCGTTTTAGCAAAGGCCCTTTACCAGAGGTTTACCTTTGCCTGACGTTGCCAAAACACTGAACTTTAAACGAAAACGGCCCGGAAATCGTTCCGGGCCGTTACAGGGTGTTGCTTGGAGCGGTGGGCGGGGCTGGAGTTCCGTTGCCTCTGCCGGCCTCTTCGCGGGTAAACCCGCTCCCACAGGATTACCACTGTTTCTAAGACCAGTGGCCATCCTGTGGGAGCGGGTTTACCCGCGAAAGGGCCGGAACAGGTAAACCCACCGGCCCGACCTGCCTTTATTTCAAAACAGCCAGCGCAGCCTCGTAGTTCGGCTCGTCAGCGATTTCACCGACCAGCTCCCACAGGATTACCACTGTTTCTAAGACCAGTGGCCATCCTGTGGGAGCGGGTTTACCCGCGAAAGGGCCGGAACAGGTAAACCCACCGGCCCGACCTGCCTTTATTTCAGAACAGCCAGCGCAGCCTCGTAGTTCGGCTCGTCAGCGATTTCACCGACCAGCTCGCTGTGCAGCACGTTGTCGTTTTCGTCCAGCACGACCACTGCACGTGCAGCCAGGCCAGCCAGCGGGCCGTCGGCGATGGCCACACCGTAGTTCTCGAGGAACTCGGCGCCACGCAGGGTCGACAGGTTCTTCACGTTCTCCAGGCCTTCGGCACCGCAGAAGCGCGCCTGGGCGAATGGCAGGTCGGCGGAGATGCACAGCACCACGGTGTTGGCTACATCGTTGGCCTGGGCATTGAACTTGCGCACCGACGTGGCACAGGTTGGGGTGTCGACGCTCGGGAAGATGTTCAGCACCTTGCGCTTGCCGGCGTAGTCCTGCAGCGACTTGTCAGCCAGGCCTTCACCCACCAGCGAGAAGGCTGGCGCCTTAGCACCGGCTTGCGGCAGGTTGCCCTTGACCTGAACCGGGTTGCCTTTGAGAGTCACTTGAGCCATGGACGAAATCCTTATGCGGGGTTTGAAAAGGACACCGAGTTAAGCATGAAGGCGGCCGGGTGCCTATGGGTGAAGCAAAAATTGTTTTATTGCCAGACAATTCTTGTGGACAAAAAAATGCCCAGGTCGCAACAGGCGACCTGGGCATTGCTTGTCACGGGCGGTGGATCAGCTCAGCAAGCCGTAAACCACCGACGTCAGCGCAACCACGCCAACCGCGACCACGAACACGTTGGACATCGCCCCACTGTACTTGCGCATCGAAGGCACGCGGCGAATGGCGTACATCGGCATCAGGAACAGCAGCACCGCGATGATCGGGCCGCCCAGCGATTCGATCATGCCCAGAATGCTTGGGTTGAGGGTGGCGACGATCCAGCACACCACCAGCATCAGCGCAGCGACCACGCGGTCCAGGGCTTTGGCGCCCGGGCGCGCGCCGGTTTTGGCAATGATGCCTTTCAGGCCTTCACTGGCACCGATGTAGTGGCCCAGGAACGACTTGGCGATAGCAATGAAGGCAATCAGCGGTGCGGCAAACTCGATGGTCGGGTTGCTGAAGTGGTTGGCCAGGTACGACAGGATCGACAGGTTCTGTGCCTTGGCTTCAGCCAGCTGGGCGCTGCTGAGGGTCAGCACGCAGCTGAAGACGAAGAACAGCACCATGGCCACCATCAGCAGGTGGGCGCGGGCGAGGATCTGGCCGCTGCGCTCATCGGCATGCTCGCCGTAACGGCGCTTCTGGTCGACCGCGAACGCCGAGATGATCGGCGAGTGGTTGAACGAGAACACCATCACCGGAATCGCCAGCCACACGGTGTGCAGGAAGGCCGAGCCCGACGGCAGCTGGGTGGCGCTGTCGAGAATACCACCGGTCCAGTGCGGTACCAGGTACAGGCCCAACAGCGCCAGGGCCACGATGAACGGGTAGACCAGCAGGCTCATGACCTTGACCGTGGCCTGCTCACCGCAGCGCACGATGGCCAGCAGGCCCAGGATCAGCACGAACGACAGGATCGCCCGCGGCGGCGGCGTCATGTGCAGCTGGTGCTCCATGAAGCTGGTGACGGTGTTGGTCAGTGCCACGCTATAGATAAGCAGGATCGGGAAGATGGCGAAGAAGTACAGCACGGTGATCAATGCACCGGCGGTAATGCCGAAATGTTCCTCGACCACTTCGGTGATGTCCCCGCCCTTGCGCCCGGAGAGGACGAAACGGGTCAGGCCACGGTGGGCGAAGTAAGTCATCGGGAAGGCCAGCACGGCCAGGATGATCAGCGGCCAGAAGCCACCGAGGCCAGCATTGATGGGCAGGAATAAAGTACCTGCGCCGATGGCGGTGCCGAACAGGCCCAGCATCCAGGTGGTGTCTTGACGTGCCCAGCTGCCCAAGGCTGCTGGGGTCGATTCTTCATAGCGCCGTTCGACGCTTGGGGCCTGCTCATTCATTCCGGGTGTAGCTCCACTCGCAAGACTGCAACAGGGCTGGGAATGGCGAACCAGACGCTTCGCGCTCCCCAACCAAAAAAGAGGGGCGCGATTGTGCACTGAAAGTGGGCGGTTGCGAAGCCCCGTCCGAGGGACGGTTGCACTTGTCATGACAACTGGGTGAAACCGGGGGCCGCTTCGCGCCCCATTCGCGGCGCAAGGCCGCTCCTACAGCTGTTGCGCGAAGCGGCCCCTATCACATCACTTCTGAACGGCGGCGAACGCCTCGGCAACCCGTTGCAGGTTGGCCGGACGCAGGCCGGACATGCATACCCGGCCGCTGTCGATCAGGTAAACGCCGAACTCGTCACGCAGGCGACGCACCTGCTCAACGCTGAAACCGGTGTAGCTGAACATGCCGCGTTGACGCAGGAAGAACTGGAAGTCCTGGCCTGGCAGCAGCGTGGCCAGCGCATCGACCAACGCCTGACGCATGTCCAGGATGCGTTTACGCATCACTTCGACTTCTGCCGCCCATTGGGCATTGAGCGCGGCATCGCCCAGTACGCCGGCGACCAGTTGGGCACCGAAGTTGGGTGGGCTGGAGTAGTTGCGGCGCACGGTAGCCTTGAGCTGGCCGAGCACGCTCTGCGCGGTGGCGTCATCGTCGCAGACCACCGACAGGCCCCCAACCCGCTCGCCATACAGCGAGAAGATCTTCGAGAACGAGTTGCTGACCAGGCACGGTACGCCGGCACGGGCCATTTCACGGATGGCGTAGGCGTCTTCCACCAGGCCTTCGCCGAAGCCTTGGTAGGCGATGTCGAGGAACGGGATCAACTGACGTGCCTTGACCACCTCCACCACCTGCTGCCACTGGTTCTGGTCCAGGTCGGCGCCGGTCGGGTTGTGGCAGCACGGGTGCAGCAGCACGACGCTGTTGGCCGGCAGGGTCTGCAGGGTTGCCAACATGCCGTCGAAGTCGACGCCACGGCTGACCTGGTCGAAGTACGGGTAGGTATTCACCTTGAACCCGGCACCTTCGAAGATGGCGCGGTGGTTGTCCCAAGTCGGGTTGCTGACCCAGACTTCGGACTGCGGGAAGTAGCGCTTGAGGAAGTCGGCACCCACTTTCAGTGCGCCAGAACCACCCACGGTCTGCACGGTGGCCACGCGGCCGCCGGTCACGGCCGGGTGATCGGCACCGAACAGCAGTGCCTGGATGGCTTGGCGGTAGCTGGCCAGGCCTTCCATCGGCAGGTACAGCGACGCTTCGTGAGCAACGCCTGCGATGCGTTTTTCGACGGCATCCACCGCCGCCAGTTGTGGCACCACGCCGGCTTCATCGTAGTACAGGCCGATACTCAGGTTGACCTTGTCGGCGCGGGGATCGGCCTTGAAGGTTTCCATCAGCGAGAGGATCGGGTCGCCGGCATAGGCATCGACATGTTTGAACACAGCGTGCAGCTCCTTGGATCAGGACAGTTCGGAATGGCTGCCCTGAGGATACCCGGAGTCGCGGTGGAGGAACATCACCGATTGTGCAGGTTGTCTATGCAAGATTGCACAGCCCTAGATTCGTGCTGCCTGTAACGGCCCTTTCGCGGGTAAACCCGCTCCCACAACGCCAAACCTGTGGGAGCGGGTTTACCCGCGAAGAGGCCGGTTCAGGCAACTAATGCCTTGAGGCCCTGCAGTTCCTGCTCGGTCAATGCCACGCCCTCTTCCTCGGCCACCTCGCGCTCGCGGTAACGCCGCTCCCCGGGCATCCGCGTCAGGCCCACGGCCTGCATCTGCTCCACCAGCTCGCGGCTGCGCTGGGCAAACCGCTCGCCTTCGGCCTTACTCGGGTCGATGACGATGATCAACTGCCCGGTCCAGGGCGTCTTGGCCCCAGGGTGCCCGGACCAGTCGAACTCCCAGGAGAAGTTCCCGCCCGTCAGCGCCGCCGCCAGCAGCTCGACCATCATCGACAATGCCGACCCCTTGTGCCCGCCAAACGGCAGCAAGGCGCCGCCTTCGAGAATGGCCTTGGGGTCGGTGGTCGGCTGGCCGTTGGCATCTACGCCCATGCCCTCGGGCAACTGCTGGCCGGCCCGTGCAGCGATCTGCACATCGCCATGGGCCATGGCGCTGGTGGCCATGTCAAAGACGATCGGATCATGTTCGGCACACGGCGCGGCAAAGGCGATGGGGTTGGTGCCAAACAGCGGTTTGCGTGCACCATGCGGCACCACGCAGGTCATGCTGTTGACCACACTCAGGGCCACCAGGCCCTCTTCGGCGAACGGCTCTACATCCGGCCACAGCGCCGCGAAGTGGTGCGAGTTGTGGATCGCCAGCACTGCGATGCCGGCATTGCGTGCCTTGGCCACCAACAGCTCACGGGCCGCCGCCAGCGCCGGCTGAGCAAATCCGCCCGCTGCATCGACACTCACATAGCCAGCCGCCACATCGCTGACCTTCGGCCTGGCCTGGCCATCGACCCAGCCACTGGCCAAGGTCGAGACATAGCCCGGAATACGGAACACGCCATGGCTGTGAGCGCCATCGCGCTGGGCGCTGGCGCAGTTGTGGGCCAGCACCTGGGCCACGGTTTCGCTGCAGCCATGACGCTGGAGGATCGCCTGCAACAGGTTCTGCAGCTCGGTAAAAGGCACACGCACGGCAGTGCCAGTGGAAGGTGCGGACATCTGAAGCTCCTTGTTGGAATTAGAGTGGCTACAGCGTTGCAACGACAAAAACTTTCCTGCATGTGACAGCTATCTGTCAAATATTGACTTGATGACAGAAAACATTCATTTTCTATCGCAAGCCTCACCCCCGGAGAAACAGCATGAGCCAACCGATCAAGCAACGCCTGGAAAACAGCCTGCAAGGGGCTGCCGCCTCAGGCCGAACGATCGCCAGCTACATGCTTGCCAACCTGCACGAACTGCCCTTTCAGACCTCGGCCAGCATCGCTGCCAAGCTGGGTGTCAGCGAATCCAGTGTTGGCCGTTTCTGCCGCTCGTTAGGTTATGCCCACCTCAAGGCGCTCAAGCAAGACCTGCAGAACGACCTGGGCGATGGCCCGTGGCTGGTCGGTGATCGCTTGCAAGACTACCGCCAGAACCATGATGCCAGCGACAACGCCGGCAGCCTGGAGCTGGAAATCGCCGCCCTGGTGCGTGTGCACGAGTACCGCCAGAGCGAGCCCTGGCACCGCGTGGCACAGCGCCTGGCAAGCAAACCACGGGTGTTCATCGCCGGCTTTCAGACCGAGCGCGGCGTCGCCATGTGCATGAGCCACCTGCTGCAGTACCTGCGCGACGGCGTGCAACTGGTCGACCTCAGCGCCGGGCACTTCGGTGAGGTGCTGTTGGGCCGCGCCGAAGACAGCGCCCTGGTGGTGTTCGAGGCGCGTCGTTATTCCCGCCACGCCCTGCAGCTGTGCCAGAAGGCGCGCGAGGCTGGCATTGCGGTCACCCTGGTGACCGATACCTTCTGTGACTGGGCCGATGCCAACGCCGACGAGGTGTTCCGCATCCCCACCGAATTCAACCTGTTCTGGGAATCCACCGCGACCATGCTGTCGTGGGTGCACCTGATGGTCAACGAGGTCTGCAAGAAGCTCGGGCCGGATGTTGAAAAACGCTTGGAAGCGACTGCCGCTCTACATAACGAATTCGTCGGCTACACCTCGTGGCCGGCGGGAAAACAACAATAGCAAGAGTGCAAGAGGTGCGAGATGAACAAGACCATGGCTATGGTAGGTGCGTGTGCCCTGCTGCTGGCGGGCGCCGCCAGTGCTGAAACCCTGCGTTTCGCCACCGAAGGTGCCTACCCGCCCTTCAACTATGTCGACGCCGATAACCAGCTGCACGGCTTCGACATCGACATCACCCACGCCCTGTGCGAACAGATGAAAGTCGAATGCACCCTGGTCGCCCAGGATTGGGAAGGCATCATCCCGGCCCTGATGGCGCGCAAGTACGACGCCGTGGTCGCGTCGATGATCGATACCGAAGAGCGCCGCAAGAAAATCGCCTTCACCGATCATTACTACCGTACCCCGCTGACGGTGGCTGTGGCCAAGGACAGCAAGATCACCGATGCCCAGAACAACTTCGTCGGTTACACCGTGGGCGCCCAATCCTCGTCTACCCAAGCCATCTATGCCGAAGACGTCTACGGCAAGGCCGGTGCCGACGTGAAACTCTACCCGACCATGGATGAAGCCAACGCCGACCTGGCCGCAGGCCGCCTGGATGGCGTGATCGCCGACAAGTTCCCCCTGCACGAGTGGATGACCAAGAACGGCCAGGACTGCTGCAAGATCCTCGGTGACGTGGCCGACACCAAGGCCGACGCGGCCATCGCCGTGCGCAAGGATGACGAGGCGCTGCGCCAACGCCTGAATACCGCGCTGCAACAGATCGTTGCCAACGGTACCTACCAGAAGATCGCCAGCAAGTATTTCGCCTTCGATATCTACAACTGATCTTCAGGAAACGACGCAATCCTGTAGGAGCAGCCTTGTGCTGCGAAAGGGCTGCAAAGCGGCCCCTGCAATCTGTGCCGTGGCATACACCCTGGGGCTGCTCCGCAGCCCTGTCGCGACACAAGGCCGCTCCTACCAAGAGAACGCGTTGCCCACCTTAGGGGTTTGTCATGCTCGATCAATTGTCCTTGCTGTCCTTCGCCAGCGGAGGCTGGGGCCAGGCGTTGCTGGCCGGCGCCCTGGTCACCGTTTCGCTGGCCCTCGCCTGCCTGCCCATCGGCCTGCCGCTGGGCCTGGCCGTGGCGTTTGCCGCACGCTCGCGCAAACGCCTGCCACGGGCCTGGGCCACGACCTTTTCTACCGTGTTCCGCGGCCTGCCCGAACTGCTGACTTTGCTGATCATCTATTACGGCTGCCAGATCGCCGCGCAAAAAGTGTTGGCCGCCCTGGGCTATCAAGGCGAATTCCTGATCAACACCTTCCTGGCCGCCATGATCGCCTTCAGCCTGGTGTTTGCCGCATTCTCCAGCGAAATCTGGCTGGCAGCCTTCAAGACCCTGCCCAAAGGGCAACTTGAAGCGTGCTCGGCACTGGGCCTGAGCAAGCGCACAGGCTTCTTCAAGGTGGTGCTGCCACAACTGACGCGCATCGCCCTGCCCGGCCTGTCCAACAACTGGTTGTCGCTGCTCAAGGACACCTCGCTGGTGTCGACCATCTCGCTGGTCGACCTGATGCGCCAGACCAACTTGGCCGTCAGCGTGACCAAAGAGCCGATGTTCTTCTATGGCGTTGCCTGCCTGGGTTACCTGCTGTTCTCGGCGGTCTCGGGACGGGTCTTTGCCTTCATCGAACGGCGCAGCAGCCGTCACCTGCAAGGAGCCCGGGCATGAATATCGAACAATGGCCGGCGGCCGTCCTCGACCCGGATCTGCTGGAACGCTACGGCCCGCGCTTCGTCGATGGGCTGCTGGTGACAGCCAAGCTAGTGGCGATTTCATTCACCCTGGGCGCCGTACTCGGCCTGCTGCTGGCACTGGCACGCTTGTCGCGCAGCCAGGTGCTGCAGCGCCTGTCGGCCGGTTATGTGTACTTCTTCCGCGGCTCGCCGCTGCTGGCGCAGTTGTTCCTGCTTTATTACGGCCTCGGCTCGTTGAAAGGTTTCTGGCAGGACGTCGGCCTCTGGTGGTTCTTCCGCGAAGCGTGGTTCTGCACGTTGCTGGCATTCACCCTGAACACCGCCGCCTACCAGGCCGAGATCTTCCGCGGCAGCCTGATGGCCGTCGCGCCTGGGCAGCATGAGGCGGCGCGGGCACTGAACCTGAGCCGCTCGACCACCTTCTTCAAGGTGATCCTGCCACAGTCGCTGCTGGTGGCCATCGGCCCACTGGGCAATGAACTGATCCTGATGATCAAGGCCAGCGCGATTGCTTCGCTGGTGACCATCTACGACCTGATGGGCGTGACCAAACTGGCGTTCTCGCGCAGTTTCGACTTCCAGATCTACCTGTGGGCCGCCGTGCTCTACTTGGTGATCGTCGAGCTGGTACGGCGCCTCCTGAAACACCTGGAAGCCCGCCTGGGCCGCCACCTGAACTGACCGAAGGATACGTTCCATGCATTGCCAGACTCTCGTTCTCGGCGCCGGCATTGTCGGCGTCAGCACCGCGCTGCACCTGCAGGCGCGCGGGCGCCAGGTGATTCTGATCGACCGCGACGAACCCGGCAGCGGCACCAGCCATGGCAACGCCGGGCTGATCGAGCGCTCCAGCGTGATTCCGTATGCCTTCCCCCGGCAAGCGGGCGCGCTGCTGCGTTACGGCCTGAACCGCCAGCCCGACGTACGCTACAGCTTGCTGCACTTGCCCAAGGCCGCACCGTGGCTGTGGCGCTACTGGCGCCAGTCGGCACCGGGGCGCCTGGCGGGTGCCGCCGCCGACATGCTGCCGCTGGTACAGCGCTGCGTCGAAGAGCATGACGCGCTGATCGAAGCCGCCGGCCTGGAAGGGCTGGTTCAGGCCAAAGGCTGGATCGAGGTGTTCCGCGACCCGGCCCTGTTCAAGCAGGCCAAGGAGGACCTCAAAGGCTTGAGCCGTTACGGCCTGCAGTACGAGATTCTCGAATGCGGGCAGCTTCAGGCACGCGAACACCAACTGGACAGCACCGTGGTGGGTGGCATTCATTGGCTCGACCCGAAGACCGTGAACAACCCCGGCGCCCTCACCCGCGGCTATGCGGCGCTGTTCGTCAAACGTGGCGGGCAGTTCCTGCATGGCGATGCGCGCAGCCTGCGCCAGGTCGAAGGGCAATGGCAGGTCCACAGCCGTCGCGGCCCGGTCACCGCCGACGAAGTGGTGGCCTGCCTCGGCCCACAGTCGGCCGACCTCTATGAAGGCCTTGGCTACCAGATCCCGCTGGCGATCAAGCGCGGCTACCACATGCACTACGCCACCCGTGACGGTGCGCAACTCGAGCATTCGATCTGCGATACCCAAGGCGGCTATGTGTTGGCGCCCATGGCCCGGGGCGTGCGCCTGACCACCGGTATCGAGTTTGCTGCCAGCGACGCGCCAGGCAACGAAATCCAGCTGCGCCGCTGTGAAGCCTTGGCCCGGCGGTTGTTCCCGGCACTCGGCGAACGCCTCGATGACGCGCCGTGGCTGGGCCGGCGCCCGTGCCTGCCAGACATGCGCCCAGTGATTGGCCCAGCGCCGCGGCACAAAGGCCTGTGGTTCAACTTCGGGCATGCACACCATGGCCTCACCCTGGGCCCGGTCAGTGGCCGGCTGCTGGCAGAACTGCTGACCGGCGAGCGCCCGTTTACCGACCCTGCGCCCTACAGCGCGACACGTTTCGACTGAACCCTGCGGAGAACAACAATATGACCGCCCCTTTGAACCTTGCCAGCCTTGCTCCAGCACCCGACCCGCGCCCGGTACTGATCCGTATCGAGGGTTTGAACAAGCACTATGGCGCGTTTCATGTCTTGCGCGACATCGACCTGCAGGTCCGCGAAGGCGAACGCATCGTCCTGTGCGGCCCGTCCGGTTCGGGCAAGTCGACGCTGATCCGCTGCATCAATCGCCTGGAAGTGGCCGAAAAAGGCAGCGTCCAGGTGGATGGCACCGACCTGGCCGCCACCACGCGCCAGGCGGCGCAGATCCGCAGCGAGATCGGCATGGTGTTCCAGCACTTCAACCTGTTCCCGCACATGAGCGTGCTCGACAACTGCCTGCTGGCCCCCACCAGCGTGCGCGGGCTGTCGCGCAAGGACGCCGAGGAACGCGCGCGCATGTACCTGGCCAAGGTCGGTATCGAAAGCCAGGCGCACAAATACCCCAGCCAGCTGTCCGGTGGCCAGCAACAACGCGTGGCCATCGCCCGCGCCTTGTGCATGAAACCCCGCATCATGCTGTTTGACGAGCCGACCTCGGCGCTGGACCCAGAGATGGTCGCCGAGGTGCTGGATGTGCTGGTAAAGCTGGCCGACACGGGCATGACGATGCTCTGCGTCACCCATGAAATGGGCTTTGCCCGGCAGGTGGCCGAGCGGGTGCTGTTCCTTGAAGGTGGGCAGATCATCGAGGACAGCCCGCCGCAGGTGTTCTTCAACCAACCGAAGACCGAGCGGGCCAAAGGGTTCCTGGCGCAGATACTGCACTGATCCGTGTAGGAGCAGCCTTGCGCTGCGAAGAGGCCAGTGACAGCACCGTAAATCTTCGTGGCTGCCACTGGCCTCTTCGCAGCACAAGTCCATCGATTACAGGTGGCGTGCCAATGCATACGCCGCCTTCATTGCACCGCTGCAATGAACCAACTGCGTCGTTAAATATAATTGACCTCACCCCCTGCCAAACCCTTGCCGCCACAGGCCTGCAACGGTTTAACCCCCCTGAAATCGGCGTATACCCCCCTCTAAAGCCTCTACCAGTCGTTTGACATATCGAACGGCTCTGGCAAGCTAGCAACAAGTCCCGACCGGAATCGTCGCCTCTGACGAGCCGGCAGTGCTCGGGGCTTCAGGTCGCACTCAAGGCCCCGGCCGTGCGCCTGCACAACAACGACAGGTCGAACCTGTCCCAAGGTGACATATGTCCAACAGCAACATTGGCAACAAGCAACCTTCCCTGCGCAAACCCGTCGTCCTGATGACCATGGGCAGCCAAGAGCGCAAAGGCCATGACTATCAGGTCATGACCCACAAATACATTACTCCGCTGGTCGACTTCGCCGGTTGCGTCCCGGTCCTGGTGCCCACCTGCTGTGGCACTGAAGACCTCGAGACCTACCTGGACATGGCCGACGGCGTCTACCTGACCGGTGCCGGCAGCAACATCGACCCGGCCCTGTACGGCCAGGAGAACGAAACCCCCGGCAAAGGCCAGGACAAGGCACGCGACCTGTTCGACATCCCGCTGGTCAAGGCAGCCCTCAAGCGTGGCCTGCCGATCTTCGGCATCTGCCGTGGCATGCAGGAAATCAACGTGGCGCTGGGTGGCGACATCTACCAGAAGGTGTACGCCGAGCCAGGCTTCAACGACCACCGCGAAAACCCCGAAGACCCGGTCGACGTGCAGTACGCTCAAGTGCATGCCGTGAAGGTCAAGCCAGGCAGCTGGCTGCGCGACACCCTGGGCTGCGACGAGATCCGCGTGAACTCGCTGCATGGCCAAGGCCTGCGCAATTTGGGTAAAGGCATCGAGCCGATCGCCCTCGCCGAAGACGGCCTGGTCGAGGCTATTCATGCCCCGAGCATTTCGCCCTTCCTGTTCGCGGTGCAGTGGCACCCCGAGTGGCAAGCTGCGAAAAACCCTGATTCGATCAAGATCTTCCAAGCCTTCGGCGACGCTTGCCGCGCCCAGGTTCGCAAGTCCCAGGTCAAGCACCATCAGGCTGCCTGACACAAAGCTTCGTTAGCTTTGATCGCGGGGCGGCGCAAGGCCGCCCCCGCTTCCCCGGTCACCCTCTGCTGGTCCCAGAACACTTCCCGTGGATGCGGGCGGCGGGCTTGTGCCTGTCTCCGCGATCGTTTTTTCCTCCCCCCTCAAGAGATACGATGACTGTTTGCCATGAACCTGGGTGCCAGGCTTCATGCATGATCGGTTGTCGCCTACTACGCCCCATTCGCGGGCAAGCCCGCTCCCACGGGGTTTTCTAGGTGCTGAATGTTTGCGCCTTCCCTGTGGGAGCGGGTTTACCCGCGAAAGGGACGCCTGCAGAAACACGCCTTCCTCAGCCCATCAGGGAAAAAAAATGCATCGAGGGACTAGTCATCGTACAAGTTGTACGATAACTTACCTCCATCGCTTCTACACACCCTCACCCAAGCGCCACAGGATGCCTATAACAATGAATCCACAAGAACTGAAATCCATCCTCTCCCACGGCCTGCTGTCTTTCCCGGTCACCGACTTCAATGCCCAGGGCGACTTCAACCAGGCGGGTTACATCAAACGCCTGGAATGGCTGGCCCCTTATGGCGCCAGCGCCCTGTTCGCAGCTGGCGGTACCGGTGAGTTCTTCTCCCTGGCGGCCAGCGAATACAGCCAGGTGATCAAGACTGCCGTCGACACCTGCGCCACTTCGGTACCGATCCTCGCCGGCGTTGGTGGCTCGACCCGCCAGGCCATCGAATACGCGCAAGAAGCCGAGCGCCTGGGTGCCAAGGGCCTGCTGCTGCTGCCGCACTACCTGACTGAAGCCAGCCAGGACGGCGTCGCCGCCCACGTCGAAGCCGTGTGCAAATCGGTGAAGATCGGTGTAGTGGTCTACAACCGTAACGTCTGCCGCTTGAACGCCGACCTGCTGGAAAAACTCGCCGAGCGTTGCCCGAACCTGATCGGCTACAAAGATGGCCTGGGTGATATCGAGCTGATGGTGTCGATCCGCCGCCGCCTGGGCGATCGTTTCAGCTACCTGGGTGGCCTGCCGACCGCCGAAGTGTATGCTGCTGCCTACAAGGCCTTGGGTGTACCGGTCTACTCGTCGGCCGTGTTCAACTTCGTGCCAAAGACCGCGATGGACTTCTACCACGCCATCGCCCGGGAAGACCACGCCACCGTTGGCAAGCTGATCGACGACTTCTTCCTGCCGTACCTGGACATCCGTAACCGCAAGGCCGGCTACGCAGTCAGCATCGTCAAGGCGGGCGCCAAGCTCGCCGGTTACGACGCAGGCCCGGTGCGCACGCCGCTGACCGACCTGACCGCTGAAGAATACGAAATGCTCGCAGCCCTGATGGACAAGATGGGTCCGCAATAAGCGAACCCCCGCGGCCTGTCTCAGCCGCACCCGGAGTGGGAAGCCCCCACTCCGGTTACACCTCGTGAGCCCGCACAAAAATAACTAGTGGGAGTACTACCAGCATGCAAGCGACTAAGAAGACGCATGTGCGCTACCTGATCCTGTTCATGCTGTTTCTGGTGACCACGATCAACTATGCCGACCGCACTACCATTGCAATCGCAGGCTCCAGCCTGCAGAAAGACCTCGGCATTGACGCCGTCACCCTCGGTTATATCTTCTCTGCCTTTGGATGGGCTTACGTGGCTGGCCAGATCCCTGGTGGCTGGCTGCTCGACCGTTTCGGCTCCAAGAACGTCTACGCCTTCAGCATCTTCACCTGGTCGCTGTTCACCCTGTTACAAGGGTTTGTCGGTGGCCTGCCGGTGGCATGGGCAATCGTAACGCTGTTCACCCTGCGTTTTCTGGTCGGTTTTGCCGAAGCCCCGTCGTTCCCGGGCAACGCCCGCATCGTCGCGGCCTGGTTCCCCACCGCAGAACGCGGCACGGCCTCAGCCATCTTCAACTCGGCCCAGTACTTCGCCACCGCACTGTTTGCCCCGATCATGGGCTGGATTGTCTTCAGCTTCGGTTGGGAACATGTGTTCGTGGTCATGGGCGGCCTTGGCATCCTGTTCTCGTTCGTGTGGATGAAGACCATCTACAACCCCAAGCAACACCCGCGCATCAGCCAAAGCGAGCTCGAGCACATCGAGCAGAACGGCGGCCTGGTGGACATGGACCAGAAACGCGGCAACGACGGCCCGAAATGGGGTTACATCAAGCAGTTGCTGACCAGCCGCATGCTGCTGGGCGTGTACCTGGGCCAGTATTGCATCAACGCCATCACCTACTTCTTCCTGACGTGGTTCCCGGTGTACCTGGTGCAAGAGCGTGGGATGACCATCCTCAAGGCGGGCATCATTGCCTCGCTGCCGGCCATTTGCGGTTTCATCGGTGGCGTGCTGGGCGGGGTGCTGTCGGACTGGCTGCTGCGCCGCGGCAATTCGCTGACCTTCTCGCGCAAGCTGCCGATCGTCTGCGGCCTGTTGCTGTCGACCACCATGGTCTTCTGCAACTATGTCGACGCTGAATGGATGGTGGTCGGTTTCATGACCTTGGCCTTCTTCGGCAAAGGCATTGGTGCACTGGGCTGGGCTGTGGTCGCCGACACCTCGCCCAAGCAGATCGCCGGCCTTTCGGGCGGCCTGTTCAACACCTTCGGCAACATCGCCTCGATCACCACGCCCATCGTCATCGGCTACATCATCAGCGCCACCGGTTCGTTCAAGTGGGCCCTGGTGTATGTAGGCGCCAACGCCCTGGTCGCGGTGTTCAGCTACCTGGTGATCGTCGGCCCGATCAAGCGCATCGAGCTGCATGAACCCCCAAAGGCTGAAGCCGATGTCACCGCCAATGGTGACCTGGCAAGCGCCCGACACTGAGTGAACACGCCCGCGCCCGGCACCTGCCGGCCGCGGGCGGATGTATAAAGCCTGAGCAATCACAAGAAGGGCCCGAACATGCAGTTGATCGAACATTCCGACTCGCCCCGCTACGTCCGCCTGCACGATGACGACAATGTCGTGGTAGTGGTCAACGACGGCGGCCTGGGCGAAGGCGCCCGCTTTCCCGACGGCCTGACCCTGGTCGAAGGCGTGCCGCAGAGCCACAAGGTCGCCACCGTACTGATCGCCAAAGGCGAGCCGGTGCGCCGCTATGGGCAGATCATCGGTTACGCCCTTGAAGACTTGCCCCAAGGCAGCTGGGTTCAGGAAAGCCAGCTGGCCATGCCAGAAGCCCCAGCGCTGGACAGCCTGCCGCGCTGCGACGCCGTCCCCGACGCCTTGCCGCCACTCGAGGGGTTTACCTTCGAGGGCTACCGCAATGCCGACGGCACCGTCGGCACCCGCAACATCCTCGGCATCACCACCACCGTGCAATGCGTGACCGGCGTGCTGGAGCATGCGGTCAAGCGCATTCGTCAAGAGTTGCTGCCGCTGTACCCCAACGTCGATGACGTGGTCGCCATCACCCACAGCTACGGCTGCGGCGTGGCGATCAACGCCCGCGATGCCTACATCCCGATCCGCACCGTGCGCAACCTGGCGCGTAACCCTAACCTTGGCGGCGAAGCGCTGGTCATCAGCCTGGGCTGTGAAAAGCTGCAGGCCGGCCAGGTCATGCACGACAACGACCCCTCGGTAGACCTCAGCGACCCGTGGCTGTATCGCCTGCAGGACGCCAGCCTGGGTTTCGGCGAAATGATCGAACAGATCATGGCGCTGGCTGAAACCCGCCTGAAGAAGCTCGACCAGCGCCGTCGCGAAACGGTGCCCGCCAGCGAGCTGATCCTGGGCATGCAGTGCGGCGGCAGCGATGCCTTCTCCGGCATCACCGCCAACCCCGCGCTGGGCTATGCCTCCGACCTGCTGGTACGCGCCGGCGCGACCGTGCTGTTCTCGGAAGTGACCGAAGTGCGTGACGCCATCTACATGCTGACCTCCCGCGCCGAGAACCAGGACGTGGCTGAGGCGCTGGTGCGCGAGATGGACTGGTACGACCGCTACCTGCAGCAAGGTGCGGCCGACCGCAGCGCCAACACCACGCCGGGCAACAAGAAAGGCGGCCTGTCGAATATCGTCGAAAAGTCCTTGGGCTCGATCGTGAAGTCCGGCAGCGGCGCTATTCAGGGCGTGCTCGGCCCTGGCGAGCGAGTCGCCCGCAAAGGCCTGATCTTCTGCGCGACCCCGGCCAGCGACTTTGTCTGCGGCACCTTGCAGCTCGCAGCTGGCATGAACCTGCATGTCTTCACCACCGGCCGCGGCACGCCGTACGGCCTGGCCATGGCACCCGTGGTCAAGGTGTGCACCCGCACCGAGCTGGCCGAGCGCTGGCCTGACCTGATCGACATCGACGCCGGGCGCATCGCCACAGGCCGCTCGAGCATCGAGGAACTGGGTTGGGAGCTGTTCCACTACTACCTGGACGTGGCCAGCGGCCGCAAGCAGACCTGGGCCGAACAACACCGGCTGCACAACGACATCACCCTGTTCAACCCGGCGCCGATTACCTGATGTAGCGGTTTGGCATGGCCCCTGTGGGAGCGGGCCATGCCGTCCTTCAGCCTTTTATTTCATCAAAGGAGCACCCCATGCCTGAGATCCTCGGCCACAACTTCATCGCCGGCCAGCGCAGCGCCGCTGGCGCGCAACGCCTGCAGAGCCTGGACGCCACCACTGGCGAGGCCCTGCCCTACAGCTTTGCCCAGGCCACCGAGGCTGAAGTGGACCAAGCCGCCCAAGCCGCCGCTGCCGCCTTCGCCGAATTCCGTCAACTGGCCCCGGCGCGCCGCGCCGAATTCCTCGATGCCATCGCCGCCGAACTGGATGAGCTGGACGACGCCTTCGTCGCCATCGTCTGCCGCGAAACCGCCCTGCCTGCAGGGCGTATCCAGGGCGAGCGCGGGCGTACCAGTGGCCAGATGCGCCTGTTCGCACAAGTCCTGCGCCGCGGTGATTACCTGGGGGCACGCATCGACCTGGCCCTGCCGGATCGCCAACCGCTGCCTCGTGTCGACCTGCGCCAGATGCGCATTGGCGTAGGCCCGGTTGCCGTGTTCGGTGCCAGCAACTTCCCGCTGGCCTTCTCGACTGCCGGTGGCGACACCGCCGCCGCCCTCGCCGCGGGCTGCCCGGTAGTGTTCAAGGCGCACAGCGGCCACATGGCCACGGCCGACCTGGTCGGTTGTGCCATCCAGCGCGCCGCTGAGCGCACCGGCATGCCCAAGGGCGTGTTCAACATGGTCTTCGGCGGCGGGGTCGGCGAATGGCTGGTCAAGCATCCGGCGATCCAGGCCGTCGGCTTTACCGGCTCGCTCAAGGGTGGCGATGCGCTGTGCCGCATGGCCGCCGAACGCCCACAGCCGATCCCGGTGTTTGCCGAGATGTCGAGCATCAACCCGGTGATCATCCTGCCCGGTGCCCTGGCCAAACGCGGCGAAGCCATCGCCCGCGAACTGGCAGGCTCGGTGTGCCTGGGTGCCGGCCAGTTCTGCACCAACCCTGGCCTGGTGATCGGCCTGCAATCGCCGCAATTCAGCCAGTTGCTGGCCGACCTCGGCCAGCACCTCGACCAACAGGCTGGCCAAACCCTGCTCAACGCCGGCGGCCTGCGCAGCTACGTTGGCGGCCTGGAGCACCTGCACGCCCACGCTGGCATCGAGCACCTGGCCGGCCAGGCACAGCAAGGCAACCAGGCCCGCGCCCAGCTGTTCAAGGCTGACGCCCGCCTGTTGGTCGACGCCGACCCATTGCTGCAAGAAGAAGTGTTTGGCCCGACCACTGTGGCCGTCGAAGCCCAGGACAACGAACAACTGCGCGCCGCACTGCTCGGCCTGCGCGGCCAACTGACCGCGACCCTGATCGGCGAGCCGGAGGATTTCGAAGCGTTCGCCTGGCTGGTGCCGCTGCTGGAAGAAAAGGTCGGCCGAATCCTGGTCAATGGCTACCCGACGGGTGTCGAAGTGTGCGACGCCATGGTGCATGGCGGGCCATACCCGGCAACCTCGGATGCACGCGGCACGTCGGTCGGCACCTTGGCCATCGACCGCTTCCTGCGCCCGGTGTGCTACCAGAACTACCCGCAGGCGCTGCTGCCTGAGGCGCTGCGCGATGGCAACCCGCTGGGGCTGCGTCGCCTGGTGAATGGGCAGTGGAGCGAAGAGGCGATCTGATCGTCTTTAGAATGGAAAAAGCCCCGCACATGTCGGGGCTTTTTCTTTTGTCTGTACCGGCCCCTTCGCGGGTGAACCCGCTCCCACAGGGGTGGCACAGATTTCAGGGCTGCAGTGATCCTGTGGGAGCGGGTTTACCCGCGAAGGGGCCGGCCTGGGCGACAGAGGGCTCAGACCCCCTGCGCTTCCGCCTCTTCATGCGCCTGACGCAACCGCTCGCGGCTGTTGCTCAAGTGCATGCGCATGGCCATCTTCGCCCCTTCGCTGTCTTGCCGGGCAATCGCTTCGTAGATCGCCTCGTGCTCATGCATCAACCGGCTCATGTAGTGCGCCTGGTCATCATGGGCCAGGCGTGCCGAATTGAGCCGGGTACGTGGAATGATGCTGGTACCCAGGTGGTTGATGATGTCGGCAAAGTAGTGGTTGCCGCTGGCCTGGGCGATGCGCAAGTGGAACTGGAAGTCCGCCGACACGGCATCGGTCGCATGGGCCGCGCCTTCGTTGAGCTCGTCCAGCGCTGCGCGCATGCCAACCAGCTGTTCATCGCTGCGCCGCTGCGCCGCCAACCCTGCCGACTCGATCTCCAAGGCAATGCGCAACTCCAGCACTGCCAGCACTTCGCGCAGGGTCACCACGGTCGCCGGGTCGATGCGGAAACCGCCCGTGGCCGGTGCGTCCAGCACAAAGGTGCCGATGCCATGGCGGGTCTCCACCTGGCCTGCGGCCTGCAGCCGCGAGATGGCCTCGCGCACCACGGTGCGGCTGACGCCCTCTTCCGCCATGATCTGCGATTCGGTCGGCAGCTTGTCGCCGCGCTTGAGCTGGCCGCTGCGAATTCGCTCGGTCAGCACCGTGACCAGTTCCTGGGCCAGACTGCGCGGCTTGCGCCGGGTCCTTGCCTGTACCTGCTGCTCTGTCATGCCCTGTATTTCACCTTGAAAGACAGCGCCCATGATAGCGCAAGCAGTTGTACGATCACATACACCCAATGCGGTATTTCACACTGTGTCTGCGACACGCGGAATGCGAAAAATCAGCGCCACATGCTGGCCCAAAGCCAGCGAAAGGCTGTACCGTGCGGCTTCGCGCTCACTTATCCATGGAAGGAAACGACAGCATGAAACCGCTCGACCGCATTCTGCTCGCCACTGGCCTGCTGATCCCCCTGTGGCTACTGGCTGGCGTCTGGCTGACTGCCCAGGCGTACCCCGGCTATGACCACCTGCAACAGGCCATGAGCCAACTCGGCGCCGTGGGTGCAGCCACCCAGCACTGGTCTGCGTTGGTCAACAACTTCCCACTGGCCGTGTTGTTCGCACTGTTTGCCTGGGGCCTGGCCCGTCGCTGGCAGGGATCGACCCTGGCGCGGGTCAGCGCGGCCCTGGTGCTGCTGCATGGCCTGGGCAGCCTGGGCACCGGCTGGTTCCCCTGCGACCAAGGGTGTGCACCGGCACAGCCTTCGCTGTCGCAACAGTTGCACAACCTCTCGGGCTTGCTGATGTTCCTTTCGTTGACCCTGGCCAGTGCGCTGTGGGCCTGGCTAGGCAACCGGGTGGCCGGCTCACGGGCTTTGAGCCTGTTCTCCTTGGCAGCCGTAGTGCTGGCGATCGTGACCGTCGCGCTGATGGGCCAGGCTGTTGAAAGTGGCCATCTGTTCGGCTTGTACCAGCGCTTGAACTACGGCGTATCGGTCATCTGGGTGGCAGGCCTTGCCTGGGCCAGCCTGCGTGCCCCCGCCTCAGGGCGGTTGCGAATGGCCACTGCCTGACGGCAAATTGCTGGCCCCCAGGTGTTTGAAGGGAAGGCAAACTCCCTTCTCCTTCAGATGCTTAGGACAGCAACATGCGAGTACTTCTAGCAACGATGGCCGGCTGCCTGCTGGCCACGGCCGCCTTCGGCGTGCAGGCCAGGACGCTGAGCCAGAACGATCGCCAGACCTGTGGCTGGGGCGCACAGATCGCCGCAGAAGCCCAGCAGGCCAAGCTATCAGGGGTAACCCTGTATGCCACGCGCAAGAAGTTACAGGCGCGCAAGTTCGCCAAGCCGTGGATGCGCATGACCGCCTTCGGCATTACCGAGCAGACTTACAACAGCCGTTCGCGATTGAAACCTGCGGCGATCAAGCAGACCTATTACGAGCAATGCGTGCAGCATGCCGTCGCAAGGCGATAAATCTATATTTTTAAGTAGGTTAGCCTGATTATTTTCAGCAAAACCTTAATAGTAGGCAGAAGCGACAAAATTAGTTTTATCGTTTATTTTCAATTACTTAAAGAATAAGATTAAAGCGAAATCTAAAGATGATCGCCCTGGTGCCGCCAGGGCGCTCCCGCACTGAACTGCTCAGTCACCCACGCCTTGAAAACCCCGAGTGCAGCGGTGTTCAACCGTGACGTAGGCCGCACCAGGTAGATCCCTGCCGCCACGTCGAGCTGCCACTGCGGCAGCACCCGCACCAAGCGCCCACTGGTCAAGTCCTCACCCATCAGCCAGTCGCCGCCAGCCAATATGCCCACACCCCGGCGGGCAGCTTCGAGCAAGGCTTCATTGTCATTACTGCGCAACGAACCACTGACCTTTACACTGACTTGCTGCGCTTGCCGGGTGAGGCGCCATTCGGGAAACGAACGCAAGCCGCTGAAGCCGAGGCAGTTATGCCCGGCTAGCTGCTCAGGCTGCTGCGGCGTGCCATGACTGGCCAAGTAGCCCGGCGAGGCGCAGAGGATGCGGCGGTGATCGCACAGCTTTTGCGCCACCAGGCGGTTATCGGCCAACTCGCCGATACGGATGGCAGCGTCAAAGCCCTCGCCGATCAGGTCAACGAAGCGATCAGCGTACTCGGCCTCCACTGTGACCTGCGGATAGGCCAGCACAAAATCCGCCAACATCCCGCTCAACCAGCGCCGCCCCATGGCCGCCGGCAAGGCGAGGCGCAAACGCCCCCGCACCGTTACCGCCCCTTGCGTGGCTTCCTGTTCGGCTTCGGCGATCAGCCGGCTGGCCTCACGCACCCGCGCCACCAACCGCTCACCTTCGTCGGTGAAGCGCAGTTGCCGCGTGCTGCGCTCAACCAGGCGGATGCCAAGGCGTGCTTCGAGTGCGCTCAGGCGCTTGGACAGCACCGTGGGGTGGCGCGCCAGTTGCTGTCCAGCAGCCGCGAACGACCCCTGCTCGTGTAGGGCCAGCAAGGTGGCAAGTTCATCGGCGCGGCGGCTGTCGAAGGCATCCATGGCAAGGCTCGGCAGAAGGTAGGAAAGTCAGGCAGTAAGAATCAGCGCCCCTTCCGACAGCCCTTGCTCCAGGTCCGCGTGGGCCCTGGCCGCTTCGGTCAGCGGGTAGCGACGCCAGACCCGAGGCTGGATGATACCTGCGTCGACCGCCGCCAGCACATCGGCGGCGCGTTGCTGGTACTCCTCGACGGTGCGCGTATGGGCTGCCAGTGACGGGCGCGTCAGGTAGAGGGAGCCCTTGGCATTGAGCGTGGCCACTTCAATGGCCGCCGGCGCGCCGGAGGTGCCGCCAAACGACACCAGCAACCCGCGCGGGCGCAGGCTGTCCAGCGAGGCCTCCAGCGACACCTTGCCGACACTGTCATACACCACGTCCACGCCCTCGCCCTGCGTCAACTCACGCACCTCCCTGGCCAACGTGGCCGCCTCGAACACCATCACGTGATGGCAGCCCGCCGCCCGCGCCCGCTCGACGCTCTGTGGTCGCGACACCACGCCAATCACGGTCGCCCCCAGGTGCCTGGCCCAAGACGCCATGAGCTGCCCCAATGCCCCGCCCGCGCCATACAGCAGCACCTGGGTACCCAGCCCCACGCGGTAGGTGCTCTTCAGCAGGTACTGCGCGGTGATGCCCTTGAACAATACGGCTGCGGCGGCTTCGTCATCCAGTGAGTCCGGCAGCTTGACCAGGCGCTCGGCAGGGAACAGTCGCCCACTGGCATAAGCGCCTACCGGGCCCATCGCATACGCCACCCGGTCCCCCACGCGCACATTGCCCACCCCTTCACCCACCGCGCTCACCCGCCCTGCGCCCTCCAGCCCCAGGCCAGACGGCAATGCCAGGGGCGCCCCGCCCTTGCGCTGCAGTACGTCCAGCGGGTTGACGCCCATGGCGGTCTGCTCCAGCCAAACCTCGCCTGGCCCTGGCACTTGCGGTTGGACGTGCTGCACCTGCATGACATCGGCAGTGCCGGTGGCGGTGAGTGTTATACGGCTGGCCATGATCGATTCCTGTGAGGATGACGGTTTCGATACAGGCTAATTAGGCATGGCAAGTTGAACAATACGGCGCAGTGCAGATGATTTCTGCAACCCGTGCAGCAATAGCCGACCGCCATGCGCACCGCCGCGCACCCAAACCAGGACATCTGTTAGGCTGATCAAAGCCCGCCCAACCAGCCTCGACTATTCGCCCCATGGATGAACTGCGCAAGATCGACCTCAATCTGCTGCTGGCCTTGCATGCACTGCTGACAGAGAAGCACGTGACCCGCGCCGCCCTGCGCCTGCACCGGAGCCAGCCGGCGGTGAGCCATGCGCTGGCACAATTGCGCAGGCACTTCGATGACCCCTTGTTGATTCGCCAGAACGGCCGCATGGCCCTAACCGCACGTGCGCAGGCTCTGGCCAAGCCGCTGCAAGATGCCTTGGGCAACCTCAACGCGCTGCTGGCCGCTCCACTGTTCGACCCTGCCAAGGCGCAGCGTCGGTTCCGTTTGTCGTTGTCCGACTATGCTTCGCGCATTATCCTTCCGCCCCTGGTCCGCCACGTGCGCCAGGTAGCACCCGGTGTAGACCTGGCAATCAGCCAGGCCAGCCGTGAAACCATGCTGGCCCAGCTGCTCGACGGGGAGCTCGACCTGGCCTTGGGCCTATTCCCCGAGCTGCCGCAGAGCATCACCGCCCAGCCCCTGTTCGAGGAACACTTCATCAGTGTTGCCGACCGCCAGGTGCTGCCTGCCAGTGGGGGCCTAGCGTTGGCCGACTGGCTGGCTCGCCCCCATGTGTTGATGGCCATGCACCCCGATGCCCATGATGAAATAGAACGCGCATTGGCCGCCCACGGCCTGCAGCGGCGGATAGCCCTGGCACTGCCGCACTGGAGCGCAGCGGTCGAGGTGCTTGCGGGCACCGATCTGATTCTCACAGTGGCCAGCCGCGCGGTAGGTTCATTGCGCCAGCATCAGGCGTTGCGCCGGTTTGAGCCGCCACTGGCCATTCCTTCGTTTGCCTATCAGCAGGCCTGGCACAGCCGCAAAGACAGCGACCCCGGGCATCGCTGGCTGCGCGAGGCCGTGTGGGCCTGCAGCCAGCCAGGCACCTGATCAGCGCTGTGACTGCTCGAGCACCACAGGCTTGGCCGCAGCGCTGCTCCCCCAGTCCCCCTGGACCAGAAACACCCCACACAGGATCAGTACCACGCCGGCCACCCGAGCCAGGTTGACCGGTTTGCCCCCCAACCCCATTACCCCGAAGTGGTCAGCGATGACCGCCGTCAAGATCTGCCCTGCCACCACCAGCACTAGAAAGCCCGCGGCGCCCAGTTTCGGCGTCAGTGCTGCCGCGCCGGCCACGTAGAGCGCGCCCAGCACGCCGCCAATCCACAGCCACCACGGCCCTTGGAGGGCCTTGCCCAGGTCTGGCGTTGGCACCCGCAGTATCAGCAGCGCCGCAATTACCACCACTGAACTGACCGTCAGCGAGGTGAACGCCCCCCATAACCAGTGGCCCAACGCCCGGCCAACAGCGGCGTTGCCAGCTGCCTGAAACGGCAGTACGGCACCCGCCAGCAACGCCATCGCCACAGGGATACCCAACAGAACCATCGACTTGCTCAACATGACCACCCTCACCTTGTTGTGTGATGGAGGCCATGATCGATGGATCTGCACCGGTTATGGAAATCAAACACATGCACCCCGACTATTCGCCGTGTGAATAGTCGGGCACCTCACTCGCCGACCTAGCGTGAGGTCTCTACGCGCAGCACTTCGGTGTAGATGGCATCGACCGTCTGGCCGACCTTGAGGTTCTTCATGCGCGCCTGCAGGTCAGGGTTCTCGACCTTCACCACCTGCAGCTTGCCTTCCGGCGGCAGCAGGCTCACCTCATGCTTCTTGAGGTCGATCTTCTTGATCTGCGACGTAACCTTGACCTGGCGGAACGCCTCACCGCCGGGGTTGGGGTTGTCCTTGGTGGCGCGAATGCTGCCGGACTCATCACTCACTTTAGGCGCGCCGCCCACGTCGGTATTGAGCACATAAGCCACAGCGCGGGTCACGTAGATGTCGACCGTGTCGCCGACCTTGAGGTTGGGCAGCGCCTTGGCCTTCTCGGTCAGTTGGAAGGTCACAGGCTTGCCGTTGGCGCCCTCCACCGTGACCTGGCGGCTGGCCAGGTCGATAGCCTGCACCTTGGTGGTGACATGGCTTTCCAGCGCTTCGCTACCAATCGGCACATCAGCGGCCTGGGCCGTGAAGCTGCCAGCGAAGACCAGCGAGGCGACTGCGACAGCGCGAGCGAGTGAGCTAATGGGTTTCATAGGCCTGCTTCCCTGTATTCGTTTCCGGGTTGGCGCGTGAAAGGTTCACGCGCCAACAAGCATAGTCATTACTGGCTGCGCGTCACCCGCCAGACCGTATTGGCCAGGTCGTCGGCAATGATCAAGGCACCGCGCGGGTCGACGGTGACCCCCACCGGCCGCCCACGCGTCTTGCCGTCCTCGCCCCGGAAGCCCGTGGCGAAGTCGATCGGTTCGCCCGCCGGCTTGCCATTGCTGAACGGCACGAAGATCACCTTGTAGCCCACGGGGTTTGGCCGGTTCCAGCTACCGTGCTCACCCACGAACACCCCGTCGGCGAAGCGCTCGCCCATGGCCGGTACCGAGAAGTCGACCCCCAATGCAGCCACATGCGAGCCAAGGCTGTAGTCCGGCTTGATTGCCGCCGCCACCTTGTCCGGGTTCTGTGGCCTGACTCGGTCATCGACGTTCTGGCCCCAATAACTGTAGGGCCACCCATAAAACCCGCCTTCACGCACCGACGTCAGGTAGTCCGGGACCAGATCAGGGCCGAGTTCATCACGCTCGTTGACCACCGCCCACACCTGCCCGCTCTGCGGCTGAACAGCCAAGGCCGTCGGGTTGCGCAAGCCGGTCGCATAGGGCCGGTGAGCACCGGTCTGGGCATCGACCTGCCAGACCATGGCCCGATCGATCTCCACTTCCAGGCCGCGCTCGGTGATGTTGCTGTTCGAGCCGATACCCACATAAAGGAAGCGCCCATCAGCGCTGACGGCCAACGATTTGGTCCAGTGGTGGTTGATTTCGGCAGGCAGGTCGGTGACCTTGACCGGCGCACCGCTGGCCTTGGTCTGGCCCTCCTGGTAGTCGAAACGCACCAATGCATCCTGGTTGGCCACGTACAGCTTGCCGTTGGCAAACGCCAGGCCGTAAGGGGCGTTGAGGTTTTCAGCAAATACCGTCTGCACCTCGTAGGTGCCATCGCCATCGGCATCGCGCAGCAAGGTCAGGCGATTGCCGCCTTTGACCTGGGTATTGCCCTTGGCCTTGATCTGGCTGGCGATCACATCCTTGGGTTTGAGTTTTGCGGCGTTGCCGCCGCGGCCCTCGGCTACGAGAATATCGCCATTGGGCAGCACCAGGCTCTGGCGCGGGATGTTCAGGCCGGTGGCGATTGCCGTGACGCTGAAGCCTTCAGGCACAGTCGGCTTCTGCTCACCCCAGGCAACCGGCTCAGCGATCTTCATGCTCGGCAGCAAACCACGCTGTGGCTCAGGCAGCTTGGGGTCCGGGCCATGGGCTTGAGTAGGCGCGCCCTCCCCACCACAGGCGCTGATCAGTAACGCCATGCTCAACAGGCTCAAGGTATGCAAAGGCTTCATGCCACACCTCCCGAACGCAGGTTGCTAAGGCCAGTCCATGCCGCGACAGTTGCGAGCGCGGTCACAATGACCGACAGCACCAACCCCGACGGCATCACTGCCCAGGCGTCCTTGGCATGCTCGAAGGCATTGACCAACCCCAACACCCAGGTCGCCAGCAACAGCACGAAATACAGGGTCGCACGCCCGCCCTTGCGCTCGGCGCGGATCAGGTTGACCAACGCGAACAGCAGCGCCAGCCCACAGAACACCAAGCCACCGGCAATCAGCCAGGCCGCGAAGTTGCTCCATTGGATCTGGTAGCTATTGAAATAGGCGATATCGCTCAACAGCGCGCCAAGAAACAGCGGAACACTGCCGGCCAACAGCATGGCGTGCAATGGGCCTGGCGTGCAGCGGTAGAGGGTTTGCTCAGATGCGGTCACGGCGCCTCCTTATCGTTCAGTGACCCGGCCCTGATGACAAAGACATCATCAGGCGTGCGCGGGGTGCGCTAAAGAAAGGAGCGTCTCTACGACGCGATAGTTCACCGTTTCGCTTGAATGGTATCCTGCAAGCACCCGCGCTGTGCTTTTCTACCTTCAGCGCTTTGGCATCACTCGAACAAGGAGAACAGCATGAGCGACTACCGGGAGCGCACGTGGGCGTTCTGGGCACTGAACACGCTGCTCATCCTCGGCCTGGGGCTGAGCGCAGGCTGCTCCAGCAAGAAAAACCAAGCCCGCTATGCGGCCTCCACCGTTGGCTCCAACTGCTTCGCCAAGGCCGTACCGACTACGGGCGAAGGTGGCCTGGCCTGGGGCAATACCCTGAGCATTGCCCGACAGAAGTCGCTGAACAACTGTGTGCGCTATGCAGGCAGGTCTGGGGGGACGCCGAAGACCTGCCAGGTGGTGATGGCCAAGTGCAAGAACTAGGCAGCAGTCGCTGACGCTCAACGCCGCGTGATCACCACCTCCAGATACTCGCTGGGGACCACCAGCGAGGCCCCGCCCCCCACGTTGTTTTCATTCAACAGCGCAGTCAGGTCGCTCTCCAGCGCATTGGCGGCTTCAGGCGCCAATGCCGCAAACGCCTTGTGCACCGGCCCATACCAAGTGCGGAACACATCGATGAAGTGCGCTGCAGAGCGATAGCGGAAGTTGAAGTGTTGACGGGTGACCTGCATCTGGCCCAGCGCCCTGTCGAACAGTACCCGCAACTGCTCCTCGTCACCCCAGCGTGAAGGGGGCAATGCCCCGGCTGGCGGCGGAACGTGGCGCCCGAGCGTCTTGAACATCTGGCCAACGAAACCCTGGGGCGTCCAGTTCGCCAGGCCAATCCGGCCGCCGGAACGACAGACGCGGCTCAATTCCCGCGCGGCCTGGGCCTGATCGGGGGTGAACATCACACCGAAGGTCGACAGAACGGCATCGAATGCACCCTCGGCGAACGGCAACGCTTCGGCATCGGCCACTTGAAACACCACGTTCAGGTGCTCGGCCTGAGCGCGTGCCTCACCGCGCTTGAGCAACTCGGCCACGTAGTCGGTGGAGGTGACGCGGCAACCGCGCCGCGCGGCGGCCAGGGTGGCATTGCCGTTGCCGGCCGCCACGTCCAGCACCTGCTCGTCCCAGCGCAAATCACAGGCTTCGGCCAGGCGTTCACCCACCAGCTGCAGGGTGGTGCCGATCACGGCGTAGTCACCGCTGGCCCACGCGGCTTGCTGGCGGGCTTTCAAGGCATTGGTATCCAAAGGGGTGCTCATGGTCTGCGCCTTCGTGTTGTGCGCGGCCGAGGTCCTTCTGGCGGTCATCGCGCCATGGATAGGTTGAGGGGTCGAGCCCATGGGGGCAGCAAAAAATTATGCGCCTGATGGGGGAAGCGGCAAGCGTTGGGGGGGTGAGAGGCAAGACGGATTTGAGATAGCGGAAAGCATTAACCGCTATATGGGGATGGTTGCGAGGTATACGATTTTGGGGTTTTGGCGCTTGTGGGATCGAGCGCCGCTTGCGCGACGCTTCGCAGCACAAGGCTGCTCCTACAATTGTTTCGGGCCAATTATTCCTGTGGCAGGGGCGCGCGACCTTCTTGGCGGCGAATCGGGCCTGTGTAGGAGCAGCCTTGTGCTGCGAAGCGCCGCACAAGCGGCGCTCGGTCTATCAGGCAAACTTGGCCCGAGCTGCATGCAGCTTCTTGTAGCTCTCGATCAAACGCAAATGACGATCCAGCCCTTCCAGCTTCATGCTGGTCGGCGTCAGGCCGTGGAAGCGCACGCTGCCGTCCACCGAGCCCAGCACCGCGTCCATCCGCGGGTTGCCGAACATGCGGCGGAAGTTGGTTTCGTAGTCTTCCATCTCCAGTTCATCATCCAACACCACCTCCAGCACCACGTTCAACGCCTGGTAGAACAGGCCACGCTCGACGGTGTTGTCGTTGAACTGAAGGAACGCCTCAACCAGCTCCTTGGCATCTTCGAAGCGCTGCACGGCCAGGCAGATCAGTAGCTTCAGCTCAAGAATGGTCAACTGGCCCCACACCGTATTGTCGTCGAACTCAACGCCGATCAACGTGGTGATGGTGGTGTAATCGTCCACATCGCAGTTGTCCAGGCGCTTGAGCAGCAACTTCAGCGAACGGTTGTCCAGGCTGTGCAGGTTGAGGATGTCAGCGCGGAACGACAAGGCCCGGTTGGTGTTGTCCCAGATCAGGTCCTCGACCGGGTAGATCTCCGAGTAACCCGGCACCAGGATGCGGCACGCGGTGGCACCGAGGTTGTCGTACACCGCCATGTACACTTCTTTGCCCAGGTCTTCGAGGATGCCGAACAGGGTCGCAGCTTCCTGTACGTTGGAATCTTCGCCATGGCCAGAGAAGTCCCACTCGACGAATTCGAAATCGGCCTTGGCGCTGAAGAAGCGCCACGACACCACGCCGCTGGAGTCGATGAAGTGCTCGACGAAGTTGTTCGGCTCGGTCAGCGCGTGGCTTTCGAAGGTGGGCTGCGGCAGGTCGTTCAGGCCTTCGAAGCTGCGGCCCTGCAACAACTCGGTGAGGCTGCGCTCCAACGCCACTTCCAGGCTCGGGTGCGCGCCGAACGAGGCGAACACGCCACCGGTGCGCGGGTTCATCAAGGTCACGCACATGACCGGGAACTCACCGCCCAGCGATGCGTCCTTGACCAGCACCGGGAAGCCCTGCTCTTCCAGCCCCTGAATACCGGCAACGATGCCCGGGTACTTGGCCAGCACTTCCTGCGGTACATCCGGCAGGCACAGTTCGCCCTCAAGGATCTCGCGCTTCACCGCACGCTCGAAGATTTCCGACAGGCACTGCACTTGCGCCTCAGCGAGGGTGTTGCCCGCGCTCATGCCGTTGCTGAGGAACAGGTTCTCGATCAGGTTGGACGGGAAGTACACCACCTCCTGGTCCGACTGGCGCACGAATGGCAGCGAGCAGATGCCCCGCGCGGTGTTGCCCGAGTTGGTGTCGTACAGGTGCGAGCCGCGCAGTTCACCGTCGGGGTTGTAGATTTCCAGGCAGTTCGCGTCGAGGATCTCGCTGGGCAGCGCGTCCTTGGGGCCCGGCTTGAACCACTGCTCGTTCGGGTAATGCACGAACGGCGCGTTAGCGATGTCCTCGCCCCAGAACTGGTCGTTGTAGAAGAAGTTGCAGTTCAGGCGCTCGATGAACTCACCCAGCGCCGAGGCCAGCGCGGCCTCCTTGGTCGAACCCTTGCCATTGGTGAAGCACATCGGCGACTGTGCATCGCGCACATGCAGCGACCACACGTTGGGCACGATATTGCGCCACGAGGCGATCTCGATCTTCATCCCAAGGCCCGCGAGAATCGCCGACATGTTGGCGATGGTCTGCTCCAGCGGCAGGTCCTTGCCCGGGATGTAGGTACTGGTGTCCGACACCGGCATCAGTAACCCCTGGGCATCGGCGTCGAGGTTGTCCACCACCTCGATGACGAATTCAGGCCCGGTCTGCACGACCTTCTTTACCGTGCAACGGTCGATGGAACGCAGGATGCCCTGGCGGTCCTTCTCGGAGATGTCTTCAGGCAGCTCGACCTGGATCTTGAAGATCTGGTTGTAGCGGTTTTCCGGATCGACGATGTTGTTCTGCGACAGCCGAATGTTTTCGGTGGGGATGTCGCGGGTCTGGCAGTACAGCTTCACGAAGTAAGCCGCGCACAGGGCCGAAGACGCCAGGAAATAGTCGAACGGCCCCGGGGCCGAACCGTCGCCTTTGTAACGGATCGGTTGGTCGGCGATCACCGTGAAGTCGTCGAACTTGGCTTCGAGACGGAGATTGTCGAGAAAATTGACCTTGATTTCCATGCGGGATTACCGTGAGTTAAGCGTGCAAAACGAAATTGGCCGGCATTATCCGGGTTTTTCGCCTGGAAGTCCTGTTTGCCTGCCGCCAACGCCCGCCTTGCGCATTCCGCCGAATTCCTTGCCTGATCCTCCTGACCTGTCGGCAGCGCCTGCTCGCCGGTCGTAGCGCTGTGCTAGCGTTTCTGGATTGGGGGCAACGTATCCCCACTCACGACGACAACGCGACAGCAAACCGATGATGAGCAGGTGAACCATGGAACTACGCATCAACCAGAAGACCTATCAGGTCGAGGCCGACGCTGACACGCCCCTGTTGTGGGTGATCCGTGACGACCTGGGGCTGACCGGCACCAAGTATGGCTGCGGCCTGGCGCAATGCGGCGCTTGCTCGGTGCTGGTGGACGGCAGCGTGGTGCGCGCCTGCGTGACCCCGGTGGCAGGCGTGGTCGGGCGCGAAGTGACCACCATCGAGGCGATCGAGGACGACGCCGTTGGCAAGCGTGTGGTCGCGGCCTGGGTCGAGCACCAGGTGGCGCAGTGTGGCTACTGCCAGTCAGGCCAGGTGATGGCCGCCACGGCGCTGCTCAAGCACACGCCCCAGCCCAGCGACGCGCAGATCGATGCCGCGATGGTCAACCTTTGCCGCTGCGGCACTTACAACGCCATCCATGCCGCCGTCCACGACCTTGCGGCCCAGCGGGAGGAGGCGTGATGAACACGCGTATCGATACCCCTGCCGAGCTGTCGGCGCTGCCGCTGGGTGAGCCGGTTAACCTGTCACGCCGCCGCTTCCTGCTAGCCTCGGCGGGCGCCGCCGCAGGCGCGCTGGTACTCGGGTTTGGGTTGCCGCTGGGCTCGGCACGGGTCCAGGCCGCCACCACCGCGGCCCAGGAGCGCGGCACACAAGTACCGGCCTTCCTGGAAATTCGCCCGGACAGCACCGTGCGCCTGCTCTGCCCGTTCATGGAGGGCGGCCAAGGCACCTACACCGCCATGGCACAGATCGTCGGCGAAGAACTGGACGCCGACCCGGCCACGTTCCTGGTCGACAGCGCGCCGCCTGGCGAAGCTTACGTGGTGATGGAAAACGGCATGCGCATCACCGGCGGCAGCATGTCGGTTCGCATGAGTTACCCGACCATGCGCCGCCTCGGCGCCCTGGCCCGGGCCATGTTGCTGCAGGCAGGTGCCGAGCAGTTGGGGGTGCCGGTCGACGAACTTTCCACCGAACCCGGCAAGGTCATCCATGCAGCCTCAGGCCGCTCGGTGCCCTACGGCGAACTGGCCGAGCGCGCCCTCGACCTGCCGGTGCCAGACCCGGCCAGCGTGAAGCTGCGCGACCCCAGCCAGTTCCGCTGGATCGGCAAACCGGTGCGCCGGGTCGATGCCTATGACAAATCCACCGGCAAGGCCGTGTACACCATCGACATCAAGCTCGACGGCATGCTCCACGCCGCCGTCCAGCACGCACCGCGCCTGGGCATGACGGTTGGCAGCCTGCGCAACGAAACACAGGTCAAGGCCATGAAAGGCGTGCATTCGGTGCATCAACTACCCGGCGCGGTGGCGGTGGTCGCCGAACGCTGGTGGCATGCCAAGCGCGCAGTCGAGGCCCTCCAGGTGGACTGGCAGGAGCCCGGCAGCGATTCGCCGGTAAGGCCGATGCCGGCCGACTTTTCCAGCGACGCCTATCGTGACCGCCTGGCCACCGAGCAAGGCCCGGCCCGCGACGAGGAAAACCAAGGCGATGTGGCCGGGGTGCTAGCCAAAGCCAAGACCAAGATCGAGGCAACCTACCATAACCAGTACCTCAACCACGCCCAGCTCGAGCCGCCCTCAGCGCTCGCCCGCTTCAACCCCGACGGTTCGCTGGAGGTGTGGTTGCCCAACCAGGCGCCGGACATGTTCCGCGACGACATCGCCAAACGCACCGGCCTCGACCCTGCGCGCATCACCCTGCACTCACCCCTGCTGGGCGGCTTTTTTGGCCGGCATTTTCTGTATGACTCGGCCAACCCCTACCCGCAGGCCATCGCCCTGGCCAAAGCGGTGGGCCGCCCGGTCAAACTGATCTGGAGCCGCGAAGAGGAGTTTCTGCGGGATGTGTTGCGGCCGCTGGCGGTGGTTAAGTTCCGTGGGGCACTGGATGACGATGGCCTGCCAGTCGCGATAGAAGCCGTGAGTGCCACCGAAGGCCCGACCGAGGCACTGGCCGGCAAACAAGGTGACAAGATCGACCCCACCGCCCTTGAAGGGCTGTCGGGCAAGTCGTACGCCATCGCCAACAAACGCATTGCCCAAATCTACGTCAAAGGCCCGGTCATGCTCGGCTACTGGCGCTCGGTGGGCAACTCGCTGAACGACTTCTTCTACGAAGCCTTCCTCGACGAGCTGGCCGACAAAGGCGGCAAGGACCCTTATGAATTGCGCCTGCATCTGTTGCGCGACAACCCGCGCCTGACCACCCTGCTACAGGCGGTCGGCGAGTTGTCCGGCGGCTGGAAGCGTGGGCCATTCACGGCCGAGGACGGCAGCAAACGGGCACGCGGTGTGGCCATGGCCTCGCCGTTTGGCTCGGAGGCGGCGGTTATCGCCGAAGTGTCGATCGAAAACGGTCAGGTCAAAGTGCACGACATCTGGCAGGCCATCGACCCAGGCAGCATCGTCAACCCGGCGATCATCGAAGCCCAGGTCAACGGCGCCGTGGCCCTGGGCCTGTCGCAGACCCTGTTGGAAGAAGCGGTGTACATCGACGGCAAGCCCCGGGCGCGCAACTACGACCTGTACCCGATCCTGCCGCCTTCGCGCATGGCCCGGGTGCATGTGCGCATCGTCGAAAGCGGCGCGAAGATGGGCGGCATCGGCGAACCGCCGCTGCCCGCGGTTGCACCGGCGGTGGCCAACGCGGTAGCGCGGCTGACCGGCCAGCGCATCCGCAGCATCCCATTGAGCCGCTACACCTTCACCTGACAGGACAAGGAACGCCCATGACCCACAGCCGATTCGCAAGAACCGCCGGCTGGCTGGCGCTGCCGTGCCTGGTCGCGGCAGGCCTGCTGGCCTGGTATGTAACCCGAGAGCCCACGTCGCCTTTCGTGGCCGAACAAAATGCCAACGTCGACCCGGCGCTGGTCAGCCGCGGCGAGTACGTGGCCCGGCTCAGCGACTGCGTGGCCTGCCACAGCCTGCCCGACAACAAACCGTTCGCCGGAGGCCTGGAGATGGCCACGCCGTTGGGCGCGATCCATGCCACCAACATCACCCCAGACCGGGATACCGGCATCGGCGGCTACAGCCTCGCCGACTTCGACCGCGCCGTGCGCCATGGCGTAGCCCCCGGTGGCCGGCGGCTATACCCGGCCATGCCCTACCCCTCCTACGCCAAGCTCAGCGATGACGATGTGCGTGCGTTGTACGCGTTTTTCATGCAGGGCGTGCAACCTGCCAGCCAGCCGAACATCCCCAGCGATATCCCGTGGCCGCTGAACCTGCGCTGGCCCATCGCGCTGTGGAATGGGCTGTTTGCGCCCACTACGCCCTACGTGACCAAGGCTGGCCAGGACCCTCTGTGGAACCGCGGCGCTTATATTGTCCAAGGCCCCGGGCACTGCGGCAGCTGCCATACCCCGCGCGGCCTGGCTTTCAACGAGAAGGCTCTGGATGAAGACGGCAAGCCGTTTCTGGCCGGCGCGCTGCTCGATGGCTGGTACGCGCCGAGCCTGCGCGCCGATCACAACACCGGCCTGGGGCGCTGGAGCGAAGCCGAGATCGTCCAGTTTCTCAAGACTGGGCGTAACCGGCATGCCGTGGTCTATGGCTCGATGACCGAGGCGTTCAACAACTCCACGCAGTTCATGGCCAACGAGGACCTGGCGGCAATCGCCCACTACCTGAAATCGCTGCCAGGCGATCCGCAACGTGACGGCACGCCCTGGCAGTACCAAGCGGCATCGGCGGCGGCGACGCTTGAGCGCCCGGGCGCCCACACCTACGTCACGCGCTGCGCCTCTTGCCATGGGCTGGACGGCAAGGGCCAGGCCGAATGGATGCCGCCGTTAGCGGGCGCAACCTCGGCCTTGGCCAGCGAGAACGCCTCGGCGATCAACATCACCCTCAACGGCTCGCAACGCATCGTTGCCGCTGGCCTGCCCGATGCCTACCGCATGCCGGCCTTCCGCGAGCAATTGTCGGACCAGGAGGTTGCCGAAGTACTGAGCTTTGTGCGCAGCAGTTGGGGCAACCACGGCAGCGCGGTGGATGCACAGGCAGTGAGCACGTTGCGCGGGCACACCGACCCGGCCAGCAGCAGCCCAATCATCTTGCATATGCGATGAAGTTTCATCGAGAACGGCACGGTCTCTATAGGCGTTCACCTTGGGTTGCCGGCTCCCACAGAAGGGTGGATGAGTGATTTCCCCACACAACCCTGCTGAATCAGTAAAGGGTCGGCACAGGTATTACGCTTTGGAGAATGAGAATGGAAAGCATCGACCTGCTGGTATTGCGCACCGCCCGTGACTGGCTTGCCAGCGGTGAACGCGTCCTGCTGGCCACCGTGGCCCGCACCTGGGGCTCCTCCCCTCGCCCGGTCGGTTCGATGATGGCCCTGCGCAGCGACGGTCGCGTGGTCGGCAGCGTGTCCGGTGGCTGCATCGAGGACGATCTCATCCACCGCTACACCACCGCCTATGGCGGCCCCGGCATGCAGACCGGGCTGCCGGAGGTGGTTCGCTACGGCGTCAGCGCCGAGGACGCCCACCGTTTCGGCTTGCCCTGCGGCGGCACCCTGCAACTGATCCTCGAGTTCGAGCCATCGGCAGCACACCTGGCGCAACTGCTGGCCGGCCTGGACAGCGGTAGCCTGATACGCCGCGAGCTGGATGTGCGCAGCGGCGCAGCCACGCTTACGGCCAGCGCCACACCGGATCAGTTCAGCTTCGACGGCCAGCGCATGCTCAGCACCCTCGGCCCTGGCTACCGCGTGCTGCTGATCGGCGCCGGCGCGCTGGCCGAATACCTGGCGACCATGGCCCTGTTCAACGGCTTCACGGTGTCGGTGTGCGACCCTCGGCCCGAGTACATGGGCGGCTGGAGCGTCGACGGCGTGGTGAAGCTGGCCGGGATGCCGGACGACGTGGTTCGCGCCTTCGCCCCCGACCTGCGCAGCGCCGTCGTCGCCCTCAGCCACGACCCCAAGCTCGACGACCTGGCATTGCTCGAAGCCCTGCACAGCCCGGCGTTCTACATCGGCGCCATCGGCTCGCGGCGCAACAGCCAGCTGCGCCGCGAGCGCCTGATCGAGCACTTCGGCGAGACCGAAGCCAGCCTCCAGCGCCTGCACGGCCCTATCGGCATCTACATCGGCAGCAAGACCCCGGCCGAAATCGCCGTCAGCGTCATGGCCGAGATCCTTGCTGCCAAAAACGACGTGAGCCTGCCTGGCGCGGTCAACGTGACCAAAGCCAAGCTTGCCCGGGAGGCCGAGGCATGCCTGCACACCCCATGACCTGCGCCGCGCTGGTGCTGGCGGCTGGGCGATCGCAGCGTTTTGGCAGCGACAAACGCCTGGCACGGTTGCCCTCGGGGCAGACGCTGCTGGCAGCGACGCTGGCGCGTGCATTCGAGCAGTTCGCCGTGGTGCACATCGTGCTGCGCCCGGACGACGACGCGCAACAACTGGGCATCGACCCGCGTGCCCGGATCGTATGGGCCGACCAGGCCGAGCACGGCATGGGCGCCAGCCTGGCAGCGGGGGTCACCGCCCTGTTGCAGACCCCCGCCCAGGCGGTGGCGGTGCTGTTGGCGGATATGCCGTGGATCGCACCGCGTACCTTGCACACGTTGTGCGAGCAGGCCAGCGCTACACGTATCGTGCTGCCGCTGTACCAGGGCCAGCGCGGGCACCCGGTGTTCTTCGGCCGTGCGTTCTGGCCGGCACTGGCGCAGTTGCACGGCGACCAAGGCGGCAGGCAGGTCATCCTGGACAATCCGCGGGCGTGTGCCAGCGTAGCCGTCGACGATGCTGGGGTGGTGCTGGACGTTGACGTGCCTCAAGCCCTGACGTCGATGTGAGGGTCAGTGAGCGAGCGCTTGCGACTGCTGTTGCTGCCAACGTGCCAGGTTCTGCCGCATTAATTGCTCCGGCAACGTGCTGGACACAACCTGGTTCATCTCCCGCGTCAGCGCTTCGCGCAACTGTGGCTGATTGCAGGGCGATTTATGTGACACCGCCAGGTACAAGCCTTCGCTGGACACGGGCGGGTCCAGCACCTGCAGCTTGTCCTGCATGCCCAACGTCTGCGCCAACGCCATGCCGGGGTACTGCTCGAAAACCACATAGTCGCTGCGTTTGAGCAACAGTTTCTCGAAGGCCTGCTTGGCGCTGGGCACCGCTTCGAGCGTGAGGCTGACCCTGGCATAGTCATCGAACTGCTGGCCATGGCTGTTATTGACCAGTGTCCCGCCTTTACGGCCTTGCAGGTCCGACCATTGCTGATAGGCAAAGGCCCCTTGCTGGCGCACCCAGACCACGCTGGGCGTGTGCAGGAATGCGGGGCTTATGAAGTCCATCAGCTGGGTGCGCGCTTGGGTCAGAAAATACCCGGCCAGCAGGTCGATACGGCCCGTGCGCACTTCCTCCTGGGCACGCGACCAAGGCCCGCCATAGACCACCTCCACCTCCAGCCCGAGTTGCTTGCCCAAGTGCTTGAGTAAGTCGGCATTGGCACCGATCAACTGCTGAGGGTTGTGTGGGTCACGCCACAGGTACGGGGGGTATTCAGGGTTGCCAGTGGCCGTCAGGTGCTGGCATGCCGCCTGCGCACCCGCGCCCATCGGTAGCAGGAACCCGCACAGCATCAACAGCAAGGCGTGGCGAACGCAACGCTCGATCATCTACAACCCTCGGCACAAGTGGCACCCGGCGACCCGGCGTGGTCGCCAAAGGCTGCCACATCCCGTGGAAGACTGCAGCATCTGGCTTCGCGTGGTGTAGACAGTCTGGCCCCATAATGGCGGGCAGGCAGGTTTTTCGTCAGTGCGCAGATGCCCCGCCGTCGGCGGAATCGAGGGTGCCCTGCGCCCACTGCAGCAACTGTACGGCCATTCGGTCCCAAGCCTGCTCGACCTCAGCCACCCCGAAGGCGCGCAGGCTGGAATGCACCATCCCCTCGCCTACCCAGGCATCGGCCTGCACCCCATGCGCCGCAAGCGCGTCACAGTAGGCGATGCCGTGATCGCGCAGTGGGTCGACACTGGCCACCAACACCCAGGCCGGGGCCAGCCCGGCAAAGTCAACCGCCTCCAACGGCATCGCGCAGGGATCATCACGGTCGGCCTTGACCGGCAGAAACCCTTCTAGGGACTTCATCAGCCCCGTCACCGTCATCATCGGTGCCTCTGCATGCTGCTGCATCGACGGCAACTGCCGCCGGGCAGTCAGTACCGGGTACACCAGCAATTGCCCCACTGGCTGCGGCTGGCCGTCACGGTGCAGTGCCCTGCACAAGCCGGCCGCCAGGGTGCCGCCTGCGCTGTCGCCGGCGACCATCAAGCGGGCCTGGCTGAGGCGCGCATCGACCTGGCCACTGCGCAACGCCGACCACACCTTCAGGCAGTCCTCCAGCGGTGCAGGGTAGGCATGCTCTGGCGCCAGCCGATACTCGACCGCGACGATGGCGATCGGTGCCCGGCGCGCCAGGGCGTAAGCGAACCAGTCGTGGGTATCGAGGTTACCCAGGTCCCAGCCACCGCCGTGCAGGTACAGCAGCGTTGGCCAGCCACCTTCCGGTGCCGGGCCGGCGGGTTGATAGCAGCGCAGGCGCAGGCCCTGCAGGTCGATGTCCTCGATACCCCAGCCTTCAGGCGGTGGCGGTGTGCAATTGCGACAGGCTTGCAGGAATGCCGAGCGTCGGGCGGCCAGGCTGTTGTCGGTCGCGGTGAAACGCTTGCTGTTGTCGATGTAGGCCTGCATGGCGGGGTCCAAGGGCTGGGGCACTGGTGTCTTCCTGGGGGGATGTGAATCGGTTCGGGATTGTTGGGGGCGCGTCGCGAAGGGGCTGCAAAGCAGCCCCAGGCCAAAGGCTCAAAACAGCGGCAAGGTATAGGCAATGATCACGCGGTTTTCGTCGCGCCGCCCGGTCGCATCTCCGCGCAGTTCGACGTTGCGCCAGCGCAACGCCAGGTTCTTCAGCGGCCCGCTCTGGATCACGTAGGTGACATCCAGGTTGCGCTCCCACTCACTGCCATCCTCCCCCGCCACCTTGAAGTTGTCCCCGCGCACATAACGGGCGAACGCCGTCAGCCCCGGTACGCCGAGGGCGGCGAAATCAAGGTCGTAGCGGGCCTGCCACGAGCGCTCCTGGGCACGGTCGAAGCGCAGCACCTGTACGGCGTTGGCAACCCCCGGCAGGTCAGTGTCATGAATGAACGGCAAGGCGCTGTCGCCTGCGTTGTATTGGTAGCCAAGGCGGAACGTCTGGGCCTTGAGGTTGGCGCTGAGCATCGCCGAAGTCATGCGGCTATCGAGATTGCCAGCCTTCTCAGTGCCCGACTCGCCAGTATCGAGGTAGTTGAAAGTGCCGGAAAGGTTCCAGTCGCCTGCCTTGAACGCCTGGGTGCCGGTATACAAGGTTTGCTGGTAGACGTCGGCAAGGCGACCGGTCCACAGCCCCAGCGACGTCTGCGGGGTCGCGCGCCAGGTACCGCCCAAGTAGTCGAAGCGGTCACTGAACACACTGTAGTAGTTGCCCACCTGAATGTCGCGAGCGCCGGCGAACTCGCGCTGGTTGACCTTGCGCATCTGGCCCAGGCCAATATCGAGGTTGTCCAGTTCGCGTATATCGAGCATCGCGCCTTCGAAAAACTGCGGCAGCAAGCGCGCATCGCCGGCGCTGACCAGGGGGATTTTGGGGAACAGACCGCCCACCTTCAACTCGGTTTTCGAATACTTGAATTTGACCGCTGCCGTGGCCTCGGAAAACTCGTCAGCCGAACGCGGGTCAGCATTGCGGGGCCCACCCGCACGGTTGTAGGCGCCCGGCAGCAGCGCCGAGCCACTGCGCGATGGCGATGAATCCAGTTTTAGCCCCAGGCCGGCATAAACGTCCACGCCCACCCCGACCGTGGTGTCGGTGTAACCGGACTCACCTTTGAGGATGAAGCCCTGGGCCCACTCCTCCAGCTTGGACTGCGCAGGCTTGGTGGAGTCGCGCAGGTCGTGGTTGTAGTAGAAGTTGCGCAATGTCAGGTTGGCCTTGCCGTCCTCCAGAAAGGCCGCCTGGGCACACAGTGGGCCCAGCCCGAGCAGCAGCGACAAGGGTTTTGCAGCGCGAGCGAAGCCCGCTCCAGTCGAGGAGAGTTTCATTGTTGTTGTTCTCTTTTATTGTGGGTGTCGGGTACAGCGGTCGGCAAAGTTGTCAGCGTCGCTGCCAGGTAAATTCGAAGGTGGCTTCGAGCCGCTGGCCAGGGCCCAGCACCTGGGTGCCGGTATCGCCCCAGGCCTGTTCAGGCTGGTTGAAGGCATTGGCCAGGTGCGAAACCGGCTCCAGGCACAGGTAGCGGCTGCCGGCCGGGGCAAAGGCAACGAAATGGCTCAGGGGTGGGCTTGCCTGCAGTTTGAGGCTGCCCGCCGGGTAATCGAGTTCCAGTAGCCCATCCCAGCAGGACTGGTAGTGCGCCAACGCCTGTACGTCATCGGCGTCAATCGACACAGGCTGCGTGGCCTGCCGAAAGCCGCCGGTAGCCAGGTACTGATCATCGATCTGCCATTCCCGGCCAACCTGGTAACGTACGTTCAGCCCCGCATGGCGTTGAAAATACGGGTGCAGCCCAAGGCCCGCAGGCATGGGGGAATCCCCCTGGTTGAGCAGCGCCAGGACGATGCTCAAGCGATTGCCTTCGAGCACGAAACGCTGTTCGGCACGAAATGCCCAGGGCCAGTGCTCGCCTTGGTAATCGCAGGCAAGGGTCAACTGCCCGGCACAGGGTTCCAGCACGTGCCACGCCAGTGTGTGCGCCACCCCATGCAAGGTGTGCGGCCGCGCTGCGGGGTGAGCCGGCAATGTATAGGCCTGCCCTGCAAACTGCAGTTGGGCATTGCGAATACGGTTGGAGTACGGCACCAGCGGGTACGCGCCAGCCCGCGGCCAGTCGAGCGGGTCGAAGTGCTCGGCCGAGATCGGCAGCAGCACGTCGAGCCCCTCGGCACGCAGGTGGGCGATACGTCCACCCCAGGCAGGAAGCAGCCCGACAGACCAGGTGGCGTTGCTCAGAACCAACGGTTGCATAGGACCTCCGATGCCCTTTCACGGGCACACGTCGTCCCTGCCGCCGCGCCGTGGCACAGCGGAGGGGAGCAATTACGGGATACGCGCCAGCTCAGCGGCGGTAGCGCTCGGCGACTTGCACGTCGATGTCCAGGCCAAGGCCGGGGCCCTGCGGGATCTGCAACAAGTTGCCCTGGCGCAGTTGCTCGACCGGGTACAACCAGGCCGCCGGTTCGACGAACAGGTACTCCACTTGTGGCACGCGCTGTTGCACCGCCGCCAGGTGCAAGGTGGCGATCAGGCCGGGGCCGAAGTACGGGCAGTGCGGCAATACCACGGCGTTGTGCTGGTCGGCGAGCGCGGCGATGCGCAGGCATTCGGAAATACCCCCGACCTTGGTCACGCTGGGCTGGATCGAATCGACCGCACCTGCCACCAGCGCCTGCTCGAACTGCACGGCAGTGCACCAGTTCTCCCCTGCCGACAACGGCACTCCCTGGCCGCGCAAGCTGGCCAACGTGGCGAAATCTTCCGGTGGGAATATCGGCTCTTCCAGCCAGGCCAGTTGCAGGTCCGCCAATGCTGGCAGCCAGGCGCGGGTGTCCGCAGCCGTCCAGGCGCAGTTGACGTCGGTCGCCAGCGGTATGTCGTTGCCAACGGCGTCGCGGCAGGCGGCGATCTCCGGCAACGTCACCTCATGCAACTTGATGTCACAAAAGCCCATGCGCAATGCCTTTTCGCAGATCGCCGGGGCCACCTCATCATCGGCATAGCGCACCAGGCTGGCATAGGCTGGCACCTGCTCGCGGTGGGCCTGGCCCAGCAGGCGATGCAAGGGCACGCCCTCGCGGCGGGCGGCGAGGTCCCACAGGGCGATATCGACGCCGGAAATGGCAAACATCGTCACCCCATAACGCCCGAACAGGTGCAACCGCAACTGCAGTTCGCGGTTAAAGGCGGCGATGTCATCGACCTGGCGGTGCAGCAGCAGCGGCGCAATCAGGCGATCGATCAGGGCCTTGGTGGCATCGGCGACGAAGTAGCCAAAGGCTTCGCCCCAGCCGACGTTACCCTGCTCGTCTTCCAATCGAATCAGCACGTTTTCCAGCGTGTGCCAGGTGGTCGGCGTGATGCCCAGGCCCTTGCCGCCATCCTGGAAAGGAATTTCCACGACCTGGGTATCGATACGGACGATTTTCATGCTTGCTCCAGAACACTGGCCAAAGGCACACCGGCGTAGGCCCCCCCAACGTGATCGCGGCCAGAGCCTACCGGCGCCATGGCCTCGTAGGCCAGGAAGTCGTCGGCCAGATGATCGCTGGCATTATCCTGGGGGCAATAGCCCAGCGCACGGGCGCGGCGGTTATGGAAGAACGCATCCGGGCACTCCGACACGCCATAGACGATCTCGTGACGCACCTGCGGGTGCTCCAGGCCGATCAGCACCAACTGCGCCAGGTCGCGGGCGCTGGTCCACAAGCGCAGCCGACGGGCGTCGGCCACCTTGGGGTCGGCATTGCCGATGCGCACGACGAATGTGGCCAGGTCGCTGCGCTGCGAAAACATGGCGCAGGCCGCTTCGCCAAACACTTTGCTCAAGGCGTAGTAACTGTCCGGGGCCACCGGGCTGTCGTCGAAATGAGTGGCCGCCTGGCTGTGGTACTGGCCCAGCACATGGTGGCTGCTGGCAAACACGAAGCGCTTGGCGCCAGCCCGTTGCGCGGCTTCGAGCAAGTACAGGGTGGCATGGTAGTTGGGCTGCACAGTGCTCTGAAAGTGTATGTCGGTGCCGTGGGCGCAGGCCAGATGAAGCACCGCGTCAACGCCTTCGGTGGCTTGGCGGACGAAGGCCGGGTCGGTCAGGTCGCCGACCAGCGCAACTTCGCCTGCGTTCAACTCGGTGACCGGCCTGCGGTCCAGCAGGCGCAGGGTGAAACGCTCGCGCAGGTAAGGGCGCAGCGCGGTTCCGACGATACCGGCGGCGCCGGTGATAAGAAGCGTAGGCATGGCGAATTCCCAAAAACGTGTGAAGTGCAGAAGCCCAGCGGGTTGCCCCGCTGGAGATGCCATCAAGTCAAGCGGTAGCGACGGCTGCTGCCTGTTTTGCCGGTTTCTGGCCGACGAACAAGGCGACGATCAAGGCCCCTACAACCCCTAGCGCCGCCGCCAGGCCAAAGCCGCTGGCGTAGGTGCCGGTGGACTGGATAATGAACCCGGTCACGGTCGGCGCAACGATGCCCGAAAGGTTGGCCAGCCCGTGCATGAAACCACCAGCCGTACCGACCTGATGATCGGGCACGGCATCCTGGATCAACGACCAGTAAGCCGGCGCAGTCAGCATCAAGAAGCCGATCGCCACGGTCATGACCGCGACCGTACTGGTCACGCTTTGCACCTGCCCGGTCAAACCGATGCACACTGCCGCAATCAGCAGGCACGTAACCAGCACCACATTGCGCGAAAACAGTTGCTTGCCGGTGCGTTTGAACACCCAGTCGATCAGCAGCCCACCGCAGACGAAGCCGACAGTGCCCACCAGCCATGGCAACGCGGTGACAATACTCATGGCCTTCAGGTCGATGCCCTTGGCGTCGATCAGGTAACTGGGGAACCAGGTCATGAAGAAATACAGAATGTAGTTGTAACAGAACAGCGAGACACCGGTGACCAGCACCGAACGCTGCAGGATGATCTGCAAAACCGGCGTGCGCGGCGCCTCTTCCACGGCGGTCACGGGGGCTTCGCGGCCCTCGTTGATCAGCGCCAGTTCTTCGGCCGAAACCTGCGGGTGTTCCTTTGGCGTGGACGCTGCCATGCGCCACCAGGCAATGGCCCAGAGCACGCCGATCACTGCGATGACCACGAAGGCTACTCGCCAGCCCAGCCACAACGCGAGGAAACCGACGATGGGACCGGCCAAGGCGCCGCCCAACGGGCCGCCCGCTTGGTTGATACCTATGGCGCGGGCACGCTCCTTGATCGGGAACCAGCTGTTCACTGTCTTGTTGGCCGTGGTCGAAACCGGCCCTTCACCTACACCGAACAGGGCGCGAACGATCAGCAGCGACCAGAAGTTGAACGCCAGGGCGGTAGAGCCACACAGCACCGACCAGAAGCTCATGGACCAGGTCAGTACGCGTTTGGGGCCGTAACGGTCGGCCAAGTAGCCACCGACGAAACAGAACAGCGCGTAACCGAAGAAGAAGCTGCTGAAAATCATGCCCTTCTCGGCGGGCGTGAGGTGGTATTCCTGGGTGATGAAAGGCATGGCGATCGACAAGGCAGCGCGATCGACATAGTTGATGATCATGGCCAGAAACAACAGGGTCAGGATCGTCCAGCGGTAGTTCTTTTTCTTGTTCATGTACGACTCCGCCCGGCACCTGTGATGCCGGATCTTTTTTGTTATAGCGCCTGGCCCCGTCAGCGAGCCGGGCGCTGATCAGAGGTCTAGACGCTGTAATCCACCGCTACCCACTCGAAGTACTGTTTAAGCTCGGCGACCAGGGCCTGGTGCGCCGGGTGTGGCAGGTAACGCTGCACGGCCTGGGCATCGTCGAAGCTGGACTCGAGGATGTAGTCCCAGCAGATCGGCCGATCCAGTTCGTTGGCGGCGACTCTCCAGTCGCGAATGAAGTCGATTTCTTCCGTGAGGCCGCGCATCCGAGCCACCAGCCTGCCTTCCAGTTCAGGCTGGGCATCCACCCCGGCCAGCCGGCGGAACAACACGATATGTCGCATCATCGCCCTACCCTCCTCACCCCAGCACCCAGGCCGGTGCGTCCTGCAAGGCGACCGGGCGCAAGAACCGCTCGATGGCCGCAAAACCCACCGAGGTGGTCTGTGGTGCAGTGGAGGCCGGCCATGGCCCGCCATGCTGCTGGGCATGGCACACGGCAACACCGGTGGGCACGCCGGCGAACAATACCCGCCCGGATACCCGCTGCGCAGCACGCAACAACCGGCGGTTGTCCTCGCTGTCGGCGTCCAGGCCCCACAGCGTGGTGGTCAGGGTACCGCCCACCGCATCCAGCACGTCGGCGACCTGGCTGATCGACTGCGCGGTGACGACCAACGCGGCCGGGCCGAACATCTCTTCACGCAAGTGCGCATTGGCAATGAAAGCGGCCGCGTCGGTGGCAAATAGCCGCGGCGCGGGGCCGGCACCCTCGGGCTGCTGCGCGAACAACGGCCGGGCATGCTCGGCCACGCTGGCGGCAGCGGCCTCAAAGCCTTGCTGCATGCCGGGGGTGAGCATACGGTGCGTGCGGATTGGCGCAATGGCTTCGGCCAATTGAGCGATGAAGCGCTGGCTGAGCGGCGAATCCAGCAGCACGATCACGCCGGGGCTTGTGCAGAACTGGCCGCAGCCAAGGGTGATGGAGGCGGCCAGGGTCTTGGCCAGGCCTTCGCTGTCGTGCTGCAGGGCGGATGGCAGCGCCACCAACGGGTTGATCGACCCCAGCTCACCGAAGAACGGCACCGGGCGGGCACGGGCATTGGCCGCCTGCCACAAGGCTTTGCCGCCTTGGTAGGACCCGGTGAACGCCACTGCGGTAATCGAGGGGTGCTGCACCAGGTAGGTACCCGCGGCGCGATTGGGGGCTTCGGCCAAGGTCAGCAGGCCTTCCGGCAAGCCCTGGGCACGCACCACGGCCGCCGCCAAGGTGAATACGGCGCGAGACAGCTCAGGGTGGCCGGCGTGCGGCTTGACCACCACCGGGCAGCCGGCAGCCAGCGCCGAGGCGGTGTCCCCACCGAGCACCGAGAAGGCGAACGGGAAGTTGCTGGCTGAAAACATCGCCACCGGACCCAGTGGCCGCTGGATACGTGACAGCCGTGGGCGGCCAGCGGGAGGAGCCCCCGCCACTGCGGCATCGTCGACTCGGCGGTAAGGCACGCCGGCTTCTACTTCAGTGGCAAAGCCGCGCAGCTGAAACGCGGTACGGGCGACTTCACCGTTGAGGCGTGCCTCGCCCAGCCCGCTCTCACGGTCGGCGATAGCGACCAGGTCCGGCTGGTGCTTCTCCAGCGCATCGGCCAGGCCGCGCAGCAACGTGGCGCGCTGGCTGGCGCTGGCGTCAGCCCAAACGTGCGCAGCGGCAGCAGATTTGGCCACGATGGCGTCGATGGCGGCCAGGTTGGGGTCTTGATGAGAGGTCATTGCTTTACTCCTGAATCGTTCAGTGCAGCCACCGTGCTCAACGAGCCTTCGGCTCCAGGTGATAGCCACGGCCGACGTAGTCGAAATCGACCAGTTCGTTGATTTCCACGTCCTGCTGCGCTGGCGAGGCGTAATAGGCGCGGATTTCCTTGATCAACCCGGTCTGCTCATCGAACAGGTACCACTCGTCCCCACGCACCGCAGTGCCAAGCTTGCGCTTCCAGTGGGTCCACTCGATCACCGCTTCGTCGCTGTCATGGCTGACCAGGATCTTTTCGATGGTCCACTGCGAGCCCAGCTGCTCAACGCACCACACCCATTTGCGGGCGGTGGTGTCTGCGCTGCGCCAAGGGATTTCTGGCAAGCCCGCCGGAAAGTAGTGCACCGCGTCAGGCGTGAAGCAGGACACCAGTTGGTCGTAATCACCTGCGTTGCAGGCAGCGAAATAACGGCGGATCAGTTGCGCATGCTTGTGCTCGGCCATGGTTCAGGCCCCCTGTTGGGTGATGATCGACGGGATCGCCGGGCGGCCAGCGGCAACCCAGGCATGGTAGTCGGAGACCGACGCCGGGCTCGGCGGGTACACGCCCCACAGCGCTTCGCCGGCCGCGATGCGCATGGCCAGGTAGTGCTCGATGTCGTCTTGCACGCTGCACACCTCGGCCATTTCCTCGGCCAGGTGCGCAGGCACCACGGTCAGGCCATCGGCATCACCGACGATGATGTCGCCGGGGTACACGGCCACGCCGGCACAACCGATCGGGACCTGAAGGTCGGCCACGTGGTGGTAGGAGATACGCGTGGTGGCGGTAATTTCCCGGGCATAGGCCGGCAGGTTCATGGCAGCGATCTCGCTGCCATCGCGCAGGGCGCCATCGGTGACGATGGCCTTGGCCCCCCGGGCCAGCAGGCGGGTTACCAGAATATTGCCGGCCGAGGCAGCAGCCGGGTCGTTGCGGCTGTCGATGACCAGCACGTCACCCGGTTGAATCTGCTCCACACCCACCCATTGCAGGTTGTCGTCATTGGGCTTGGTGGTCATGGTCGAATAGGTGTCGATGTCTTCACGGGCCGGGATGAAGCGCATGGTGAAGGCACGCCCGGCGAACGGTTTTACATCACGGGTCATGGCACGCAAGCCAACCAGCGCCGGCTGGCGGAAGCCACGCTTGAACAGTTGAGTGGTCAGCGAGCCGCTGCTGCACGTGGCGAGCTTGGCAAGCACTTCGTCGCTCACCTCGACCTGTTTGGCAGAGACACTCTCGTGGGCATCGGCGTAGTTATGGATGACGGACATTGTTGTAGGTTCTCCTCGCGGGTTCATCCGATGATCGGCCCAGGCGAAATCCCACAATGTGGGACACATAATCGCTTCAAGCCCTGCTGAGGCTGATTCTATGGCGGAAAATCCCGCTGAAAAGAGGCAGACTGTGCCCCTTGGCAACCGAGTTCCAAAGGGTGGGAAAACAATGAAAACGGGTGAAGGCACCGCAGCACTGGAAAAAGCCCTGGATGTGTTGCAGGCCATTGGCGCTACCGCTTCGGGCATCAGCCAGGCTGCACTGGCCGAGCAAGTACCGCTGCCGCGCACCACGCTGTACCGCATCATCGCCACCTTGGTGGAGCGCGGCATGATCCGCCGCGACCCGACCCGCAAGGTCTATCGCCTGGGCTTCAAGTACCTGGAGATGGTCCGTAACGCCTACCTGGAACCTGACCTGGTGGCGGCGGCCAGCGAAGAGCTGCGCGCGCTGCGCGACCTAACCGGGGAGACCTCGTACCTGGCGGTGCTCGATGGCAACCAGGTGTTATCGCTGGAGCGCTGCGAGGGCGCGCATACCCAACGCTCGGCGGCCAGCCTCGGCCAAGGCAAGCCGGTGTACTGCACGGGGCAAGGCAAGGCGATTTTGTCGGCGCTCCCTGCAGCCGCTCGCGATGAAATTCTCAAGGGGCTGGTTTTGGCACCGTTGACCCCTCTGACCATCACTGACCGCCGTCGGCTGCTGGCTGAGCTGCAGATCACCCAGACCCGCGGCTACGCCCTGGACGACGAGGAAATCCGCCTGGGTGTGCGCTGCGTCGCCGCACCGATCGTCGACAAGCAAGGCCAGGTGCGTGGCGCCCTGAGTGTCGCAGGGCCAGCCTACCGGCTGACCCTGGAACGCCTGACGCTGCTCGGCCCTGAACTGGCCGAGGCCGCACGCCGGGTAGGCGAGCAATTGCGCCCCGACAGCGCACCGCAAGCCGCGGGCGAACTCAGCGTGGTACCCGGGCCTTGGGCATTCCATGGCGCGTTTCCGCGCTGGCATGCGGGCCAGAAGCGCTTGTACTGGGCCGACACCCTGGCACCGGCGATCCACTGCTGGGACGGGCACACCAGCCGCCAGCTGACGCGCCTTGACCTGCCGGTACGCGGCATGGAGCTGCACCCCGACGGGCTGCTGGTGGCCCAGGCTGGCGGGTGGTCGTTGGTCGACTGGGAAGGCCATGAGCACCCGCGTCAGGACCTGCTCGGCAGCCGTCTGCTGGCGTTGGCCACGCACCCTTCGGGGGCCTTGTGGGCGTGCGCGAAGACTGCCAGTGGTTGCCTGATCGGCGAACTGAGTGCTGAGGGCGAGTTGCGCCATGGCTGGTCGTTACCGGAGCAAGTCAGTGCTTTCCGCTGGGACGCCAAGGGCTCAGCAGTATATGCACTGGCCCCGGAAGCCGGTGACATCCTGCTGCTGCAGCCGGGCAGCAGCAGCGTGCGCAGGCTCGCCTCGCTGCCACTGGGGGGTGGCCGGCTTGGCGGTTTGGCGCTGGACAGTGAAGGTGGGGTGTGGACCACCCAACTGGACGGTTGGAGCGTGGCACGCTTCGATGCCGACGGTAATCTGGACCGCATGATCGGCCTGCCGGTGCCGTGCCCTACAGACCTGTGCTTTGGCGGGGAAGCAGGCGCTACCTTGTTCATCACCAGTGCGCGGCAGGCCCTGAAGCTCGAAGCGTTGGGCAATGCACCGGACTCAGGATGCCTGCTGCAAATGCATACACGGGTTTGAGGGCCCTGCGGTTAACCTTTACGCGGCCTGACGACGCATGGTCAAAATGGCCGCACCGAAGCCAATGAAGGTCGTCCCCACCACCCGGCTCACCCAGCGCGAAAGGCTGGGCCGGGTCAACACGCCCTTGGCACGCGAGGCCAGCGCGGCGTACAGGGTCAGCGAAACGAGCGACAAGGCGACAAAGATCCCGGTCAGGATCAGGAACTGCGGCAGCAACGCTGCACCCTGATCGATGAACTGCGGGAACAGCGCCGTGAAGAACATGGTCGCCTTGGGGTTGGTCACCGCCGTCAGGAACGCCGATTTGTACAGTTTCATCGGCGTCGGGCGTTGCTTGGCCACCCCTGCCTCCGCCCCCGACTCGAGCATCGGGCCTTTCTTCAACAACTGCCGTGCGCCGAGGTAGAACAGGTACGCGGCACCGATGATCTTGACCGCATTGAAAAGGACTTCAGAGCTGGCCAACAAGGCGCCCAGCCCGAGCATGGCCGCTGCCGACAGGCAGAACAGTCCCGAACCATTGCCCAGCGAGGACCAGACAGCGCTGCGCTGCCCGTGGGCCAGGCTGTTGTTGATCGCCATCAGCGTTGCAGGGCCAGGGCTGGCGATGGCGATCGCAGCGACCAGGGTAAAGGCAAGAAGCGAGTGAGAATCCATTTTCCAGGCTCGATTTAACGTTCAGGGAGTTGAGTGTTGAGGCAACAGACAACGATCAGTCGGTATTCTGCCGTTTCGCGTTCTTCTTGACGATGGCCTTCATCCGCGTGGCCGCGCGCTGCACGGTGGCCATTTTCTCAGGGCGCTTCATGCCGCGCCACTTGCGGATTTCTTCACGGGTGCGGCCACAGCTTACGCACAGCTCGCTGTTGAGCTGGCAAAGCGAGACGCAGGGGTTGTCGATGTCTTTGGCCATTACACGCTCAAGACCAACATTCAGGCCGGCATTTCAGCGCGCACACGTTCGGCGGCTTCTTCAAAGACTTTGCGAAGCTCTTCGGACTTGGCCTTGGTAATCGACTTGGCGGCCAACAGTTCCTCCACCACACGAACGCACTGTGCCTCGGCAGTTTTCAGTTGCTCACGGTCAGAGGCGTCGGCGATATCACCCAGATAAGGAGCAACGAGGTACACGTACCGGTCCTGCAGCTTGAGTGTTTCCAGGGCATCGAGGGCAGTCTGGAACCGTTGGGCAGCGGCAGGGCTCATGCTCAATTTATCGAAATGAATCAGGCTCACACGGTCAGTGGCCATTGACGAATCTCCGTTTCCTGATAAGGCCAGGCTCGCAGGCAGCGCCGCTTCTACGGTGCTCGGGAGTGCGGGCCAGGGTAATGCCCATCAGGGTACCAGAACGCGGGACAAATAGGGCCATCGTGCCCGGAACTAAAAGTATTAAACAGGTCGTTCAATGGATGCCCCACGGCGCATTCGGGACAGGAAGCGCTGTGACTCGCACAGGATAATCGGCCCGGCAAGACTCCCCCGCCGAGACCGTCATCGACCCCGGCAGCCCACAACAACAAGCCTGCATGCACAGGTAAGCCACAAAGGGGCAACACCATTCATGGCAAAGGAACACATTACCGAAACGCTCGACCTTGGCGTGACGGACCCCTCGAAGACTGCAGAAGCGCGCCAGGACCGGCACCTCGAGGGCAAGATCGACTGGATCGTCTTTGGCATCACCAGCATCCTGGCCATCGGCTTCGTCATCTGGGGCTTCATCAGCCAGGCCAGCCTGGCCGCCAGCGCGTCCTCGGCGCAATCCTGGGTCATTCTCAACTTTGGCTGGTTTTTCGTACTTACTTCGACCGTGTTCGTCATCTTCGTGCTGTGGCTGGCCGCCAGCCGCTACGGCAGAATTCCGCTAGGGCGTGATGGCGAAGCGCCAGAGTTCCGTACGGTTTCCTGGGTGGCCATGATGTTCAGCGCCGGTATGGGCATCGGCCTGATGTTCTTCGGCGTTGCCGAACCCTTGTCACATTACGTGTCGCCGCCTCCCGGCTCGGCCACCGGGCAATCGAGCGAAGCCATGCAGGTGGCCATGGCCACCACCCTGTTCCACTGGACCCTGCACCCCTGGGCCATGTATGCCATCGTTGGCCTGGTGATCGCTTACGGCACCTTCCGACGCGGCCGCTCGCAGCTGATTTCCACCGCCTTCCGGCCCCTGATCGGTAAACACGCCAACGGCCCAATTGGCCGTGTGATCGACATGATGGCGATTTTCGCCACCTTGTTCGGCTCTGCCGCCTCGCTCGGCCTTGGCGCCCTGCAGATCGCCGGTGGCCTGGAATACAACGGCTGGATCGAGAGCCCCGGCAAGCTGTTCTACATCTCGATCATCACCCTGCTGACCATCGCCTTCGTCACCTCTGCGGTCTCTGGCATCGGCAAAGGCATCCAGTGGCTGTCCAACACCAACATGGTGCTGGCGCTGGTGCTGGCGGTGTTTGTCTTCCTGGTTGGCCCGACGCTGTTGATGCTCAACCTGCTGCCCACCTCCATTGGCATCTACATCAAGATGCTGCCAGAGATGATGGCCCGCACCAACGCCAGCGGCGGTGAGCAGATGGACAGCTGGCTGGCCGGCTGGACAGTGTTCTACTGGGCTTGGTGGATCTCCTGGACGCCTTTCGTCGGCATGTTCATTGCCCGCATCAGCCGCGGCCGCACCATCCGCCAATTCGTCACCGGCGTGCTGCTGGTACCGAGCCTGGTCAGCCTGGTGTGGTTCACCATCTTCGGCGGTGCCGCCATCGACGCCCTGCGCGAAGGCAGCTTCGCACTGGTCAATGGCGCCGTGAACAGCAACCATGCCCTTTATCAGTTGCTGGACAGCTACCCGCTGGCCTCGGTGACCTCGGTACTGGTGATGATCCTGGTGGGTATCTTCTTCGTCTCCGGTGCCGATGCCGCGTCGCTGGTCATGGGTACCCTGTCGGAGCACGGCACCACCACGCCATCACGGCGCACCGTGATCTTCTGGGGGGCGCTGACCGGCACGGTGGCGGCGATCATGCTGGCGATCGGCGACCCACGCGACCCCGGCGAAGCGCTCACCGGGCTGCAGAACCTGACCATCGTGGTGGCGCTGCCCTTTGTCGTGGTGATGGTGCTGCTGTGCCTGGCGCTGTACCGCGACCTGCGCAAGGACCCGATGATGCTGCGTCACCTGCGTGGCACTGAGCTGATCGAAAAGGCCGTGCTGTATGGCGCGGTGAAACACGGCGAGGAGTTCTACATCGTGGTGCAGGAAAAGAAGTCCGCGAGCAAGCAGGCGCAACCCCTGGCCGACGCCGAGCTGAACGGATAACCCCTACGCTGCAACGACCCGGGGCCGCCAAGCGGGCCCGGGCCGCTTCAGTCACTCGGCGAGAAAACTGTCTTCGAACGGGTAATGGGTCAGCACTTCATACCCCGTCTCCGTCACCAGCAGCTGGTTCTCCAATTTTATCCCGTCACGCCCCCCTACCTCCCCCACATAGGCCTCTACGCACAGCGCCATGCCAGGCTGCAGTTCCCCTTCGTAACCGTAGGCGTCGAAGTCTTCCGGGTAACGAATGCAGGGGTACTCGTCGCATAGCCCCACGCCATGGAACATCACCCCATAACGCTGGGCACGGCAGCTTTCCGGCAGGCGATGCCCGTTACGGGTGAGCTCGGAGAAGCGCACGCCAGGCTTGACCATGTCGGCATTGACCTGGATGTGCTCATGGGCGATTCGATACAGGCGTTTTTGCTCGGCCGTCGGCTCAAGCCCGCCACACATCCAGCTGCGCGACATGTCGACGCAAAAGCCGTACACGCCGATCAGGTCGGTGTCGAACGACAGCAGGTCGCCGTCGTTCAGCACCCGTGGGCCGGACTCCTGATACCACGGGTTGGTACGCGGGCCGGAGCTGAGGATGCGGGTTTCGATCCACTCGCCGCCACGGCGGATATTGCCGCTGTGCAACGCCGCCCAGACGTCGTTCTCGGTTACCCCGGCGCGCATGGCCTGGCGCATTTCAGCGATGGCAGCTTCACAGGAAGCCACCGCGCAGCGCATGGCGAGGATATCATCGGGGCCCTTGATCAAACGCGCGAACTCGGTCACCGCCTGGCCGTTGTGCACCTGCACGCCCAAGGCGTCCAGGGCTCGCAGGCCGGCAACCTCGATGCGGTCCACGGCCAAGCGGCGGTTGTCGCCGGCATGGGTTCGCAGCAGTTCGTCGACCTGGGCACAAAAACGCCGGGCATGGTCGTCGGTACGCTCGCCCGTTTCGAAGTAGAAGAACGACGCGCCACTGCGCAGCTCACGCACCAACGGCAGGTGTGCCGAGAGGTGCTCACAGCCATGAAAATCCCACAGCACCACATGCCCGCTGGCAGCGACGAAACAGGCACGGGCGGGGTTGTGGGTGGTCCACAGCTGCATGTTGGTGCTGTCGGTGGCGTAGCGGATGTTCAACGGGTCGAATAGCAGAATGCCGCCGAGGTCACGGGCCACGAGCTGCTCGCAGATGCGTTGCAGGCGGTACTCACGCATCGTCGCCAACTGCGGCACCTGCAGGCCGAGCGCGGCCCACTCGGCGAACGCCAGAGGGGTCGGGCCGATTTCGCTGCGGTCGTTGTCATCGACCGAGCCGTCGGCCCTGAGCGCGGCAGCACGCTGGCGCGACGGGTCGATACGGCGTGACTGGGCGGGGATCGAGAACGGCGAAGTCATCATGGTGCGAGGGCTTCCTTGATCGTAGTGTTGGAAGAATCACCCACCTGCAAGGTGGCGCCGCTAGTTGCTGGCTTGCACCGCCGTCGCTCGCGCGGCCTGCAGCCATTGATCAAACTGCTGACGATGCGCTGCAATCCACGCCTGGGCGTGGCGCTGAATGTCGCTCAGGTTCTTCTCGCCGTTCTGCATCTTGAGGTTTTGCGCGCTCTCGTCCGCCGCGCTGATCTGCACCAGCGACAGAAACTTCAGTGCCGCCGGGTTCTTGTCGGCGAACCCTCGGTTGAGCACCGCTTCGACCTTGTCCACCGCAAAGCCCAGGTTCTTGCCCTCGAACGTGGTATCGACGCTGTTGCCGCCGCCCGGCAAATCGGTGTTGGGCACTTGCAGCCACACCACGTCGCGCCCCTCCACCATCACCCCGGCCACCCACTGGGGTACCCAGGTGTAATAGAGCACCGGTTTGCCTTCCTTGAAGCGGGTGATGGTGTCGGCCATCAAGGCGAAATACGACCCTTGATTGACGTGCACGGTCTTGTCCAGGTCATAGGCCTTCATGTGGTGGGCGATGACCAGTTCGCAGCCCCAGCCGGGGTTGCAACCGGTCAGGTCGGCCTTGCCATCGCCGTCGGTGTCGAACAGCTTGGCCAGCTCGGGCTTCTTCAGGTCGGTGATGTACTTGATGTTGTATTGATCGGCGGTTTTTTTGTCGATCAGGTAGCCCTGCAACACGCCAGGCATGATATCGCCGGCCTTGACCATGTTCTGGTCGCCGCCGGCCTTCTCGTAGAAGCTGGCGTGCAGCTTGTCCCACAGGTTGACGCTGAAGTCGGCGTCGCCGTAACCGACTGCCAGAATCATCGTGGCGTATTCGGTTTCCTTGGGTTTCTGCACGTTGTAGCCCAATTCGCGCAGGCCCTGCATGGCGATTTCGCCGCGGAAGCGTTCTTCATCCACCGAAGGGAACGACGGGGTGATCTTCACCCCCTCCCCTGGCTTGTCGGTGGAGGCGCTGGCGCCCAGGCACGTCACGGAAAGTGCCATGGCACAAGCGCACTGAAGCAAACGACGGGTGAACGGGGACTCGTACATCTTCGCGTACCTTTTCGGGTTGTTGTCGAGGGTTGCGGCAGATAGAACGCGGTGATTCAGGCGGCCTTGCGCTGCCCTTGTGGTTGCGCCGCGCCACACAGGCGCAGCACCAGGCCCACCGGG
>NZ_WJRS01000010.1:0-182009 GCF_028895205.1 Pseudomonas sp. ITEM 17296 | reverse complement strand
ACAAAGCGGGGAGGCCTTCCGGCCTCCCCGCTTTTGTTCATGCTTTAAAGGCTAGGGAACGCAAACTGCGATGCCTCATGGCTGGCCCGCTGCGGCCAGCGCTGGGTGATCGCCTTGCGACGGGTATAGAAACGCACCCCATCCGGGCCATAAGCATGCAGGTCGCCGAACAGCGAACGCTTCCAACCGCCGAAGCTGTGGTACGCCACCGGCACCGGCAACGGCACGTTCACACCGACCATGCCCACTTCGATCTCGTCACAGAACAAGCGCGCCGCCTCGCCGTCACGGGTAAAGATGCAGGTGCCGTTGCCATATTCGTGATCGTTGATCAGCTGCATGGCCTGCTCCAGGCTGTTAACCCGGACCACGCACAGCACAGGGCCGAAGATCTCTTCTTTATAGATGCGCATCTGCGGGGTCACCTTGTCGAACAGGGTGCCACCCACGAAGTAGCCATCTTCATTACCTGCAACACGCAAGCCACGGCCATCCACCACCAGCTTGGCGCCAGCAGCCACACCGTCGTCGATGTAGCCAACCACCTTGTCGCGGGCAGCAGCGGTAACCAGCGGCCCCATGTCCAGGCCACACGAAGTACCGGCACCAATCTTCAGTGCCTTTATCTGCGGCTCCAGCTTGGCGATCAGTGCATCGGCAACCTGGTCACCCACGCACACCGCCACCGAAATCGCCATGCAGCGCTCACCGCACGAACCATAAGCTGCACCCATCAGCGCGCTGACAGCGTTGTCCAGGTCGGCATCGGGCATCAGCACGGCATGGTTCTTCGCACCGCCCAGCGCCTGTACGCGTTTGCCGCGCTTAGTGCCCTCGGCGTAGATGTACTCAGCAATCGGGGTCGAGCCGACGAAGCTCAGCGCTTTCACTTCCGGAGCCTCGATCAGCGCGTCCACAGCTTCCTTGTCGCCATGCACCACGTTGAGGATGCCTTTAGGCAGGCCGGCTTCCAGCAGCAGTTGGGCAATGTACAAGGTCGAGCTCGGGTCACGCTCGGACGGTTTCAGGATAAAGGCGTTACCGCAGGCAATGGCCAGCGGGTACATCCACAGCGGGACCATGGCCGGGAAGTTGAACGGGGTAATACCGGCGACCACACCCAGCGGCTGGAAGTCGGACCAGGCGTCGATGTTCGGGCCAACGTTACGGCTGTACTCGCCCTTGAGCACTTCAGGTGCCGCACAGGCGAACTCGACGTTCTCGATACCACGCTTCAGTTCGCCTGCAGCGTCTTCCAGGGTCTTGCCATGCTCTTCGCTGATCATCTGCGAGATGCGGGCTTCGTTCTGCTCCAGCAGTTGCTTGAAGCGGAACATCACCTGGGCACGTTTGGCCGGCGGCGTGTTGCGCCAGGCCGGGAAGGCAGCCTTGGCCGAATCGATGGCTTCCTGAACGGTCGCACGGCTGGCCAGTTCGACCTTGCGTACGGCCTGGCCAGTGGACGGGTTGAAGACATCGGCGGTGCGCTCACCCTTGGTAACCAGCTCGCCGTTGATCAGGTGTTGAACAATGCTCATGCAAAACTCCAGATAAAGAGGGGTGACACAAGCGCGTGATCACTTCACGCGCTTGCCATCAAAATCGCAACGATCAATCGATCTGGTTCAGGGTCTCGCCCACCGCGTCGAACAGCCGGTCCAGTTCCTGCGGCTGGGTATTGAAGGTAGGGCCAAACTGCAGAGTGTCGCCACCGAAGCGCACATAGAAGCCTGCCTTCCACAACTTCATCGCCACTTCATAAGGGCGCACGATCGCATCGCCGTCGCGGGCAGCAATCTGGATCGCGCCGGCCAGGCCATAGTTGCGGATATCGACGACGTTCTTCGTGCCTTTAACCCCGTGCAGCAGTTTCTCGAAGTGCGGCGACAGTTCGGCCGCAGCCTGCACCAGGCTTTCCTTCTGCAGCAGGTCCAGTGCGGCGATGCCGGCGGCACAGGCCACTGGGTGGGCCGAGTAGGTGTAGCCGTGGGGGAACTCCACCGCGTATTCCGGTGTTGGCTGGTTCATGAAGGTTTGATAGATCTCGGTGCTGGCAATGACCGCACCCATCGGGATGGCGCCGTTGGTGACCTGCTTGGCGATGCACATCAGGTCTGGCGTCACGCCGAAGGCTTCAGCCCCGGTCATCGCGCCCATACGGCCGAAGCCGGTGATCACTTCGTCGAAGATCAGCAGGATGTTGTGCTGGGTGCAGATCTCGCGCAGGCGCTTGAGGTAGCCCTTCGGTGGCGGCAGAACACCCGCCGAGCCCGCCAGCGGTTCGACAATCACCGCGGCGATGTTCGAGGCGTCATGCAGCTCGATCAGCTTGAGCATTTCGTCGGCCAGGGCAATGCCGCCCTCCTCTGGCAAGCCCTTGGAGAACGCGTTCACCGGCAGCACGGTGTGAGGCAGGTGGTCGACGTCCAGCAGCTGGCCGAACATCTTGCGGTTACCGTTCACGCCACCCAAGCTGGTGCCGGCGATGTTCACGCCATGGTAGCCACGGGCACGGCCGATGATCTTGGTCTTGGTCGCCTGGCCTTTCAGGCGCCAGTACGCACGGACCATCTTCAGCGCGGTATCGGCGCACTCGGAACCGGAGTTGGTATAGAAGACGTGGTTCAGATCGCCCGGGGTCAGCGCGGTGATCTTTTCAGCCAGCTGGAACGACAGCGGGTGGCCGAACTGGAAGGCCGGGGAGTAATCCAGGGTACCGACCTGACGGGCTACGGCCTCGGTGATTTCCTTACGGGTATGCCCGGCGCCGCAGGTCCACAAGCCAGACAGGGCGTCGAAGATCCTGCGCCCCTTGTCATCCACAAGGTAGTTACCTTCCGCCGCCACGATCAGGCGTGGGTCGCGATGGAAATTGCGGTTGGCGGTGTAAGGCATCCAGTGGGCATCCAGCTTGAGCTGGCTGGCGATATCGGTGGGAGCGGTTTCCGGCATGTTCATCGGCGGTTCCTCGAAAGACGATTAGGCAACGATGGATCTTGTTGCGGCTAAATTGGCACGGCGATAAAGTCTGAAAAAGCCTGCTTTTCTAATCTTCAGATAGGGCAACACTAAACTAATGAGCCGACGCCCCGACCCACTCGCCCAAGTCAGCGATTTTGACATTCGCCTGTTGAAGATCTACCGCAGCGTCGTCGAGTGCGGCGGCTTCTCGGCAGCCGAAAACGTGCTCGGGATCGGCCGCTCGGCCATCAGCCAACAGATGAACGACCTGGAGCAACGCCTCGGCCTGCGCCTGTGCCAGCGTGGCCGAGCCGGTTTCTCACTGACCGAGGAAGGCCGCGAGGTCTACCATTCGGCCTTGCAGTTGCTCAGTGCCCTGGAAAGCTTCCGCACTGAGGTCAACGGGCTGCACCAGCACTTGCGTGGCGAGTTGAACATCGGCCTGACCGACAACCTGGTGACCTTGCCGCACATGCGCATCACCCACGCGCTTGCCGAGCTCAAGGACCGCGGCCCAGATGTGCGTATCAACATCCGCATGATCGCGCCCAGCCAAGTCGAGCACGGTGTTCTCGACGGCAGCCTGCATGTCGGCGTAGTCCCGCAGACCATCGCCCTTTCAGGCCTTGAATACCAACCGCTGTATAGCGAGCGTTCGCTGCTCTATTGCGCAGTAGGCCACCCGCTGTTCTATGCCGACGACCAACAGATAGACGACGACCGGCTCAACAGCCAAGAGGCCATCACCCCCACCTTCCGCTTGCCCGCCGATATCCAGGCCCATTACCAGGCGCTGCATTGCACGGCCAGCGCGTCGGACCGCGAAGGCATGGCATTCCTCATCCTGACGGGGCGCTACATCGGCTACCTGCCCGATCACTACGCCAGTTTCTGGGTGCAGCAAGGCCGGCTGCGTGCCCTCAAGCCCCGGCAGCGCTTCTATGACTTGAGCCTGAGCTGGGTGACGCGCAAAGGGCGGCGGCCGAACCTGGTGCTCGAGAGCTTCCTGGATAGCCTGGCTGCGACACGCTGATGCCTGTCTCTGACGCAAACGCTTGTCACTTCGGCGTAGGCAGGTAATCTTGTCCGACAGCCGCTGCCACTGACCCGTACGGAATCGTCCATGACCCTTGAAGTCCCAGCGCATCGCCTCTCCGCCTCGGGCAAGCCCGCCGGCCGCATCCGCCAGAAAAACGAACAGGCCATCATCCAGGCCGCCGAAGATGAATTCGCCCGCCATGGTTTCAAGGGCACCAGCATGAACACCATCGCGCTGAAGGCAGGGTTGCCCAAGGCCAACCTGCATTATTACTTCACCAACAAGCTGGGCCTGTACATTGCCGTGCTCAGCAACATCATCGAATTGTGGGACAGCACCTTCAACGCCTTGAGCGTCGAGGACGACCCGGGCGAGGCACTGAGCCAGTACATTCGGACCAAGATGGAGTTCTCGCGGCGCAACCCGCAAGCCTCGCGCATTTTCGCCATGGAAGTGATCAGCGGCGGCAATTGCCTGAACGAGTACTTCAGCGCCGACTACCGCGAGTGGTTCCGTGGCCGGGCCGCAGTGTTCCAGGCCTGGATCGAAGCAGGCAAGATGGACCCGGTCGACCCGGTGCATCTGATTTTCCTGCTCTGGGGCAGCACCCAGCACTATGCCGACTTCGCCACGCAGATCTGCCAGGTCACCGGCCGCAACCGCCTGACCAAGCAAGACATGGAAGACGCGAGCAGCAACCTTATCCACATCATTCTCAAGGGGTGCGGCATCAAGCCGAGTGCCTGACAGCCATTTATGCCTTCTACCCTGCTCGACCTCTGCGAGTTTCGTGAAGAAATCCGCAAAAGCCGCTTCATCACCCTCGCCGGCCCAATCACCAGTGCTGCCGAGGCGATGAGCTTCATCGAACGCCACAGCGACCTGGCGGCCACACACAACTGCTGGGCGTGGAAGCTTGGCGGGCAATACCGCAGCAATGATGACGGCGAACCGGGCGGCACCGCCGGGCGCCCTATTCTGGCCGCCATCGAAGCGCAAGACTGCGACCAGGTGGTGGTGCTGGTGATCCGCTGGTACGGCGGCATCCAGCTGGGTACCGGTGGCCTGGCCAGGGCCTATGGCGGTGGCGCCAACAAATGCCTGCAACAGGCACCCAAGCGGGTGCTGGTGCAGCGCAGCGAATACACCTGCAGTTGCAGCTTCAGCGAACTGGCCTTGGTAAAGCTGCGCCTGGCGGACGTCGACGGCCTGGTGCTGGATGAACAGTTCACCGCCAATGGTGTTGACCTGCACATCGCGGTCGGTGAAGCCCACCTGGCCCCCTTGCGCCAGCAACTGGCCGACCTGAGCCGTGGGCGCATCCTGCTGGAAGCGCGCTGAATAACTGTTCACACGCGCTGAACATTGCTCACAAGAACTGTGGGCCTGCCTGTGGATAAGCTTGGGGCACTCTCTTGCAGCCCATTGGTTTCAAGGCCCCCAGAGCTTTGATCATATTTTGATCACTATTTGATGACAGTCGCAAATAGCTGAAACCTCGAGAGTTATCCCCAAACTCTGGAAGTGTTACGCACTGGGCATTGCGCTCGGCTTGCACACAATAACTGTGGAACAGCCTGTGGATAACCCGTTAGCCAACAGGCGAAGCGCCCGTCTACAAGCGGCCTGGCGCCATTGATCATTTTTTGACCAGCTGCAGCGCAGGCACAGTTAGCGTCTCTGCAGTATGCTCAAATACTTTTTCCTATACCGATAAAGGAATGTTCCTATGGCTAACTCAAGAACTGCCCTCATCATCGGCGCCTCACGCGGCCTTGGCCTGGGGCTGGTGCAACGCCTGCAAGAAGATGGCTGGAACGTCATCGCCACCGTGCGTGACCCGCAAAAGGCCGGCGCCCTGGCCAACGTTCCCGGTGTGCGCATCGAACAGCTGGAGATGAACGACACCGCTCAGCTCGATGGTTTGAAGCAACGCCTGCAAGGCGAAGTGTTCGACCTGGTATTCGTCAACGCAGGCGTCATGGGGCCGCTGCCACAAGACCTGGAAACCGTCCGCAGCCAGGACATCGGCGACCTGTTCATGACCAACGCCGTGGCCCCCATCCGCGTCGCCCGCCGCTTGGTTGGCCAGGTGCGCGAAGGCAGCGGCGTGCTGGCCTTCATGAGCTCGATCCTGGGCAGCGTGACAATCCCGGACGGCGGTGAAGTCTGCCTGTACAAAGCCAGCAAGGCGGCCCTGAACTCGATGATCAACAGCTTCGTCGTCGAACAACAGCGCCCCGGCCTCTGCGTGCTGGCTATGCACCCCGGTTGGGTGAAGACCGACATGGGCGGCGAAAATGCCGAGATCGACGTGCTGACCAGCACCCGCGGCATGCTCGAGCAGATCAAGGCGCAAAGCGGTAATGGCGGCCTGCGCTTCATCAACTACAAAGGTGAACCGCTGATCTGGTGAATTGAAAGCCGCGTGGCGAGGCAGTAGACTCGATGCCTCGCCCCCGTGGCGGACCTGGATCAGCAGACAGGGCAACACTGAGCTGGCTAACCTGAACCCACTTTCAGAGGAGCCGGCACCATGCCTGCGACCCGTATCTGGTTGAAATCCCCCCTTGCCATCTTCACTGCCAACGGCGCCGACGCCCGTGGCGGGCTGGTCATCGAAGACGGCCGCATCACACAACTCCTGGCCCTTGGCGAAAGCCCCAGCCAACCGTGCGACCAAGTGTTCGATGCCCGCGAACATGTGGTAACCCCCGGCCTGATCAACACCCATCACCACTTCTACCAGACGCTGACCCGCGCCTGGGCACCGGTGGTCAACCAACCGCTGTTCCCCTGGCTGAAGACGCTGTACCCGGTATGGGCACGCCTCACCCCCGCGAAGCTGGCGCTAGCCAGCCAGGTGGCACTGGCTGAACTGCTGCTGTCGGGCTGCACGACTGCGGCCGATCACCATTACCTGTTCCCGCAAGGCCTGGACAACGCCATCGACGTGCAAGTCGAGGTGGTGCGCAAGCTGGGCATGCGCGCGATGCTGACCCGCGGCTCCATGAGCCTTGGCGAAGACGACGGCGGCCTGCCACCCCAGCAAACGGTGCAACAGGGTGAAGTGATCCTGGCCGACAGCCAGCGGCTTATCCACAGCTACCACGAGCGCGGCGAAGGCGCGCAGATCCAGATTGCCCTGGCACCCTGCTCGCCCTTCTCGGTCACGCCCGAGATCATGCGGGCCAGTGCCACACTGGCCGAAGAGCTGGATGTGCGGCTGCACACCCACCTGGCAGAGACCCTTGATGAGGAAGACTTCTGCCTGCAGCGTTTCGGCCTGCGCACCGTGGACTACCTGGACAGCGTCGGCTGGCTCGGCCCACGCACTTGGCTGGCTCACGGCATCCACTTCAATGGCGACGAAATCGCCCGTCTGGGCGCGGCCGGCACCGGTATTTGCCACTGCCCGAGCTCGAACATGCGCCTGGCCTCGGGCATCTGCCCAACCGTCGACCTTGAAGCCGCCGGTGCCCCCGTGGGCCTGGGCGTAGACGGTTCGGCCTCCAACGACGCCTCCAACATGATCCTCGAAGCCCGCCAAGCGCTGTACCTGCAGCGCTTGCGCTATGGCGCCGAGCAGATCACCCCAGAGCGTGCCCTGGGTTGGGCCACGCGCGGCTCGGCGCGCCTGCTGGGGCGCCAGGACATCGGCGAGCTGGCCGTCGGCATGCAAGCCGACCTGGCGTTGTTCAAGCTCGACGAACTGCGCTTCTCTGGCAGCCATGACCCGCTGTCGGCGCTGCTGCTGTGCGGCGCCGACCGCGCCGACCGAGTCATGGTCGGTGGCCAGTGGCGGGTCATCGATGGGCAAATCGAAGGCCTGGATATCCAGGGCCTGATCGCCGATCACCGCCAGGCGGCCGCGCAGCTCATCGCCGGTTGAGGCAACACAGGGCCTGGCCGGGCGCAATGCCTGGCCAGGCCCTGTAGAATGGCGGCAACCGTACCTGATCGAGATAACCAACTATGTATGACTGGTTGAACGCCCTGCCCAAGGCCGAACTGCACCTGCACCTGGAGGGTTCGTTGGAGCCCGAGCTGCTGTTTGCCCTGGCCGAGCGCAACAAGATCGCCCTGCCTTGGGACGATGTCGAAACCTTGCGAAGCGCCTACGCCTTCAACAACCTGCAGGAATTTCTCGACCTTTATTACCAAGGCGCGGATGTCTTGCGTACCGAGCAAGACTTCTACGACCTGACCTGGGCTTACCTGCAACGGTGCAAGGCGCAGAACGTCATCCACACCGAACCCTTCTTCGACCCCCAAACCCACACAGACCGCGGTATCCCCTTCGAGGTGGTGCTCAACGGCATCAACCAAGCGCTCAAGGATGGCCGGGACCAACTGGGCATCAGCAGTGGCTTGATCCTGAGCTTCCTGCGCCACCTCAGCGAAGACGAAGCGCACAAGACCTTGGACCAGGCACTGCCGTTCCGCGATGCCTTCATTGCCGTAGGCCTGGACAGCTCCGAAATGGGCCACCCGCCGAGCAAGTTCCAGCGTGTGTTCGACCGCGCCCGCAGCGAAGGCTTTGTCGCCGTTGCCCACGCCGGTGAAGAGGGCCCGCCCGAATACATCTGGGAAGCCCTGGACCTGCTGCACATCAAGCGTATCGACCACGGCGTACGCGCCATCGAAGACGAGCGCCTGATGCAACGCATCATCGACGAGCAGATCCCACTGACCGTCTGCCCGCTGTCGAACACCAAGCTCTGCGTGTTCGACCACATGAGCCAGCACAACATCCTGGACATGCTTGAGCGCGGGGTGAAGGTCACCGTCAACTCTGACGACCCGGCCTACTTCGGCGGCTACGTCACAGAAAACTTCCATGCCTTGCATACCCACCTGGGCATGACCGAAAACCAAGCGCGCCGCCTGGCGCAAAACAGCCTGGACGCGCGACTGGTCTGATCAGCCGTTGGCGTTGCGGTTACCCAACCTGCAACGTCTGCACGCGGGCAATGCGATTGATCTGCTGGATGCCCAGCGCCGAGATATGCAAAGCCCGCGTGTCCTCCGATTCGCGCATCCAGCCCGACTGCAGAAACAGCCTGAACAAGGCCTGCCCCAGAACGCCGCCCAAGTGTGGCCCCTGGTTGTTCCAGTCAGTGCAACGGCAGATCACACACCCCCGTTGCTGGTGCGGTGCCAAGGCATCTATGTAGACGCCGACCCGCGCCAGCTCTGCCCGCCCTTGTTCACTGACCACCAGTTGCCGGTCAGTGCCCTCCAACCAGCCCGCCACCACCAGACGGTGATACAACTCCCCGGCCAGCTCGCCGCCGAGGTGGTCACCGCAGCGCCGCGCCCTGCGTATCGACATCGGCAACTGCAAGGCTGCCGCCTCGGGCTGGTCGTCTCTGGCGCTGCCCAACTGCACGCTGGCCAGTGCTTCCACCGCTGCCCCTACCTGAGGCGTGGCCAGGCGGAAGTAGCGTTTGCGGCCCCGCGCCTCATGCCGCAGCAAACCCGCCGAAGACAGCAACGAGAGGTGGGCGCAGGCTGAAGACGAGGTCAGCCCGGTCATCATCGCGAGCTCGTTCGCCAGCCGTGGGGTGCCGTCAATCAGCGCCCACAACATGGCGCTGCGCTTGGGGTCGGCCATCAGGCTGGCGATCTGGCTGATACTGCTGACTGCGTTCATGTCCCTGTAACTCCCTGCACGTTTTTATATGGATGCAATGGCCAACCCTGGCACTGGGATCGCCTGCCTGACAGTCGCCGGCCTTGAGAGGGAAACCCTGCTCGCTGGCATCGGCGCTGGTCGCCAGTATAAGCCGCAGAAACCCCCTCTCAGGGCGCTAGCCGCTTCAGCCCACCTGTCAGAAGTCCACTGGGTATACCTACCCATGAGAGATGATGTGTCTGTGCAGTGAGCCCGCCCAATGCCCCGCAGTTGAGCAGTGCCCCAGCACTCAGCGGGACAGAGGCAGGTCATGAGCACTATTCGCCCTGCGCAAGTTAGGACGCGACCGACAAGCAGCTTCCATAAATAGCGCAAACAAAAGCGAAGCTTCTACATGCCTCCAGGTATTACACCCGGCGCATGATGGTCAGGAGGGAAGAACAGGGGGAAATGACCGTCAGTCAGACCACGGATGCCGGTCATGGCAGGCACAGGGCACAGCGCTACACTTCTTCCGCTCACACCCCATTGGAGGTATGCCGCGATGAAAATTGTCGTCAGTGCGTCGAGCCGCAACCCCGTTTGCCCTTGGCAGGTTCAGCTCGACCAACACGTGGTGAGTTTCCGCAGCGAGGCCGAGGCGCGTGCCTTCGTCGCCACATTGGAAACCCGCCTGCAGGCGCCTCACCCGCTTATGCAGGACGCCTGGCCTGCAAACGCCGGGTCAGCAGCGCGACACTGACCACCAGCGCCCCGCACAGGCTGATCACCAGTGTCATCGGCACCGCACTGCCATCGTGCAACAGCCCGACCAACGCCGCCGCGCCTGCGGCGACGCTGAACTGCAGGCAGCCCATCAGCGCCGAGGCGCTGCCTGCGCGTGCGCCCTGCCCGCTCATGGCGCAGGCCGACGCATTGGGGATGATGCAACCCAGGCTGGCGATACACACGAACAACGGCACCAACAGCGGCCACAACTGGCTCGGCCGCAGTGCGGCGACGCCCAGCAATACCAAACCTGCAGCCAGGTACATCCACACAGCACGCACCAGCAGGAAGGCTGGGCCGCGCTTGGCCAGCAAACGGGCATTGACCTGCGCCACGAGGATAAAGCCCGCCGCGTTGGTGCCGAACAACCAGCCATAGTGCTCGGCAGGTACGCCATATAACTTGATGAAGACGAATGGCGACCCCGCGATGTAGGCAAACATACCGGCAATGGCAATACCACCGGTCAAGGCATGGCCAAGAAACACCCGGTCATTGAACAAACGCAGGTACTGGCGCAGCGCCCCGGACAGCGGCTGGCGCGGCATGTCCGCCGGCAGGCTTTCCGGCAGGCCCAGGCTGACCGCCAGCAGGCAGGCCGCGCTGAACAGGCTCAAGGCGAGGAAGATCGACTGCCAACCTGCCAGGTTCACCAACACCCCGCCAAGCATTGGCGCCAGGATCGGCGCTAGGCCCATCACCAGCATCAACTGCGAGAACACCTTGGCCGACGCCACCGGGTCGCACTTGTCACTGACGATCGCCCGCGACAGCACCATCCCGGCACAACCGCCCAGGGCCTGGACGAACCGCGCCAGGACCAGGGTGTCAAGGTTGGGGGCATAGGCACAGGCCAGCGACGCCAGGGTAAACAGCGCCACGCCGAACAACAGCGGCTTGCGCCGCCCGAAGCGGTCGGCCACCGGGCCATAGGCCAACTGGCCGATGGACAGGCCAAGGAAGTAGGCGGCCAAGGTGGCCTGGACGTGTTTTTCATCGGTGGCGAAAGCCTGCGCCATCGCCGGGAAGGCGGGCAGGTAAAAGTCGATCGCCAAAGGCCCGAACGCACTCAATGCGCCCAGGATGAGCACCATTCGCAGGTTCATCAGGAATCCATAGCAGGCTAAGCAAGTGCGTAAGTCTACCTGCTAAGGACTCGACCAGCATGAAAAGATTTGCAACAAAACCGGGGGCCTCATGCGCCCCCGGCGCAGGGCTTCACGCCAGCTCGGCCTGGTAGCCCTCGTCACGAATCGCGGTAAGGATCTGCTCCACCGCCATGGCACTCTGCACCCGCACCTGCTTGCCCGCCAGGTCGACCTCGACCTTGGCATCGGCGTCCTGCCCCTGCACCGCACGGGTCACCGCTTTGACGCAATGGCCACAGGTCATGCCTTGTACATTGAACACTTGCATAGGGTTGCCTCCTTCAGGTTTTCACGCAGTTTCAAGCTTGCCATCGGGGCAAGGTCAAGCCCCTGCGCGCGTCCGGGCTGGAAATCCGCGCTCACGTCGGCCAAGCTGCGCCTTTGACGATCGGGCAAGCAGGAGATTCATCATGTTCAGGGCAGCATTGGGCGTCGTCGGGCTTTTGAGCGCGCTGGCTGCGGTGCCACCGGCCAACGCCGAAGGCAACTCGGACTACAGCGTACTGATCATTTCGCGGGAACGCCTGGAAGTGGCCACCAACTGCGAAATCGGCGTGTACCTCAACGATCAGCTCTCCGGGCGCGTATTCCAGGAGCAATCGACCGCCTTCAACCTGCCGCCAGGCCCTGTGGATATACGCCTGCGCCTACTGCCAGGGCAGACCCCCGGTTGCGCCCCCGGTATCGAAGACCAGCGCAGCACACGTTTGAACCTGCAGGCGGGCCAGATCAACAAATACCGGATTGCCATGGGCCACAATGGGCTGGAATTGAAGCGCGCCGGCCTAGGCTATTGACCTTGCCTACGTGGCAAGGTTGATGCTGGAGGCCAATCCAAGGAGGACAGCCATGCCCGCATCCACCACCTTCGACCTGCCGATTTCCGGCATGACCTGCGCCAGCTGTGCTGGCCGGGTCGAGCGCGCCCTGCGCAAGGTCGATGGCGCTGAACAGGTCAGCGTCAACCTCGCCACCGAACAGGCCCGGGTCCAGGCCCCGGCCAGCAGCCTGCCGGCCTTGCTCGACGCCGTGCGTGAAGCCGGCTATGGCGTGCCCACCCGTACTGTCGAGTTGCAGATTGGCGGCATGACCTGCGCCAGTTGCGTCGGCCGCGTCGAACGCGCACTCGGCAAACTGCCTGGGGTCGAGCAGGTCAGCGTTAACCTGGCCAGCGAACGCGCGCACCTCGAGGTGCTCGCGGCCCTCGACGACAGCCTGCTGATCGACGCCGTGCAAAAGGCCGGCTACAGCGCCAGCCTGCCGCACGCAGGCCACGATGATCAGCGCGATGCCCAGCGCCGCCTGCGCAACGAACGCCTGGCGGTCGGTGCCGCCTTGCTGCTGGCCCTGCCACTCGTCTTGCCCATGTTGGTTCAGCCCTTCGGCCTGCACTGGATGCTGCCCGCCTGGGCGCAGTTCCTGTTGGCTACGCCCGTACAGTTCATTCTCGGTGCACGCTTTTACGTGGCCGCCTATAAGGCCGTGCGTGCCGGCGCCGGCAACATGGACCTGCTGGTGGCCCTTGGCACCAGTGCCGGTTACGGCCTAAGCCTGTACCAATGGGCACAAGCCCCTGCCGGCATGGTTCCGCACCTGTATTTCGAAGCCTCGGCCGTGGTCATTGCCTTGGTCTTGCTGGGCAAGTACCTGGAGAGCCGCGCCAAACGCCAGACCGCCAGCGCCATTCGGGCCCTTGAAGCACTGCGCCCCGAACGCGCGGTGCGCGTGGTCGATGGCCGCGAAGAAGACGTGGCCATCGCCCAACTGCGTGTGGGTGACCTGGTCGTGGTCAAACCCGGTGAACGCTTCCCAGTCGATGGCGAAGTCGAGGAAGGCAGCAGCCATGCCGACGAGGCCTTGATCAGCGGCGAGAGCCTGCCAGTGCCCAAGCAGCCTGGCGACCCCGTCACCGGTGGCGCCATCAATGGTGAAGGGCGGCTGCTGGTGCGCACCCAGGCATTGGGTACCGAAACCGTGCTGGCCCGGATCATCCGCCTGGTCGAAGATGCCCAGGCGGCCAAGGCGCCCATCCAGAAGCTGGTGGACCGGGTCAGCCAGGTATTCGTCCCCGCCGTACTGGTGATCGCGCTGATCACGCTGATCGGCTGGTGGCTGGCCGGTGCCCCACTGGAAACCGCGCTGATCAATGCGGTCGCCGTGCTGGTGATTGCCTGCCCCTGTGCACTCGGCCTGGCAACGCCAGCGGCGATCATGGCCGGCACCGGTGTCGCCGCCCGCCACGGCATCCTGATCAAGGACGCCGAAGCCCTGGAGCGTGCCCATGCGGTAAACCGGGTCGTGTTCGACAAGACCGGCACCCTGACGTCCGGCAGCCCACGCGTGGTCCACAGCCAGGCACTGGTCGGCACCACCGCCGACCTGCACCGCTTGGCCGGCGCCCTGCAGCGCGGCAGTGAGCACCCATTGGCCAAGGCCGTGCTGGAGGCGTGCGCTGAGCAGCAACTGGATGTGCCAACGGTCGTCGACAGCCAGTCGCTGACCGGGCGTGGTATCGCCGGGCGGGTTGATGGCCGTGACTTGGCCCTGGGTAATCGCCGCCTGCTCGAAGAGAGCACGCTGCAACCCGGCGGCTTGGCCGCCAAAGCCCACGCGTGGGAGGCTGAAGGGCGTACGCTGTCCTGGCTGATCGAGCGCGGCGCGCAACCTCGCGTGCTGGGCCTGTTCGCCTTCGGCGACAGCCTCAAACCGGGCGCGAAGCAGGCTATCGATAGCCTGCACGCACAACACATCAGCAGCCACCTGCTGACCGGCGACAACCGCGGCAGCGCCAAGGTGGTTGCCGACGCCCTCGGGATCGACGACGTGCATGCCGAAGTGCTGCCTGCCGACAAGGCTGCCACCGTGACGGCACTGAAACAGGACGGCGTGGTGGCGATGGTAGGCGACGGCATCAACGATGCCCCGGCCCTTGCCGCTGCCGACATCGGCATCGCCATGGGCGGTGGCACCGACGTGGCCATGCAGGCCGCCGGCATCACCCTGATGCGCGGCGACCCACGCCTGGTACCCGCAGCCCTGGAGATCAGCCGCAAGACCTACGCGAAAATCCGCCAGAACCTGTTCTGGGCGTTCATCTATAACCTGGTCGGTATCCCCCTGGCCGCGCTGGGTTACCTCAACCCGGTACTCGCCGGCGCCGCCATGGCCCTGTCCAGCGTCAGCGTTGTCAGCAATGCGCTGTGGCTCAAGACCTGGAAACCCACCAGCAGCTCCCAGGAGGCCCCATGAACATCGGCCAGGCCGCCCGCCGCAGCGGGCTCAGCACCAAGATGATCCGCTACTACGAGTCCATCGGCCTGCTCAAGCCAGCCACCCGCAGTGACAGCGGCTACCGCCTTTATCAGCCGGAGGACCTGCACAGCCTGGCCTTCATCAAGCGCTCCCGCGACCTGGGCTTCTCCCTAGAAGAGGTCGGCAAGTTGCTGACCCTCTGGCAAGACCGGCAACGGGCCAGTGCCGACGTCAAGGCGCTGGCCATGCAACATATCGATGAGCTGAACCGGCGCATCGAAGAGCTGGTGAGCCTGCGCGATACCCTCGGCGACCTGGTCTCCCACTGCCAGGGAGACGAGCGGCCGGATTGTCCGATCCTGAAGGATTTGGCAAACGGAAACGTTGGCGGATGTTGCCGCTGAGGCTCGACACGACGCTTTGGTATGCCATATTCGCCTAAACACGACCGAATCATCGCCTAGTGCGACATTCCCTAATAAATACGGGCATTTGCCTTCATCTAATCCCGGACGCTGCCGATGCAGTAACTACCTGCCTCGTGTGTCGACAACAAAAAAATTCCGGGAGCGTCGATGAGCATCAAACAGAAACTGACCTGGGCATTCGCGGTCATCGCCGGCTTGCCCATCGTCCTCGTGGCCACCTTGGTGGTCCTCAACCTGCGCGGCGAAGCCCGCGACGGATTCCTCGACAGCAGCAGCCGGGAAATTCGCCAGGTCAGCAACGCGATGAACATCTTCTTCCAGGGCATCAACCAGAACGTCGAATACCTGGCCTCGCAACCCATGATTGCGGCCACGGGCAACAACCTGAACAAGTTCATGAGCGCCAACCCATCGTATGAGCTGGGCGAGCAGGACAAGCAGGTGCTTGAGTTCTTCACCCGCCTGGCCGATTCCCACCCAGGCTACGCCTACCTTTCCTACGGTGTCAGCGACGGCGGCTATGTCGGCTGGCCCGCGGGGCAGAAGTTCGTCAACTACGACCCCCGCCCTCGCCCGTGGTACCAGTTGGCCATGGCCAACCCTGGCAAAACCCTGCGTACCGGCGCCTATTACTGGGCCGCCGACGACGCCGTGCTGGTCAGCACCGTGCGCGCCGTGGCCAACCAGCTGGGTAACCCGGGTGGCGTGGTCAACATCGATGTGTCGCTCAAGGGCCTGACCCAGATCGTCCAGCAGATCAAGCTGGGTGAAAGCGGCTACCTGATGCTGGTGGAAAACAACGGCAACGTGATGGTCGACCCACGTGACGCCAGCCACAACTTCAAGCAGCTGGGCAGTTTCGGTAATGGCTATGCCGACCTGGCCAAGGCAGGTAAAGGGCTGGTCGAAGTCGAGCTCAATGGCGTGCGCTACATGGCCAACATCTACCCCGACGAGCAATTGGGCTGGACCTTCATCGGCCTGATCGAGCAAAGCGAAGTGATGCAGACCACCACCCGCCTGACGTGGTTGATCGGCACCATCGCACTGGTGCTGGCCGCGCTGTTCGCCGTGGTCGGTGCGGCGTTCGCCAAGCTGATCGTGCGCCCGATCAACAGCGTCACCAGCGGCCTGGAAGACATCGCCCAAGGCGAAGGCGACCTGACCCGCAACCTGGAAGTGCGCGGGCGCGACGAAACCGCCCAACTGGCCAGCTGGTTCAACCAGTTCCTCGGCGCGATCCGCAGCCTGATCCAGCACATCGGCTCTGCCGCCAGCAAGATCCTCAGCACCTCCACCAGCTCGACCCGGGTGTCCAGCGACATGGCCGAGGCGGCCGGGCGCCAGCGCGAAGCCGTGGACATGGTCTCTACCGCCTTCCACGAAATGGTCGCCACCGCCAACGAAGTCGCCCGCTCTTGCAGCCAGGCGGCGCAGTCGGCCGACAGCGGCCAGCAGCAAGCCCGTGAAGGCCAGCAGCAGATCGATGCAGCCGTGAACAGCGTCGACCGCCTGAGCCAGGAGATCGAGCAATCGGCCCAGTCGATTCAGCAGCTGGAACGCGACAGCAACGCCATCCAGTCCATCCTCGGCACCATTCGCTCGATTGCCGAGCAGACCAACCTGCTGGCCCTCAATGCCGCGATCGAGGCCGCCCGCGCCGGTGAACAGGGCCGTGGCTTCGCCGTGGTCGCCGATGAGGTGCGGGCGCTGGCCAAGCGTACCGCCGACTCCACCGCCGAGATCGATGGCCTGCTGGGCAACCTGGCCAGCCGCACCGCGGAGGTTGCCGAACAGATGCACGCCAGCCTGGAAGTGTCGCAGCAGTCGGTCAGCCGCATCGGCCTGGCCCGCGACAGCTTTGGCCAGATCCGTGAGTCGGTGGACGTGATTCGCGACATGAACACGCAGATCGCCACGGCAGCGGAAGAGCAGCATCAGGTGGCCGAGGACATCAACCGGCACATCAGCCAGATCCATGGCGATGCGCAACTGGTGGCCGAACTGGCCCAGGCTGCGCGCCAAGACTCGGAGAGCCTGGCAGGGTTGTCCAACGAGCTGGATTCGCTGGTACGACGCTTCCGCACCTGACAGCGCAAGCGACCTGTAGGAGCAGCCTTGTGCTGCGAAAAGGCCGGTAAAAACAGCATAGATTTTCGCTGCTATCACTGGCCTCTTCGCAGCACAAGGCTGCTCCTACAGTTTCAGTTCCCCTGGCGTCGCCCCAAACAACTGCTTGAACGCCGCGATGTAAGCCGAGGTCGAGTCATACCCACACCCCAACGCGGCCTCCGTTACATTCTCCCCCGCCTCCAGCAACGCCAGCGATGACAGCAGCCGCATGCGCTGACGCCAGTTGCGAAAGCTCAACCCCGTCTCACGCTGAAACAGCCGCATCAGCGTCTTCTCCGAACACTCCAGTTGCAGCGCCCATTGCTGCAGGGTCTGGGCTGTATCCGGTGCCGCGATCAGGCCATTACACAACGCCAGCAACCCCGGATGACGCGGGAGGGGCAACGAGAACCCGACTTCCGGCAACGTGCGCAACTGGTCGAGCAGCACCGCCACCAATCGCGATTCTGCGCTGTCGGCTTCCGGGTAATCCGCCGGGAACAGGCAGAACTGCTTGATCAACTCCCGCGCCAGCGGCGTCACCTCCAGCACCCGGCAGTGCTCCGACGCCCACGGGCAGGCATCGCGGCGCACGTACAGGCTGCGCATTTCGGCCTGCATCGACGTCACCACTTCGTGTTCGGCGTCCGCCGGGATCCACACACCCCACTGAGGGGGCGCGAAATAGCTGCCATCGCGGGTGTAGACGCCGAGAACGCCACTGATGGCGTAGGAAAACTGCACCCAGTCGTGCTGATGGCGAGTGGTCCAGGAGCCGGCCCCGAGGCTTTCGGCACGGGCATAAAGGGGCCTGGGCAGGTGGTCGAGCGCCGGGATAGCCCGGGGATGTCCGATGATCGGCATGGCAGTTTCTTGTAGTTCTGATCGGACAAGCCTACCAGTTGCGCGACATGACTGTGACACCTGCCCCGTCCTTCTTCGCGGGGGCCGCTACGCGGCCCCCCACCTGATCACCGTTCGACGATGACCGTCACCCCTTGCCCACCTGCCGCGCAAATCGATATCAAACCGCGGCCCTTCCCCGCCGTGGCCAGCAGCTTCGCCAGGTGGGCCAATATTCGCCCACCGGTCGCGGCAAAGGGATGCCCCGCCGCCAGCGAACTGCCTTTGACGTTGAGCTTGCTACGGTCGATTGCCCCAAGCGGTGCGTCCAGCCCCAGGCGATCACGGCAGTAGTCCGCGTCCTCCCAGGCCTTGAGGGTGCACAACACCTGGGCGGCGAAGGCTTCGTGAATCTCGTAGTAGTCAAAATCCTGCAGGCTCAACCCATTGCGCGCCAACAGGCGCGGCACTGCGTACACCGGCGCCATCAACAACCCTTCACGGCCCGTGACGAAATCAACCGCTGCGGTCTCGCCGTCAACCAGGTAGGCCAGCACCGGAAGCCCCTGTGCCTGCGCCCATTCCTCCGTGCCCAACAGCACCAGCGATGCGCCATCGGTCAAAGGGGTGGAATTGCCTGCGGTAAGCGTGCCCTGGCCACTGCGGTCGAATGCCGGTTTGAGCTTGGCCAGTTGCTCCAAGGTCAGGTCCGGTCGCAGGTTGTTGTCACGGCTAAGCGCCAGGAAGGGCGTGAGCAGATCATCCTGCCAGCCTTCGGCATAGGAGGCCGCAAGCCGCTGATGGCTAAGCAAGGTCAGTGCATCCTGCTCGGCGCGGTCGATCCGCCAGGCCTGCGCCATGCGCTCGCAATGCTCGCCCATCGACAGGCCTGTGCGCGGTTCGCCATTGCGCGGCAACTCAGGCTTCAGGTGGCCGGGGCGCAACTTCAGGAACGGCTTCAGCCGTTCACCCAGGCTTTTGCCGCGGTTGGCCTCCAGCAGTATGTGGCGCAACCCTTCGTTAACGGCAATCGGCGCATCGGAGGTGGTGTCGACACCGCCCGCGATGCCGCTGTCGATCTGCCCAAGGGCAATCTTGTTGGCCACCAGCAAGGCCGCCTCCAGCCCCGTGCCGCAGGCCTGCTGGATGTCGTAGGCCGGCGTGCGCGGCGACAAACGCGAACCGAGCACGCATTCGCGGGTCAGGTTCATGTCACGGGAGTGCTTCAGCACCGCGCCCGCCACCACTTCGCCCAACTGCAGCCCATGCAAGCGGTAACGCTCGATCAGGCCCTCCAGAGCGACGGTCAGCATCGCCTGGTTGCTGGCGGTGGCGTAGGCACCATTGGAACGGGCGAACGGGATTCGGTTGCCGCCAATGATCGCGACCCGGCGAGGTGAACGCATGCGCATGTTCCTCCTGAAACAATTTAAACCGTACAGCCTAGGTGTTTTTACCGCATTCGAACGACCTTGCCACAAAGTTGGTCCACACTTTCAAGCTTGCCTTCAGGGAGACCCACTCATGAGCGATCGCTACCTCGGCTTTGCCAACTCCAACCTCGGCCGCCGCCTTGTGGATGCCCTTGGCCTGCCACACCCGGCCCCGCTGGAGCGCTGGCAGGCAGGCCGCCTGCGCCCGGTAGAGGGTGCCCTGGTACTGGGTGGCGGGCCACTGACGCGCCAGGTAGAGGCCATCGCCCCACGCCTCACCGACGAACTCTACAGCTTCAATGCCGAAGGGTTACAGGCGCCGGCCTGGGTTGCAGGGCTTGGGCCGAAGCTCAAAGCCGTGGTGTTCGATGCCACTCACCTGTCCGACAGCGATGAATTGAAGCAGTTGCGCGAATTTTTCCAGCCGTTGCTGCGCAGCCTGGCGCCCTGCGCCCACGTGGTGATCCTCGGGCGCGCGCCAGAAGGCCTCGACGACCCACTGGCTAGTGTCACGCAACGGGCGCTCGAAGGGTTCAGCCGCTCGCTGGCCAAAGAGCTGCGCAACGGCGCGACCGCACAGTTGCTGTATATCGGCCAAGGTGCTGAAGACCAGTTGGAAGGTGCCCTGCGCTTCTTCCTTTCGCCCAAGAGCGCGTTCATTTCTGGCCAGGTGCTGCGCCTTGAAGCCTGCGCCAGCCAGGTCGAGGACTGGACGCGCCCGCTTGGCGGCCGACGTGCCCTGGTGACCGGCGCTGCACGCGGTATCGGCGCGGCGATTGCCGAAACCCTGGCGCGAGACGGCGCCGAGGTGCTGCTGCTGGATGTGCCGCAAGCCCGGCAAGACCTCGAAGCCCTCGCCGCGCGGCTGGGCGGCAAGGCACTGGCGCTGGACATCTGCGCCAATGACGCCGCAGCGCAGTTGCTCGAAGCGCTGCCCGGGGGTATCGACATCGTGGTGCACAACGCCGGCATCACCCGCGACAAGACCCTGGCCAACATGACCCCCGAATATTGGGATGCGGTGATGGCCGTGAACCTCAAGGCACCGCAGGTACTCACCCAGGCACTGTATGACGCAGGCGCGCTCGGCGAGAACGCACGCATCACGCTGCTGGCGTCGGTCAGCGGCATTGCCGGTAACCGCGGGCAGGCCAACTATGCGGCGAGCAAGGCCGGCTTGATCGGCTTCGCTCAGGCCTGGGCGGCAAAACTCGCAGCGCAGGGTGCCAGCATCAATGCCGTGGCCCCCGGCTTCATCGAAACGCACATGACCGCCGCCATGCCCATGGGGCTGCGCGAGGCCGGGCGCCGCTTGAGCTCACTGGGCCAAGGCGGGCGGCCACAAGACGTCGCCGAGGCCATTGCCTGGCTCAGCCAACCCGGCTCCGGCGCGGTCAATGGCCAGGTGCTGCGGGTCTGTGGCCAAGCGCTGATGGGGGCCTGACCATGAGCCGACACTGGCACGACCTGCACGCCCCGGACTCACGCGCGAGCCTTTACCTGCGTGCGGCCAGCAAGCGCAAGATCAGCGGCGACAAGCTGCCCGACGAAGGCCTGCGCTGCGTGATGGGGGTTCAGCCCGACAACCTGGCAGCCTACCGCCGACTCTGCCACTTCACCGACGATGGCCGCCTGCCCGCTACTTATCCCCATGTGATGGCCTTCCCCCTGCAATTGCAGCTGCTGACGGCGCACAGCTTCCCCTTCCCCTTGCTCGGGCTGGTGCATCTGCAGAACCGCATCGAGGTGTTGCGGCCACTGGGCGGCATCGATGCATTACGTTTCGCCGTCTACGCCGACAACCTGCAACCCCACGCCAAGGGCGCCACCTTCGACCTCATCACGGAAGCCGAAGATGCCCTGGGCCTGCTCTGGCGCGAATGCAGCCGCACGCTGGTGCGCGGGCTACGCTTGGAGGGCCAGGCCAGCGAGCAAACAGACAGCGCGCCTGACGCACTGGCAGAGGCGAGCCGCTGGTATGCCGACAGCGATATCGGCCGGCGTTACGCCAAAGTCTGTGGCGACTACAACCCGATTCACCTGAGCGCTGCCAGTGCGCGACTGTTCGGGTTCCCCAAGGCCATTGCCCATGGCATGTGGAGCAAAGCCATGGCACTGGCGGCCCTGCGCGGGCACCTGCCGAACAGCGGCTACAGCTTCGAGGTGGAGTTCCGCAAACCGGTGCGATTGCCTTCCGAGGTGGTGCTCAGTGCCAGCGAAGCCGGGCCAGAAGGTGAACTACGGCTGGATGGGCAGGGTGAATTGCTGCACATGGTTGGCCGTTGGGGTGGCCTGTAGGCGCACGCCTCTTGCTTTGCATCGGGCCTGCGCCGAAGCTATGCGGCATTAGGAGACCCCCGATGAACCTGCAAGAACTCACCGTACGCCTGCACCGGATCCGCGACAACAACGATTGGCGCGGCTTCCACAGCCCGAAGAACCTGGCCATGGCCGCCAGCGTTGAAATGGCCGAACTGGTCGAAATCTTCCAGTGGCTGAGCGAGGACCAATCCCGCCAGCTGCCTGCCGACACACTCGCCCACGCCGGCCAAGAGGTGGGCGATGTGGTGCTCTACCTGTTGCTGCTGTGCAGCGAGCTGGGCCTGGACATGGACCAGGTGGTAAGGGCCAAGCTGGCCGACAGTGAAAGGCGCTTCGCCCGATGAACGACCGTCACTTCGATGAACTGGCCACCCGCTTCGCCGAGAAAATCTACGGCGGTGCCAAGGGCGCCATTCGCCTGGCCGTGCTGCAGGCCGACCTGGCCGAAACCTTGCCCGATCGCCCACTGCGCATACTCGACATCGGTGCAGGCCTGGGCCACATGGCCCTGTGGCTGGCACAACGCGGCCATCATCTGACCCTCGCCGAACCCGCCGCGCCCATGCTCGACGGTGCCCGCGCGCGCTTTGCCGAGGCAGGCCAGACGGCCACCTTCATCCAGGCGCCGTGGCAGGACCTGCTTGGCCAGCTGACCGAACCCTACGACCTGGTGCTGTGCCACGCCGTGCTCGAATGGCTGGCCGAACCGGAAAGCATCCTGCCCGTGCTGCACCAGCTCACTGCGCCCACCGGGTGGCTTTCGCTGGCGTTCTACAACCGCGACGCACTGGTCTATCGCAACCTGCTCAAGGGCCATTTCCGCAAACTGCGCAGCAACCGCCTGGAAGGTGAAAAGCAGAGCCTGACTCCGCAGAAACCCCTTGATCCGCGTGAGCTCAAGGCGCAACTTGATCCTATGTGGCAGGTCGAAAGCGAGAGTGGCGTCAGGGTGTTCCACGACTACATGCCCAAGGAGTTCCAAGCCAAGGCCGAAATGCTCGACCTGCTGGAAATGGAACTGGCCCACCGCCGACACCCAAGCTTTGCCGGGCTCGGTCGCTACCTGCACTGGATCTGCCGCCCCCGCTGACCCCGCCCGCCGGGAGGAATACATGCCGTACCGTCTGTTGTGCCTGGCCCTGCTGCCCCTTGCCCTGGCTGCCTGCCAGGGCAGCAACCCGTATGTCGCCAGTAGCCGCCCCTTACCGCCCGCCCCTGCGCAGGCGGCCACCACCTTCGATGCCAGTGCCTACCCGGCACCCGCCCGCGACTACGGGCACTATCGCAGCTGGAGCTGGCGTGACGGCCAGTTGCCCAGCGGCACAGCCAATGCCGACCCGGCACAACTGGCCGATGCCATCAGCGGCGCGCTCGACCAGCATGGCCTGCGCCCTGCCCGGGGCAGCGCCGGCGATTTGCTGGTAAGCGCCGACATGCGCCTGGAAAAACGCCTGCGCCAAGTACGTGACTACGACACCTACGACCCCTACTACGGCCCCTACCCCTACGGCAGCGTGGGTTACGGCGGCTACCGCAACGGCTACGGTGCCTATGCCAGCACGCCGATCGTGCGCACCTACGAGGTGGAGGTGATGGTGGTACGCATCGACCTGTACGACGCTCGCAGCGGCCAGCCGGTGTGGAGCGCCAGTGCTGAAAGCAACAGCGACAAGGACTCGCCGCGTGATCGCGAAAGCGCCTTGCGTGATTCGGTGCACAAGGCGCTCAGCGGCTATCCTCCCAGTTAACGTTTATCGGAGAACCATCATGTTGCGCCGTCTCGTTCTACTGTCATTTGCGCTGGTGCTCACGGCCTGTTCGAGCAACAACGTCCAGCAGGATTTCGACGCCAGCCGCGATTTTGCCGCCTACCGCAGCTGGGCGTGGCAGGAACCCGGCTTGCAATACCGCCCGGACGACCCTCGCATCAAAAGCGACCTGACCGAGCAGCGCATTCGCCAGGCCGTGGCCGACCAGCTCGACCAACGCGGCCTGCGCCCGGCACCGGGCAATGCGCGGCCTGACCTGAAAGTGCGCGCCTACCTCATCGTCGAGCAGCGTCAGCAGCAGATCACTACCAACTATGGCGGTGGCTGGGGTGGTTACTGGGGTGGCTACTGGGGCGGGCCGATGTACAACGAAACCCGCAGCGTCGACTACAAGGTCGCCACCATCCAGGTCGACATGTTCGATGGGCGGGACGACAAGCTGGTCTGGCGTGGCAGTGCTGAACAGATCATGAACAATTACCCGCCAAGCCCGGAAGAACGTAACAACGCGATCCAGAATACGGTGACCAATGTGCTGAGCAACTACCCACCCGGCAGCAAGAAGTAATGCGCCGAGGCCCATCGTCGGCTTGCCGGCGATGGGCCAACACAAGCCCCGTCAGCTGCGACATCTTCTGACCCCGTCACGCCTTTTTCCCTTCCCGCCGCGCCCGCTTGCAACTTCGCGTCTACCCTGAATTCAAGGAAACCTGACTGACCGGGTAGAAGTGTTCAACAATTAGGGAAGGCGACCTGCCAATGCAAAGCATTGTTCTTCTGATGTGGCTTGCCTTGTGCTCCGAACAGGATGTGCGTCAACGGCAGATCTCCAACGCGCTGACCCTGGGCGTCGCGGCCTGCGCCCTGGCCTGGCTGTTCGCCACCGGCCACAGCTGGATCGGTGCCGAAGCCAGCGACGCCGGTTGGGCGTTGGCCATCGTCATGCTGCTGACGTTACCCGGCTACATGCTCGGGCGTTTCGGCGCCGACGACGTCAAATTGATGGGCGCCCTGGCGCTCGCCACCAGTCCTCAATATGTGCTCGGCACCTTCATTGGTGCGGGTATCACAGTCGTGCTCTGGCTGCTGTCGCGTCGCCGCCTGTGGACCTTGCTCAACCCTAAGGTCAAGAAGCGCTTGCAGGCCCTGACGGAGCAAATGGGCGACAAACAGGCCTTCGTACCGTACGTCCTGGCGGGCTTTATGCTGACAGCGGTATGGATCCAATAATCATCCCTGTTGTCCTATAACTTGTACGGACCTTGTACAGAATCGCCAAGTGCGACTACTTTTAAGCTGCCGGAGTGTCTAGCCCGGGAGCAGGGCCGATTACGAACAGGGAGTTGATCGTGAACAAGCCGTCCAGTGAAGTGAAGGTGCTGGTGGTCGATGACCAGCCATTGATCGTCGAACAACTGTGTGAATACCTCGAAAGCCAGGGCCACGTGTGCGTCCCAGCCCATTCCACCGCCCAAGCCATCGAACGCTACTCGGCCGACCCGAAGATTGGCCTGGTGCTGTGCGACCTGCACATGCCCGAGCGTGATGGCATCGACCTGGTCCGCGCCTTGAAGGAGCTGGCCGGCAACAAGCGCATGTTCGAAGCCATCATGCTTACCGGTCGTGCCGACAAGCAGGACGTGATCCGCGCCTTGCGCGCGGGCTTTGTCGACTATTACCAAAAACCGGTAGATTTTGACGAACTGCTCGAAGGCTTACGCCGTCAGGAAGCGACGCTGTTGGAGCGTCAGCGCAACATGAAAGACCTCGGTGGCCTCAACCAGCGCCTGCAGGACCTGGCAGAGTCGGTCGACGAGCTCTACCACGACCTGGAAAAGGCCCGCGGCCAAGGCGTGCACCGCCGTGCCAGCGATGTTGAAGAAAGTGAAAACGAGCTGCCCGCCGTCTTCGAGAAGCTGTCGCCGCGTCAACTGGAAGTGGCCCGCCTGGTGAGCAAAGGCAAGACCAATTACCAAATTGCCTGTGAACTGGGCATTACCGAGAACACCGTGAAACTCTACGTTTCCCAGGTGCTGCGCCTGACCCACATGCACAACCGCACGCAGCTGGCGCTCGCACTGACGCCGAGTTCTTCACCGGTGCATCAGCGCTTTACCGCTCATTGAAATACTGGCCTGTCAGCGGCATCCGATTTGCCGTTGATAGGCCATTAGCCCCAGGGCTCATTCCATCTGGTAGGTAAGGTTTAGCGTCACGCGTGGCCCGCGGCTCAGGCTATCCAGGGCAACATCGGCCAAGGGCTTCGCGACCTCCACCGCCAAATTGAAGTAGCGCCCATCCCCCAACCGCAGCCCCAGCGCAGCGGACGCCATGTGGGCATCCTCGACATTGCCGCGGTTGTACCAGGCCTGGGCAGCATCGAGTACCGCATAGGGTTGCAGCACCTTCAGCCAGTTACCGTTGTGCCGAACACGGTAGCCAAGCTCGTACGCTACCCCCCACCCCTTGTCCCCCGCTGCCTGGTCGCGTGGATAACCGCGGCCGAAAGCTTGCCCGCCAAAAACCGCCCGCTCGCTGTCGGGCAGCGTGTCGTCACTCCAGTACAAGGCACCAGACGCCACCCCCTGCCAATCATTGAACAACGCGTCGCTCTGCAACCCCGAGAGGCGAAAACGCAGAAAGTCCAGGTCATAGTCGGCGTCGCTGCGTGCCCCCAGGTAATCCAGGCCTTGATAGACGCCGGCACTGACGATACGCAAGCGGCGATCGTCGGCCTTGCGCCAATTGCCTTCAAATGACACCGCGCGTACGTAGCTGTCGTAGTCGTGTGACGGCGACAGCCCCGCAGGCCGATCTTCGAGGTGCTCACTGATCGCGTAGAAGCGCCCCGCCACCGTCATCCACTCATCCGCCTTGACGATCAGCGGCTGGCCAAGGCCAACCGAATAACGCTCGCTATCACGCCGCTGAGTCAAATCGCTGCCGTCCTCCAGCCGAATTCGGGTGCCCGGCGTGCTGCGATAGCGCGAAGCAGACACCAGCAACTGGCTGCCTTCAGCATCCAGGTACTGGCTGTAGTCCAACCGCTGGTAATGCGCCTGGTCATCGCCGGGCGGCAGCAACACGCTTGCCTGGAACTGTTCGGCATAGCGGGTCTGGGCGTTGCTGGTGACGGTGAACAGCGCCTGGGCGTCCTCACGGCTGCCATCGCTTACGGTAACGCCAGCGGCGAACGGCGTACGCCGCGCATGGACCGTCAGCTGAGCGGCGCCCTCAGGCGACTGCGCCGCAGCCAATTCAGCGTCCACCGCCACGCCGGGGAGGCGCTCGGCCAGGCCCATATAACGATCGAGCGTTTGCCGCGTCAGCGGGCGTTCCGCCTGCAAGCGCTGCAGCAACTGCTGCAGGTAGGTGCGGGCCGAGCCGATGTCGCCTTCCAGCCGGTACCCGTGGATATAGCCCTCGACCAACACCACCTCAACACGGCCGTCAGCGACATCCTGCGGCGGGAGGTAAGCGTACGACAGCAGGTAGCCTTCTTGCCGGTAACGTTGAGTAAGGCGCGCGGTGAACTGCTGCAACTCGCCCAGCGTGGTTTCACGCCCGATCAACGGCTGGTAGTGGTCACGCAGGTCACTCAAGGGGAACACCGTCCCCCCTTCGAAGCGCACCTTGTGCAACACCAGCCGGGTCTCCAGCGGCGCCCAGCCTGCCGCGCTGGCGTTCGGCAGCGCCAGCTGCAGGCGTGGGGCAAGTGGGCGGTAGGTGTCCAGCGGCAGGTTGGCGGCGGGCAGGCGACGCTCGTTTTCGTGGCTGTCGAGAAAGCCCGGCAACGGCTCCGCGCGGGCCACCAAGGCCCAGGGCAGCAACAAAAGAGGCATGACCAGAGGACGCATAGGACGCTCCATGATCCCTCGTGTACCGGGGCGCCAGCCGGTCACACCCGTCTTGTGCAAAGCGTAGGTGCTGGCCCGGCAATCGTCGAACGGCTACTCGCTGACCTGAAACGCCACCCGCGCGGTCTCGCCACTTTCATCCAGCGCGCTGAGCTCGATCTGCCCGGGCCGTTCGAAACGTACCAGCAGGCTGTCCTGGCCTTGGGTCTCGCCCAACGGCTGGCCGTTGAGGAACCACCAGCGCCGCCCGCCGCCGCCCAAGGCGGAAACGTGCAATTGCAACGGTTCGCTGCTGGTTGCCGGACGGCGCAGGTTGTCCCCCGGGCGCACGCCGACAATCGACAGCGGGGGTGCGCTGGCGGGCGCCTGCGGCGGGCAGGCCGGGTCTACTGCCGGCAGGCGCGCTGCACGCCGTTCGACCCTGGGCAGCCAAGGCTCCAGCGGGGCGGGCCAGAGCGCGATGTCGCGTACCTTGGCCCCAGGGCAACTGCCGTCGACCCGCAGCCCTTGCGCATTAACCCAGACGCGCTCACGCAGGCCCAGCCCGAGCGGCTGATCGGCCGCCTGCAAGGTCGGCGGCGTGGTGCCGTCGAGGGTCCAGGCAAAGCGCTGGCGGCGGCAGTTGGGGTCTTGCCGATTCATCGGCTGGCCCAGCGGCCAGCAGATGGCTGCCACGCCGATGGTAGGGGGCACCTGCTCGACCGGCACGCTGATACCGCGCTGGGCATCGCGGTTGCTTAGCAGGTCATGCACCTGAAGCATCAACGGCGCCGCCGAGGCCAGGCCGAACTGCCCGGGTACCGGTGTACCGTCGGGGCGGCCGATCCATACACCAATCAAGTAGCGCGGGCCGACCCCAACCGACCAGGCGTCACGAAAGCCATAGCTGGTACCGGTCTTCCAGGCCAGTTGCGGGCGCTGCACCAGTTCGGCGTGCGGGTCGCGGTCGGGGCGTGCCTGGCCGCTCAGAATACGCCGGATAATCCAAGACGCCCCTGGCGACAGCAGGCGTCGCTCTACCAGCGGGTCCTGCGGCTGCAGGCGGATGCGCGCACTGTTGCCGGCCCGGGCCAGCGCCGCATAACCGCCGACCAGGTCTTCCAGGCGGCTGCCCGCCCCCCCGAGGATCAACGACAAGTTGGGCTCGGCCAAGGGCGGCAGCATCAGCGGCATGCCGGCCATGCGCAATTGTGCGGCGAAGCGTTTCGGGCCATACGCTTCCAGCAACTGAACGGCCGGCAGGTTGAGCGACAGCGCCAGTGCCGAGCTGGCCGACACCGGCCCGCTGAACCCCATCGAGAAGTTGCCGGGCCGATAGTCGCCGTAGCGCCTGGGCACATCCTGCAGCAGCGATTCGGAGTGGATCAGGCCGTCATCCAATGCCATGCCGTAGAGGAAGGGTTTGAGCGTGGAACCGGGCGAGCGCAATGAGCGCACCATGTCGACGTGGCCGAAGCGGCGTGCGTCGCTAAGGTCGATCGAACCCAGGTAGGCGCGCACTGCCATGGTCTGCGCCTCGACCACCAGGATCGCCGCCGACGTGCGCTCCGGCAGGCGTGCGCGCCAGCCCAGCAGCAGGTCTTCGAGGCGCCTTTGCAAGGCTGCGTCTAGGGTGGTGCGGATTAGCGGTGGGCTATTCGCCGTGTTAAGCCGCCGCGCCAGCAACGGCGCCAGTGCCGGTTCCTGACGTGGCGCCAGCAGCAAGGGCTCCTCGGCAGCTTCCTTGAGCTGCTGGGCTGGCCATACCTGGTATTCCTCCAGGCGCTGCAGCACTTTGTCGCGCGCACGCTGGGCACGCTCGGGGTGGCGGTCCGGGCGCAAGCGGCTGGGTGCCTGGGGCAGCACCGCAAGCAGCGCCGCCTCGGCAGGAGTCAGGTGTTTGGGCGATTTGCCCAAGTACGCCCAGCTGGCCGCTGCCACGCCCTGCAGGGTGCCGCCAAAGGGTGCACGGTCGAGGTAGATCTGCAGGATTTCGCGCTTCGACAGGTGCCACTCCAGCTGCGCTGTACGCCATAACTGGCGCAGCTTGCCGGCCAGCGTCCGGTCATGCGGATCGAGCAGGCGCGCCACCTGCATCGACAACGTACTGCCCCCCGACACCACACGCCCTCCGCGCAGGTTCAGCCAGGCCGCACGGGCCAGGGCCAGCGGGTTGACCCCAGGGTGGCGATAGAACCAGCGGTCCTCGTAGGTCAGCAACGCCTGCAGGTACAACGGCGAGACCTCTTCCGGGCTGACCGGGTAGCGCCACACGCCATCGGCGTCGGCAAAGCGCCACAACGGCGTGCCGTCTTCGGCCAGCACCACCCGCGCCAGGTCGTCGCCGGGCATGGGCAACGGCCAGATACGGTCGGCCAGCCACACCAGGCCCACGGCCAGGACCAGGGTGATGGCGCTACCACGCACAATCCTGCCCGCACGCGTGCGCGGCCGCGCTAAGCTTGGCATCGGGAACCGACTTGGCCAACTGATGGCCAAAGGCTTGGGAACGGCAACCTCGCCGGTGTGTTGATCAGGAAGCAACTATGCATGTAGAAGATTTTTTCGGGTGGCTGGGCCACGCACTCGGGTCGTTGATCCGCTTTATCGTCGACGCATTGAGCGGGCTGTTCAACCTGCTGGCCAATGCCGGCGGCAATTTCATCGATGGCCTGGCACGCACCCTGGGCATGGACACCTCGCTGGTCAGCATCCTTGCCCTGGTCGTCGGCCTGATGCTGCTGTACTCGGCAATCCGCGCCTTCATGCGCGCTTCGATCATCCTCGGGATCATCTGGTTGGTGCTGGGGTTGTGGGTGATGAGCTGGGTGATTCACTAAAGGCCATCGCCGCACCTCGCAGTGTGTGTGTGTGTGTAGGAGCAGCCTTGTGCTGCGAAGAGGCCGGTACAGGCAACAGGATTTTCGTTGCTCATACCGGCCTCTTCGCAGCACAAGGCTGTTCCTACAAGAGGCAGGCTTTTAACGGGCTTTGACGGTCATCTCGCCTTGCCCATCGCCCACTGCCTGCAGGTTCGGGCGGTACATCGACTCGACCTGCGGCGGCGGCACACGGTAGGTGCCCGGGGTTACTGCCCGCGCCAGGTACAGCAGGTGCGTGGTGCCATAGCTGTCCAGCTTGAGCGCTGCGACGTAACGGTCATCGCGGTACTCCTGGTGCAGCACGCTGGCGTTCTGCATCGACTCACGCCACTCTTTCACGGCACTGCTGGCATTCTCCAGGCTGGCCGCACTCTGTGCCAGGTTCTGGTTTTCCAGCTCAAGCCCCGCTGGCAGCAAATCTACCACCAGCGCATCCGGCACACGGTCTTCGGCCTTGAGGGCCAGGTGCACCAGCACCAGGTCGCCGCTGCGCAGGTTGTGCAGGTCCAACGCCTGGCCATTCATGCCCAGGTACTCACGACGAATCTGCAGACCATTGCCACCGGCTGCCGGCGCCTGGCGCGGGTAGCCAGACAGCGTCAGCTGCTGGTAAAGCGTCTCGCTGCCTTCGTTTTGCACCGTCAGCGGCGACGCCAGCAGCGGGCCTTCGAGCTTGAGGCCGGTTTCGGCATTGTTGAACTCGCGGATCTCACCCGCGCTGTCCAGACGCGCCTGCCACTTGCCTTCCGGCTTGCCGAGCAAACCACGGCCAGCGAGGAACAGCGCGTTACGTTCCTGGGTCGACAGCCAGCGGTTGGCCGCCAACTCGTCCGACAGTGCGAACAGGCGTTGGTCGACCTGCTTGCTGGCCAGGTTGCTCTCCTGCAACAGCGCCAGAATCAGCGCCTGGTCACGCAGGCTGCTGCCGTAGTCAGCCATCCAGCCTTTGCTGCGGCCAATACCCAGGCCGGCTTGCAGGGCCTGCTCGGAACGTGGCTTGTCGCCCATCTTCTCCAGCGCTACCGCCAGTTGCACCAGCGGCAAGCCGGAGCGGGCGTCGGCACGGCGTTCGAACAACCCGCGCAAGGCACCCAACGGCGCCTGCTGGCTGCGCGACAGAACCAGGGCAGCATAAGCCTGCACGGCGAAGCGGGTATGGTCAGCGTTCTCGCTGTAATCGACCTCGATCAGGTTGCGTTCCTGCAGGTAGCGCAGCAAGCGCTCGTTGGCCTTCTTCAGCGCCTCGGCGGGCACGCCGTAGCCCTGGTCACGGGCGCGCAGCAAGAAGTCGGTGACGTAGGCGGTCAACCAGTACTCTTCTTCACTGTCCGAACTCCACAGGCCGAAGCTGCCGTTGTACCGCTGCATGCCCAGCAGGTGCTCGATGCCCATTTCGATCTTGCGCTTGCGCACGTCGGCCGGTTCGCCCTTGATCCCCAAGCGTTTGAGGCTTTCAGCATCGGCGTAGAGCGACGGATAAAGGCCGCTGGTGGTCTGCTCCAGGCACCCATAGGGGTAGGCTTGGAGGGCACGAATCTGTTCGGCCAGGTTCAGCGGCGGCCGGCTCGACAAGACCAGGCTGGCTTCAAGGCCCGCCGGTTCGAAGGCAGCCAGGTCCGCCTCTGGCAACGCCCATGGCTGGTCCTTCAAGGCAACCCGGTAGTGCTTGAGCATCGCCGGATAAGCCGGGCGCACACCCAAGGTCCATTCACGCTCGAAGGCAGTGGCCGGCTCGTTTGGCAGTTGCAGGCCATTGACCCGCACGTGCACCTTGCCCTGCCCCAGGCCACCTTGGGCCTGCACCGGAATCATCAGCGTGCGGCGTTGGCCTTCGTCCAGCGCGACGCTTTGCACCGCGCTCGCAACCAGGCTCAACTGGCCTTCGGTGCTGATCTCGACATTCAATTGCTGGGCGCGGCCCGACAGGTTGGCCAGGTCCAGCGCCAGGCTGGTGCGGTCGCCACCGGCCAGGAAGCGCGGTGCCGAAAGCTCGGCGATCAGCGGCGCAGCCACCACCGTCTTGCCCTCGGCCACGCCGAAGTGGTCTTCGGTCCAGGCCTGCGCCATCAGCCGCAGTTCGCCATTGAAGTCGGGGATGTCGACCGTGGCCTGGCCCTCGCCCTTCTCGTCCAGGGTCACCGGCAGGCTCTGCTGCGCGACAATGGTCACCGTGGTGTTGGGGCGTTTGCCACCCTTGGCCATGGCCGCGTCACCGCCAAAGGCCAGGCTGGCGAGGCGGCCCTGGCCGGCCTCGATCAACTGGCCGTAGATGTCCAACTGGTCGGCGCCATACGCTTTGCGGCCGAACAGGCTGGTGAAGGGGTCGGGGGTCTTGAAGTCGGTGATGTTAAGAATGCCCACATCAACTGCCGACAGCAGTACATGCACTTGCTGCCCCGCAGCCGCTGGGCTGCCATCGGCATTGGCCACCTTGAACTTGACTGTCAACGGCTGCTTGGGCCGCATCTTCTCCGGCGCCTGCAAGCTGACCGCCAGCTTACGCTCGGCCCGGTCGAGTGGCAGGTGCAGCACGCCCACCGCGCGTTTCGGTGTGGCATTGGCCTTGCGCTCGCCGGGGCGAATCACCAGGGCGCTGATATACAGGTCGTGGCGTGCCCACTTCTTGTCCAGTTGCACGTCGAAGGTCTTGCCTTCGGCCGGCACCTCGATCTCTTGCCACCACAACGGGCCATCGCTGGACTCGATCATCAGGTAGCCGCTGCCGGCGGCAGGCGGGGTCACCGTGACTTTGGCGGTGGCGCCATCGGCGTAGGACGGTTTGTCCAGGGCCAGCTTGACCTGGTCCGGGCGTACTGCGCCGCCTTCGGCGTTGTCCTGGGCGCGATAGCCCGCCCAGAAGCGCTCGCTGGACACCAGGCCAGTCTCTGGGTCTTCGACCTCGACCCGGTATGGGCCCCACTCGACCTGGAACGACAACTTGGCGGTCGAGCCGGCCTTGACGCTGACGGTCTCTTCGCTCTGGGTGAGGAATTTCTCGTTGTAGTTGTAGCTCCAGCCGTCGCTCTGCGAGTAGTTCCAGTAGTAGTCACGGCGCTCGCGAATCAAGCGCACCTTGAGGTCGTTGGCCGCAAGCTTCTTGCCATCACGGTCGGCCACCAGAAACTCGAATTCCACCGGGCCGTCACTGTCGGTTTCCTCGCCTTCGAACAGGCCGCGCAGGCCCGGCAAGCGTTCGGCAGGCCAGATCGGCTGTTCCAGACGACGGGTGATCGGCCGGCCACCGGACTCCTGCAGGCTGGCCTGCACGGTCAGTTGCAGTGGCGAGCGGGCTTCGGCCCAGCGGCTTTCGATATCGACCACTGCCTTGCCGGCCTGGTCGAGGGTGACTTCGTCCAGCTCCAGGTCCTGGTTCAACTCGGTTTCGGTGACCGAACCGAACTGGTAACCCGGCAGCGCCGGCACCGCTTCGCGCAACGGGCGCACGTAAGCTTGGCCACTCAGCCGGTTACCCGCAGCCGGCGCGCCGTAAAGGTAGCGGCCATTGACCTGGATGTGGGCGTCCTGATCAGGCGCAAGCGGTGCGCTGCTGCCTTTGAGCTCCAACGCCAAACGTTCGGGGAGGAAGTCTTCGACCAGAAACTCGTAGACCTGCTTGCGCCCGCCACCCAGGTCGAGCAGCAATTGCCAGCGACCGGTCGGCGCCTCGCTGGCCAGTTGCAGTTGGTACTGGTAAAGGCCACTGCCATCCGCCTCCCAAACAAACTTGCGGCTGACCTGCTCATCAGGGCGACGCACTTCCACACTGACCGGCTGGGCCTTGACCGGCTTGCCATCCTGGTCGCGCAGCAGGCCGTTGAGCAGCACGGTCTCACCCGGGCGATACAGGTCGCGCGGGCCGAAGATGAACAACTGCAAAGGGTTGGCTTGAGGGCCGGTGATATCGAATTCGGCCAGGTCCAGGGCCGCAGTGTTCAGGCGCAGCAACGTGGTGTGCACGCCTTGCGTGGCAATCAGGGTATCGGCCTTGGGCGTGATCGGCAGTTCGGCGTGGCCGTCGCCATCGGTCTTGGCCTGGGCCAGCAACTTGCCCTTCTCGTCATGCACCTCGAGGTTGACGTCTTTCATCGCCTTGCCGCCTTCCAGGGCTTGGGCGAACACGTCGAGGCGGTCGCGGTAGCGGTGCGCAGAGACGCCGATGTCGCTGAGGCTGAACAGGGTTGCAGGCTGCGAGTAATCGTAGGTGCCCGAGGCACGCATCACTGCCAGGTACACGCCCGGCTCCTGCAGCGGCTTGATCCCGGCGATCGGCAGCAGCACGGTCTCGCGGGTGTTGCGCGCGGGGTTGAGATCGAAGCGGCCGCTGTAGACCAGCTCGGCCATGTCCAGGGTTTCTTTGGACTGGTAGTAGTACAGGCTGCTGTTACGCCCCCAGTTGACCAGGAAGGTCGAGAGCATCTCGGGCTTCACGCGGAAGAACTCGACATCGACCTTGTCGACGTTCAGGGCGATCACCGGCAAGCCTTCGGCCAGGCGCGTGGGCAGCAACGAACCGCGGCTGGCAAAGCCGATGGTCGGCTGCATGTCGCGGGTTTCCAGGCGGGTGACCGACTCGCTGTCGAGCGCGTTGCCATTGACCGCCAGCAGGCCTTTGTCGACCGTGAGCACCAGCTTGCGCTGTGGCTCCAGGTGGCGCAGGCGCAGCTCCATCTGGTTGTCGGAGAGTTCCCAGGCCCCGTCGACTTTGCCTTTGACGGTGTCGACCAGGTGCAGTTTGCCGGCAAAGTCCTGTGTGGCATCCAGCGGCACGGAGAAGCTGATCGACAGCGCGCTGGCGCCGTCCAGTTGCACTTCCGAGACGTCCAGCACCGTGAGCGCCCGGCCCTCGTAGCGCTTGGCGAGCACGGCAGGGTCTTCGCGCTTGGCCGCTGGGGCCTCGGCGGGCGCGGTGGCTGCCGGTTTCTCGGCCGGCGCGGGTTTGCCCGGCGCGGAGGAGTCACAAGCACTGAGCAAAGCCAGCGCGCAGGCCAGCAACAATCCTTTGTTGAACATGGAGTAGGAACTCTTAGGCAGCGTGTACGTGAGGGCAGCAACTATAGCGCAACGACGGGCGCGTCACCCGCCGCGTAGCGCCAGGTGAGACCGCGTTCGCGCGAATTGGTTGCCTGGCCGGTACACTGTGGCACTGCTAATGCCAGGAATTGAAATGTCTCAACTGACCACCGACTGGCGCGACCGCCCTACCCACCGCAAGGTCTGGGGCCTGGCCGCACCGATGATCCTCTCCAACATCTCCGTACCCCTGGTGGCGCTGGTCGACAGCACCGTCATCGGCCACCTGCCCCACGCCCACCAGCTGGGCGCCGTTGCCGTGGGCGCCACGCTGTTCACCTTCATGGTTGGCCTGATGGGCTTTCTGCGCATGGGCTCGACCGGCTTCGCAGCCCAGGCTGCTGGGCGGGGTGACGGCGCGGCGTTGCGCCAGGTGTTGGTGCAAGGGCTGCTGCTGGCCCTGGGCTTTGCCGTGGTCATCGGCCTGTTGGCGCTGCCCTTCAGCCAGTTGGCGCTGCACGCGATGCAGCCCAGCGCGGCGTTGCAGCAATCCACCGAGGACTTCTTCCACACCCGCCTGCTCGGGCTGCCTGCGGCACTGGCCAGCTACGCGCTGGTCGGCTGGTTCCTCGGCACCCAGAATGCCAGGGCGCCGCTGGCCATCCTGCTGACCACCAACCTGCTGAACATCATCCTCAACCTGTGGTTTGTGCTCGGCCTGGACTGGGGAGTGCTGGGTTCGGCGCGCGCCTCGGTGATTGCCGAGTGGAGCGCCGCACTGCTGGGCCTGGCCCTGACCCGCCCGGCCTTGCGCGCGTACCCCGGGCACATCGCCTGGGCGGCGCTCAAGCGCTGGCAAGCCTGGAGGCCGCTGCTGGCCGTCAACCGCGACATCTTCCTACGCAGCCTGGCATTGCAACTGGTGTTCCTGCTGATCACCGTGCAAGGCGCCCGGCTGGGTGAAGCGACAGTGGCGGCCAACGCCCTGCTGCTCAATGGCCTGCTGCTGACCGCCTACGCGCTCGACGGGCTCGCCCATGCAGTCGAGGCCTTGTGCGGCCACGCCATCGGCGCCCGCGACCGCGACACCCTGCGCCGCTCGCTGGTAGTGGCGTGCGGTTGGTCGCTGATCACCAGCGTTGGCTTTGCCGGGCTGTTCCTGCTGGGTGGGCACCTGTTCATCGACCTGCAGACCGATATCGACAGTGTGCGGGCGGCGGCTTATCCGTACCTGCCGTACTTGGCGGTACTGCCGTTGATTGCGGTGTGGAGCTACCTGCTCGACGGGTTGTTCATCGGCGCGACGCGTGCGCGGGAGATGCGCAATGCGATGCTCGCGTCGGTGGTGATTGCGCTGCCGGTGGCGTGGGCCATGAGTGGGTTTGGCAACCACGGCTTGTGGTTGGCGTTTCTCGGGTTCATGGCATTGCGGGCGGTGACGTTGGGGTGGGTTGGGTGGCGGTTGCAGCAAAAGGGGCTGTGGGTTCAGTGATTTTGGGGCTGCTTTGCAGCCCATCGCGACGCAAGGCCGCTCCTACACGGATGCGCGTTCATCTGTAGGAGCGGCCTTGCGTCGCGAAATGAGGGCGCAGCCCTCACCTGCTAACTTACAGCCAAACACAATCCCAATGTGGGTACTGCCCTGCACGCGTTACCAGCCCCGCACGAATGGGATTAGCGATGATGTAACGCGCAGCCGCTTTGACATCTTCCTCTTTACGCAATGCACGATCGAAAAAACCCGGTTGCCAGATATGCAGTCGTTCTGCGCCAGCTCGATACAAAGCACAAGCGCTTTTGGACTTGAACGCACACATCAGCCTTCCCAGGCTGTTGGCCCTTAGCTCGATCAGCCAATGCAGGTGATCTGGCATGAGAATCCATGCCAGCGTTCGACTGCTGCCCGCCTCATCACTCAAGCGCAACTGTTGGACGACGGCTCTGGCGAACCAGAGGTTCAGGAACAATGGATAGCGTTTTCGGGTGACCGTCGTTAAAAGGTAAAGACGGCCGGGTTCGGATACCCGGCCAACGCGCAAACGGTGGTTGCCTTGACAGTCCATGTCGTTCTCCTTTGAACATTGCATTCAAAGGTAGCAACGGTAGGTCAGTACACTGTGAACGGATCATTTCCGAGTGTGACGTCGGTGAGGGCTTCGCCCTCATTTCGCGACGCAAGGCCGCTCCTACAATGACATCGCGATCCCTGTAGGAGCTGGCTTACAGGCGATTACGAAGACAAGTACGAAGAGCGGGTCAGCCCCAGGCGCAAGGCATCGAGGAACTGCGTCCGCTCGCGGGCGGTGATCTTCGCGCTGGCGACCTTGTCGCGGTAGTGAGTCATCAACTCCTCCGGCGACAGGTGCACGTAACGCAGCATGTCTTCGATGGTGTCGTGGGTCTCGATACCGGCGTGGTACACGCTGCCATCGGCATTCTGGTAAATGTTCACCGAGTCGGTATCACCGAACAGGTTGTGCATGTCACCCAGAATCTCTTGGTAGGCGCCAACCAGGAACACGCCCAGCAGGTAGTCCTCGCCCTCATTGAGCGCATGCACCGGCATGCTGGTCTCGATGCTCTGCTCGTCGACGTACTGGTTGATCTTGCCGTCGGAGTCACAGGTCAGGTCTTGCAGCACCGCGCGGCGCATCGGCTCTTCATTCAGACGATGCAGCGGGATGATCGGCAGTACCTGGCCGATGGCCCAGGTATCCGGCAGGCTCTGGAACACCGAGAAATTGCAGATGTACTTGTCGGCCAGCTTGTCATTGAGCTCGTCCAGCACCTGGCGATGCGAACGCTGGCGCGCCTTCAGCGAGTTGTGCAGACGACGGCACACGGCGAAATAGCACTGCTCGGCCAGGGCTTTCTCGGCCAGGCTGATCTTGCCATCGGCGTACTGCGCCGCCACGTCACCCATGTAGTGGGTAGCGCGCCAGTAGGTCTCGGTGACCATCTCGATGTCGGTCGGGCCCAGCAGGTCGGCCAGCCACTGCACGGTCTCGGGCAGGGCTTCCTTGTTTTCGATGGTCGGCACGTCGTCGTTGTGTTTTTCGACGTCGGTCACCTGGATCACCAGCATGGCATGGTGCGCGGTCAGCGAACGGCCGCTCTCGGAGAAGATGTGCGGGTGCGGCAGGCCCTGCGCGTCGCAGAACTCCTTGAGCATGCCCACCACCACGCCGGCATAGTCATCCATGTCGTAGTTGATCGAGCTGGCATTGCGCGAGTGAGTACCGTCGTAGTCCACACCCAGGCCACCGCCGACGTCGATGTGGTCGACCGGCAGGCCCAGTGCACGCAGCTCGCCGTAGTAGCGGATGGCTTCCTTGAAGCCGTGCTGGTAGTCCGCCAGGTTGGCGATCTGCGAACCCATGTGGAAGTGCAATAGGCGGATGCCCTGGTCCAGGCCGGCATCGCGGAAGCGCTGCACCACCGAAATCAGCTGCGCAGCCGACAAACCGAACTTGGACTTCTCGCCACCGGTGTCGGCCCACTTGCTCGACGCCAGCGACGACAGGCGCACGCGCAAGCCGACCTGCGGCTTGACCTTGAGCTCGGCGGCCTCCTCGATCACCAGGGCGACCTCGGATTCCTTCTCGATGACGATGAACACGTTGTGGCCCAGCTTCTGGCCCATCAGCGCCAGGCGGATGAACTCGCGGTCCTTGTAACCGTTGCAGACGATGGTGCCGCCCTTTGGCGCCAGCGCCAGCACTGCCAGCAGCTCGGGCTTGGAGCCGGCCTCAAGGCCAATCGAGACGTTCTGCGTGGCGATGATGTTTTCCACCACCGCTTCCTGCTGGTTGACCTTGATCGGGTACAGCGCGGTGTACTGGCTCTGGTACTCGAGGCGCGCGATGTTGGCGTCGAAGGCACCGGTCAGCTGGCGTACACGGTCTTGCAGGATGTCGGGGAAGCGCACCAGCAACGGCAACGACAGGCCGCTCTGGCGCAGTTCGTCGACCTGCTCGAACAGGTCGATCGGCGCGCTATTGGGGCCATTAGGGCGTACTTCGACGCGCCCGGCTTCATTGATGGCGAAATAACCAGCGCCCCAATGGCGGATGCCGTAAACACTGCGGCTGTCGGCCACGGTCCATTGGCTACCATCGTCTTTGCGTGTGCGTCGTACGGACATTCAAGTCCCCTATAGATAAGTCGAAAACACTGCCCCAACGAAAAGGGCCGGCGCAGTGTAGAAGCTGAAAATGACGATTCGTCCGGTTCAGGGGTAGACCCTTCCAACAGGAACGAGTTTAGAAAGCACTGGGCAAAAAAACGCGCGACGGCCTCAGCCGCCCGACTTTTTCGCCTTGAAACCCTGTTTGGTCAGCTCGCCGATCAACAGCTCGACATGGTCGCCCTGAATCTCGATAACCCCGTCCTTCAAGGCGCCACCGGTACCGCAGCGGCGCTTGAGCGTGGTGGCCAGCTCCTTGAGCTGATCGAGGGGCAGCGGCACACCGGTGACGGTGGTCACGGTCTTGCCACCGCGGCCTTTGCTTTCCCGGCGTACGCGGGCAATGCCGTCGCCTTCGGGGATGATTTGCTGCTTGCAGGTGCAGGCATCCACCGGCTGGCTACAGTCAGGGCAGTGCCGACCGGCATCGGTGGAGAACACGAGACCGCCAAGGGCGGAAAAGGAAGAAGCTTTCTTGGCCACTTTTGTTCCTCTGTGCTGAGGACAAAAACTGGTCGGCGGGAGCCGACCGCGAAGCCCCACTCTGGCAGGGGCGGCGCTACTGCCGCAAGATCCTGCGACAGCCCGAAAAGGGCGCGCAGTGTAACGATAAATCAGGGGATTGCTAAGTACTGGAATGCGCCATTTTGCGAATGTTTTGCGACCCTTCGCGGGCAAGCCCGCTCCTACAGGTACTGCACCGTTCTTAAAGGCTCCGGTAAACCTGTGGGAGCAGGCATGCCCGCGAATAGGCTGCAACGCCTTGCAACTAGGGCAAGCTGGCTTTGTACCGCTGCAACGCCGCCAACGAGTCCGGGCAATACGGCTTGGTGTGGCTTTCTTCTTCCGCCTGCGCCAGGCTGATGAACCGCGCCTCGCTCACCTCTTCCGGCTGCAAGCGCAACGGTGCATCGGACACCGCCGAATACACCGCACACCACAAGCGGTTATCGGGTTGGTCGAAGTAGAACCGTTCATGAAAGCGCAACGCGACGCCGTCGATACCCAGTTCTTCGGCCAACTCCCGCGCAGCCGACTCGGCGTAGCCCTCGCCCGCCGTCACCATGCCGCCCGCCGCCACATCCCAAAAGCCTGGGTACAGCGCCTTGCTCAAGGTACGCCGGTGCACGCACAACTCCCCGGCGCTATTGAACAGCAAGATGAACGTGCAACGGCCAATCAGCCCGCGCTCGCGCAACTCTGCCCGGGGCAAGGCGCCGAGCACCTGGTCGGCTTCGTCGACCCAGGCAACCAGCTCACGGTCGGAAGCCGCCCGATGGGCGGCTTCCTGGGTGCTGATGGCCACGATCAACCCTGCGACAGCAGCTGACGCAGGTCGATGACCGCAGCGTTGGCCCGGGAGATGTAGTTGGCCATGACCAGCGAGTGGTTGGCCCACATGCCGAAGCCGCTGCCATTGAGCACCATCGGGCTCCACAGTGCTTCCTGCGAGGCTTCCAGCTCACGGATGATCTGGCGCACGCTGACCGTGGCATTCTTTTTCGCCAGCACATCGGCGAAGTCGACCTCGATGGCGCGCAGCAGGTGCGACAGCGCCCAGGCCTGGCCACGGGCTTCGTAGAACACGTTGTCGATCTGCAGCCATGGGGTTTCGACCAGCTCTTCGTCAACCTGCGGTGCCTGGCCAGGTTGTACCGACTCGGTCTTCAGGGTGGTGTTGAGCTTGACCCGGCCAACGCTGGCCGACAGGCGCTGCGACAGCGAACCCAGGCGGGTAGCCACATCGCCCAGCCAGTTGTTCAGGTTGTCGGCACGGGTGTAGAAGATCGCGCCCTTGTCGCCAGCGGCCAGGCGGGTCTGGTAGCGGTTCAGCGACTTGATGCCTTCTTCGAACTCAGACTCGCTCGACGGCAAGATCCAGCTCTTGTTGTCGAAGTTGAAGCGCGGCTCGGCCTTGGCCAGGTCGGCGTCTTCAGTGGACTGCGACTGCGAGCGGGCGAAGTCTTTGCGCAACGCGCGGGACAAATCGCGGACCTGGACCAGCACGCCGTATTCCCAGCTCGGCATGTTGTCCATCCACAGCCCCGGCGGGAAGCGGTCGTTGGAAATGTAACCGCCCGGCTTGTTCAGCAAGGTACCGGCGACGGTCTTGAGGGTTTCGATGGTGGTGTAGCCGATGACCATCTGCTGGCCATTACGCTCGGCCGCAGCCTGGGCGTTCTGCTGCACCGGGAACAGCTCCGGCTCCTGGCTCCAGTACCAGCCCAGGCCGATACAGACCAGCAGGTACAGGCCGATCAGGGTACCCAGGGCACGGCTCCAGAGGCCGCCCAGGTAGCTACGGGCGGCGGCGCCACGGCCATCAACACGCTCGCGGGGTTCGGCTTTGGCCTCGCGGTTTTTCCAGTCCAGCATGGCATTGTCCTTAATCAGTCAAGACGGTTCAGAGGCTTGGACCCCAGGCCTTCGCCAGGGTGCCACGGCAAGCCCGCATCGCTGCACTATAAAGCAGACACTGCCGTACGCATAAGCGACCAGTGGGTCAGTAACTGAATATTCGTTCTAAACGCTTTGTTGATAGAGGGCACTCACCCAACGGAAAAGAGCTGCTAGCATAGAGCCATCATCGCACCTGCACACCACCCACCCAAAAGTAGCCAGGACATGAGCCAAGCAGTCGATCCGAGCCACCAGTGCCCCGCCCAGCCTCTGTCGCGTACCGGCCTGCGCAAGGATGACCCGCTCAACCCGGTGCCCCTGCCGCCGCTGCGCAAGCCTGTGTACATCCTTTTGCAGGACCACGAGCGTGCACAACGCCTGGCCCAGCAGCTGGAGTTTTTCGGCCTCGGCGTGCAGGCCTTGTTCAGTGCGGATGCGTTTCGGGCTTCGCTCAGTGAATGCCCGCCTGCGGCGGTGGTGATGGATGTCGACTTCACCGGCAGCGGCCAGGGCCTGCGCTTGGCCGCCCAAGCTCAGCAAGGTGTGCCGCAAACGATTCCGCTGCTGTTCTTCAGCCACCACGAAACCGATACCCCGACCCGCCTTGCCGCCGTGCGCGCGGGCGGCAAAGAGTTTCTGACCGGCACCCTGGAAGCCTCCAGCCTGCTGGAGAAGGTCGAGCTGCTCACCAGCACGACCCCGCTCGACCCGCTGCGGGTGTTGATTATCGACGATTCGCGCACCCAGGCCCTGCACACCGAACGGGTGCTGAGCAGCGCGGGCATGATCACCCGCAGCCTGACCGACCCGATCCGCACCATGGCGGAACTGGCCGACTTCCAGCAGGACCTGATCATTCTCGACCTGTACATGCCCGCCTGTACCGGCCCGGAGCTGGCCAAGGTAATCCGCCACAACGACCGCTATGTCAGCGTGCCAATCATTTACCTGTCGGCCGAGGACGACCTCGACAAGCAGCTCGACGCAATGAGCGAAGGTGGTGATGACTTCCTCACCAAGCCGTTCCGTTCGCGCCACCTGATCACCACCGTGCGCAACCGCGCCGCCCGCGCCCGCCACCTCAAGGCACGCATGGTGCGCGACAGCCTCACCGGGCTGTACAACCACACCCATATCCTGCAACTGCTCGAAGATTGCAGCTTCCGCGCCCGGCGCGAGCAACAGCCCTTGAGCTTCGCCATGCTCGACATCGACCGTTTCAAGAAGATCAACGACCGCCACGGCCATCCCATGGGCGACCGGGTGATCAAGAGCCTGGCGCTGTTCCTCAAGCAACGGCTGCGCAAGACCGACTTCATCGGGCGTTACGGCGGCGAAGAGTTCGCCATCGTCATGCCCAACACCGCCCTGGATGCCGCGCACAAGGTCCTGGACGAAATCCGCCGGCGTTTTGCCGAGATCCTCTATCCGGCGCAGCCACGGGACCTGAACTGCACGTTCAGCGCGGGGGTGGTGCAACTGGACGATGAGCTGGATGCGCTGACCATGGCCAGTGCAGCGGACGAGGCGTTGTACCGGGCCAAGCACGCGGGGCGTAACTGCGTGGTTCGGGTGGAGCCCTAACAAGGCAAAGTGCCATCTTTTTTTTACATCAGGACACAGACGTCATCACTGCGTAACAAAATCGCAATAACTTCAGTCGCTTACCTCTCCCACTCCCCGCAGGAAGTTCGCGGCTATGCGCCTGAAGTGGCTGACCAATTTCAACACCCTGTTGCTGGTGACCGTCTGTATCGCCCTGGCCGTGACCTTGTGGTGGTCACAGCGTGCCCTGGAGCGCCCCTATCAGATGATGGAACGCTACCTGGGCCTGTCCCAACAGTTCCAGAACCAGGCAGCGCGTAACATCCAGGCCTACCTGGCCAGTGGTGATGCCTTGCGCCATGCCGCTGCGATGGAGGCCAACCAGCAGTTGCAGGCGGCATTGGCCGAATGGCCCGACGCGCTGGCCGACAAACTGCACCCCAGCCTCGACAGCCTGCAGGCCTTTACCGCCGAAGAACTGCTGGCGGCCGGCAAGCTGGCCGGCGACCCGCAAGCGCTGTTACTGCAAGCCGAGCGCGAACTGGGGGCCAACTTCGAACAACTGGCCAATTACGCCCGTGACAGCGGCAGCGCCGAGGCCAACCGCTATCTGCTGCCTTTGCTCGACGCCACCGTGCACCTGGGCCGCCTGTCGCTGGCCCGGGACAAACTGGTCAGCAGCGGCCGCCCTGAACTGGCCGACGAAGTGGAGCGCGAGCTGCAACTGATCCGCGCCCAGGCCCAGGCCCTCGACAGCTTGCCGTTGCTGGGTGTTACCCGTGCAGCCGAGTCCAATGCCGATGATTTCGCCGCCCTGATGGGCCTGGAAACCCAAGCAAGCGCACAGCAGGAAGACATTGCCGTCGCCCTCAAGCGCGAACTGCAGAGCCTGCTCACGCGCTACCCGGCCGAACTGCAACGCACCCGCGAGCAAATCGAGCGCCGCGCCGCCCTGGCCGCCAGCACAGGCCAACGCCTTGAAGCGGTGCAGCAGGCCATTGCCGGCCTGGAGCCGGAGGTCCGCGGGCTGCATGCCAAGATCGCCGCCGAAGTGCGTATCAGCCAAGGCCTGATGATCGGCCTGATCCTGCTGATCGCGCTGCTCATCGACACCCTGCAGCGGCGCTTGGCGCGTACGTTGACCAGCCTGGCGCCGGCCCTGTCGCACTGGGCCGAGGGCGACTTCGCCAAGCCGATCGCCCTGGGCAAGACCAACCGCGAGCTGCACGACATCCAGGAATCGCTCAACCGCCTGCGCCACTACCTGGTGGAACTGGTCGGCACCATCCGCCACAACGCCGAACAGGTGGCCGGCAGCAGCCACGCCCTGGCCGGTATGAGCGCCGCCCTGCACGACGGTGCCGAGCGCCAGGCGGGCGACACCGGGCAGATTCGCGACGCGCTGGGTGAACTGGAAGCGACCATCCAGCAAGTGGCCGGCGATGCCAGCGCGGCTGCCGACGCCAGCCGCGATGCCGGCCGGGCGGTGGAGCACGGCCAGGCGGTGATTGGCCAGAGCTTGTCGGGGTTACGAGAACTGGTGGACGAAGTGCAGGGTAACGCCCGCATGATCGAACAACTGGCTGAAGAGTCCGCCACCATTGGCGGCGTATTGACGGTGATTCGCTCGATTGCCGAGCAGACCAACCTGTTGGCCCTGAACGCCGCGATCGAAGCTGCCCGCGCGGGCGAAATGGGCCGTGGCTTTGCCGTGGTGGCTGACGAAGTGCGCTCCCTGGCGCAGCGCACCACAGGCGCCACCGGCGAGATCCAGACACTGATCGACCGCTTGCAACAAGCCGCCAGAGGCTCGGTGGCGGGCATGCGGGCACAGTTGGAACATGCCGAAGCCACCGCCGACCAGGCCCAGGCCGCAGATGGCGCGCTGGACGAGATTGTCCGCGCCATTCGTACCATTGCCGATACGGCGGTGCGGATTGCCGATGTCACGGCCCAACAGAGCGGTGCGGTGAGCGAGATTCGTGACCATAGCGAGCGGATTCACGAGTTGGGCGAGGACAATTTGCAGCGCATTGGCGAGGGGCGTGAGCAAGGGGAGCAATTGCTGAGCCTGGGCAGCGAGCTGAGCACGGCGGTGCGGGCGTTCAGGGTGTGAGCGTGCACTTTCTGCGCCTGTGAGATCGAGCGCCGCCCGCGCGGCGCATCGCGAGCAACGCTTGCTCCTACGTTTGTTTCGGGCCAATTATTCCTGGGGCAAACGCGCGCGACCGCCTTGGCGCATGACGCGATATCGCGTCGAACAAACAAGGCGGTCGCGCGCGCCTGTCACAGGCGTTATTGGCCGAAAACAAACGTAGGAGCGAGCGTTGCTCGCGATGCGCCGCGCGGGCGGCGCTCGATCTCACAGGCGCCAAAAATTGCCTGACGAGCACCACTGGCCCCAACCCCTACCAACTCCGCTATCATGCCCAGCACGTTCCACCTCGCGAGTCCGCCATGCGCCGCCTGTTTCTCCTGCTGTTCCTGCTGCTGGCCAGCCCTGCCTTCGCCACGGGCCTGCTCGACAACCGCCCCAGCGCCACCCTCGGCGCCGCTTCGCTGTCCAACGCTGCCGATTTCCTGCCCGTGCACGAAGCGTTCAAGCTCAGCCTGATCCAGGCCGATGCCCAAACCATCAAACTGCGCTTCGTCGCCACCGACGGCTACTACCTCTACCACCACCGCTTCAATTTCCGCACAGAGCCAGCCGACGTGGCCGTGGGCACGCCCAACATCCCCAAAGGCGAAGCCAAGCACGATGAGTTCTTCGGTGACGTCGAGGTGTACCACGGCGTGCTCGACATCGAGCTGCCACGCACCGACCCTCGCGCGTTCACCCTGCTGGTGGGCTACCAGGGCTGCGCCGACAAGGGCCTGTGCTACCCCCCGGAAACCGCGCGCCTGAGCATCGATGGCGAAGGTGGCACCCCCAGCGCGGCACCGGCCACAGGTGAACAGGCCTGGAGCTGGAAATCCCTGTTGCTGTTCTTCCTCGCCGGCGTCGGCCTGACCTTCACCCCTTGCGTGCTGCCGATGCTGCCCATCCTCTCGGGCGTGGTGCTGCGTGGCCAGGCTAACGGCTTGCGCGGCCTCGCGCTGTCGCTTGCTTACGTGGTATCGATGGCCGCCAGCTTCGCCGTGCTGGGCGCGCTGATGGGCCTGTTTGGCGCAGGCTTGAACCTGCAGGCACGGCTGCAGTCGGCCTGGGTGCTGGTGCCTTTCGCGTTGTTCTTCGTGGTGTTCGCCTTGGCCATGTTCGGCCTGTTCGAATTGAAGCTGCCGCAGGCCTTGAACAATCGCCTGGACTCGCTCGCCCACCGCACCAAAGGTGGCTCGCTAGTCGGCGCGGCAGTGCTGGGCGTGCTTTCCAGCTTGCTGGTGTCGCCCTGCGTGTCGGCGCCACTGGCCGGTGCCCTGCTTTATATCAGCGCCAGCGGCGATGCCCTGGGGGGTGCGCTGAAGCTGTTCGCCCTCGGCCTGGGCATGGGGGCGCCGTTGCTGCTGGTGGCCACCGGTGGCGCAGCCTGGTTGCCGAAGAGCGGCCCTTGGCTGAACACGGTGAAAAACGCCATTGGTGTGCTGTTGTTGGGGCTGGCCATCGGCTTGCTCAGCCGCGTGCTGCCTGGCCAGGTGACGTTGCTGCTGGTCGGCTTCCTGGCTGCCGGCGTGGCGCTGTTCCTCGGTGCCCTGGAGTTCGTCATCAAAACCCCGCGCCAACGCCTGGCGCAATTGCTCGGCCTGGCGTTGCTGGTTTACGCCCTGGCCTGCTGGTACGGGGCACTGAACGGCCAGGGCGACCCCCTGCGCCCCTTGCCTGCCGCCGCCGTGGCCACGGGCAGCGCCAGCCCGGCCGTCAAGGCCGATGCCTGGCAGACCCTCACCACCCCCGCCGCGCTCGACGCGGCACTGGCCCAGGCCAAGGCCGCAGGCCAGCCGGTGTTAGTGGACTGGTACGCCGACTGGTGCATCAGCTGCAAGGTGATCGAGCACGACGTGCTCACTGCGCCGCAGGTGCAATCGCAGCTGAGCGCCTTCAAATTGCTGCGTTTCGACATCACCGAGAGCAACGCCGAGCAACGCACGCTGCTCGACCGCTACCAGCTGTTCGGCCCGCCTGCGCTGCTGTTCTTTGCGGCGAACGGCAGCGAAATGACCGCTGATCGGGTCATAGGCGAGATAAACGCCGGCGATTTCGCCGAGGTTCTGACGCGCGTGCGCGGCAAACTCGGTCTATAACTTCCGGCGAGCTGCGAAAAATCCTCGAGACAGTGACCAGATTTAATTATCCGGTCACATACTTCGCGCGAATCTCGGACATCGTGCTGGCTATTGCCGGGAACTGGACACTTGCCGTCGCTTTACGGCACACTCGCCGCGCTGTGTCGAATTGCCCTACAAATCCAAGGAATCCGCAGATGGCTACGCTACTGGTGCTTCACGGCCCCAACCTCAACCTGCTCGGGACCCGCGAGCCGGGCCACTACGGCGCCGTGACCCTGGCCCAGATCAACCAGGACCTGGAGCAACGTGCCCGCGCCGCGGGCCACCATCTGCAGTACCTGCAGAGCAATGCCGAATACGAACTGATCGACCGCATTCACGCCGCACGCAACGAGGGTGTGGACTTCATCCTGATCAATCCGGCTGCTTTCACCCACACAAGTGTCGCATTACGTGACGCATTGCTTGCGGTGAGCATCCCATTCATCGAAGTGCACCTGTCCAACGTGCACAAACGCGAACCGTTCCGTCACCACTCCTACTTTTCCGATGTGGCCGTAGGGGTGATTTGCGGCCTGGGCGCCAGCGGTTATCGCCTGGCCCTGGAGTCCGCGCTGGAACAACTGGCTGCCAACGCACAGCCCTGATGACAGAGACCCTGGCCTAAGTGGGCCGGGGTTTGAGAGAAACGTTTTAGACACGTTTTCAATTACGCCCCCTGACCGAACCTTTGGGAGTTGATGATTAATGGATATCCGTAAAGTCAAGAAACTGATCGAACTGCTGGAAGAGTCTGGCATCGACGAACTGGAGATCAAGGAAGGCGAAGAGTCGGTCCGTATCAGCCGTCACAGCAAGACCCCAGCTGCCCAGCAGTTCTACGCACCGGCCCCAATGGCTGCTGCCCCTGTAGCTGCCCCGGCTGCCGCTGCTGCTGCCCCTGTCGCCGAAGCTGCTGCCCCGGCGCTGAAAGGCACCGTGGTTCGCTCGCCAATGGTCGGTACCTTCTACCGCAAGCCATCGCCGACCTCGCCTAACTTCGCTGAAGTTGGCCAGTCGGTGAAAAAAGGCGACACCCTGTGCATCGTCGAAGCGATGAAGATGATGAACCACATCGAAGCCGAGATCGGCGGTGTCATCGACGCCATCCTGGTAGAAGACGGCCAGCCGGTTGAGTTCGACCAGCCGCTGTTCACCATCGTTTGAACCGCGGAGAGCCAACGATGTCTGCGAAGCTCGAAAAAGTCCTGATCGCCAACCGCGGGGAAATTGCCCTGCGGATCCTGCGTGCCTGCAAAGAGCTGGGCATCAAGACCGTCGCCGTGCACTCCACGGCTGACCGCGAACTGATGCACCTGGGCCTGGCAGACGAGTCGGTCTGCATCGGTCCCGCGCCATCCAAGGATTCGTACCTGCACATCCCGGCGATCATCGCTGCCGCCGAAGTGACTGGCGCCACCGCGATCCACCCGGGCTACGGCTTCCTGGCCGAAAACGCCGACTTTGCCGAGCAGGTAGAGAAATCCGGTTTCGCCTTCATCGGCCCGAAAGCCGACACCATTCGCCTGATGGGCGACAAGGTTTCGGCCAAGGACGCGATGATCAAGTCGGGCGTACCGACCGTACCAGGCTCTGACGGCCCGCTGCCGGAAGACGAAGAAGTCGCCCTGGCGATCGCCCGTGACGTCGGCTACCCGGTGATCATCAAGGCCGCCGGTGGCGGTGGTGGTCGCGGCATGCGCGTGGTGCACAAGGAAGAGGACCTGATCTCCTCGGCCAAGCTGACCCGTACCGAAGCCGGTGCTGCGTTCGGCAACCCGATGGTCTACCTGGAGAAGTTCCTGACCAACCCACGCCACGTGGAAGTTCAGGTACTGTCCGACGGCCAAGGCAACGCCATCCACCTGGGCGACCGTGACTGCTCGCTGCAGCGCCGTCACCAGAAGGTTCTGGAAGAAGCGCCAGCACCGGGCATCGACGAGAAGGCCCGTCAGGAAGTCTTCAAGCGTTGCGTCGATGCGTGCATCGAAATCGGCTACCGCGGTGCAGGTACTTTCGAGTTCCTGTACGAGAACGGCAGCTTCTACTTCATCGAGATGAACACCCGCGTACAGGTTGAGCATCCGGTGTCGGAAATGGTCACTGGCATCGACATCGTCAAGGAGATGCTGAGCATCGCCGCTGGCAACAAGCTGTCGTTCCGCCAGGAAGACGTGGTGATTCGTGGTCACTCGCTGGAGTGCCGGATCAACGCTGAAGACCCGAAGAAGTTCATCCCGAGCCCAGGCAAGGTCAAGCACTTCCACGCCCCAGGTGGCAACGGCGTTCGCGTCGATTCGCACCTGTACAGCGGTTATTCGGTTCCGCCGAACTACGACTCGCTGATCGGCAAGCTGATCACCTACGGCAAGGACCGCGAAGAAGCCATGGCGCGCATGCGCAATGCTCTGGACGAGATCGTCGTCGACGGCATCAAGACCAACATCCCACTGCACCGCGACCTGGTGCGTGATGAAGGTTTCTGCAAAGGCGGCGTCAACATTCACTACCTCGAGCACAAACTGGCCAGCCAGGAGTGATCGTGTAGTGTGATGTACCAAAACCCCGGACCTGTTCCGGGGTTTTTTTATGGGCTTTAGGGATAGGTGGTGCTGGCAGGTGCATGCCTTGAGGGGGGTGTTGCCAGTGAGATCGAGCGCCGCCCGCGCGGCGCTTCGCAGCACAAGGCTGCTCCTACATCTGTTTCGGGCCAGTGAGGCCTGTGATATTGGCGCGCGACCGCCTCGTTGGTTCGACTCGATATCGTGTCAGGCGCCAAGGGACCGCGCGCCGATGCCACAGGAATATTGGCCCGAAACAGATGTAGGAGAAGCCTTGTGCTGCGAAGCGCCGCGCGGGCGGCGCTCGGCCTCACAGGCGCTGAAAAACCTGAGGCGAACCCATCACCCTTTCATTCTGGGCATCTCGATCCGGTGCTCATGCACCCGCCGATACAGCGTCGCCCGCGATATCCCCAACGCCCGCGCCGCATCAGCCGGCTTCCAGCGGTGCCGGATCAGCGCATCCAGCAACAACTGCCGCGCCGGGCTGGAGGCCTCCGTTTCAGCAGAAGCAACCGTATCGCCGCATACCTCCTGCGGCAAATCCTCAAGCCGCACCCACCCGCCCTCACTCACCGCACAGGCATAACGCAACACCTGCCGCAGTTGGCGCAGGTTCCCCGGCCAACGGTAAAGCAGCAGCGCCTGCAATGCATCGTCCGCCAACACCACCTCTACCCCGCACGCTTCGGCTTCTTCGGCTAACAGTTGATGAATCAAACCCAGCCGATCCTCCCGCTCACGCAACGGCGGCAGCGCGAACCGGGCGTTGGCCAGGCGGAAGTACAGGTCCTCACGAAAACGCCCATCCGCCACCATTGCCGCCAGGTCCCGGTGTGTTGCACAGATCACCTGAATGTCCACCCGCTCACGCCGCGCCGCGCCTAAGGGCGCCACTTCGCCCTCCGCCAGCACGCGCAACAGCCGGGTTTGCAGGTTCAGCGGCATGTCGCCGATTTCGTCGAGAAACAGGGTGCCGCCATCGGCCTGCTGTAGAAGCCCTTGCATACCTTTGCTGGAGGCGCCGGTGAAGGCCCCGGCTACATAGCCGAACAGCTCGCTCTCGATCAGGCTCTCAGGGATGGCCGCACAGTTCAGCGTGACGAAAGGCCCCTCGCGCCGCTGGCTTTGCCGGTGCAACTGGCGGGCGAAAACCTCTTTGCCCGAGCCCGTCTCGCCTTGCACCAGCACCGCCAGGCTGCAGTCCTTGACCCGCGTGGCCAGGCGCAGGTGCTGCTCGATGCGCGCGTCCTGTGCCTGGCGCAAAGGCTGCGGGCGCGGGCGCCGTTGCGGTGCGCTGACGCGGCCATACAGTTCCCCCCAGCCTGGCAAGCGCTGGGCCGAGGCCTCGTTACTGCAGCGCAGTTGGCCCAGGTCGAACAGCTCGCCGATGTGCTCAGGCAAGCGGCCTAGGCGCTCCACCAGGCGCTGCCGGGCCAGGCTGTTGATTGCCTGCAGGCGGCCATCGGCATCCCACGCCAGCAGGTAGTCGGGCTGGCTTTCGACATAGCCCGGCGTGCCATGCGCGCGCATCACCCAATGGCCCTGGGCACTGTGCATGAAGAAGGCGTTTTCTATCTCGCGCGCGGTCTGCTCGACCAGTTGCCGAATCAGGTGCTGGCTGCGGCGGTCGTCCGGGGATCGCAAGGCCGAGACATCCACCACGCCCAGCAGCTCGCCCAGTGGGTCGAATACCGGTGCCGCCGTGCAGGTCAGGCCGATGAAGGCGGCGCGAAAATGATCGCGCTTGTGCACCGTGACCGGCGCCTTGCTGGTCAGCACCGCCGCCACCCCGCAAGTGCCCTCCTCGCCTTCCGACCAGCAGGTGCCCAGGTACAACCCGGCCTTGCGGCAGTCATTGCGGATGGCGGACTCGACCCGGTAATCGATGGTCTGCCCCTGGGCGTCGGTGAGCAGCACGCAATAGTCGGCGCCGCGGACCTGCTCATGCAGCCGTGCCACGGCGTCGCCGGCGATGCGCAGAAACAGCTCGGCACGTTCGCGGCATTCGTTGAGCAGGCTTTGCGAAAGGATACGTGGGCCCTGCTGGGAGCCGGGGTCGAGGCGATACAGGTCCATGGAGCGGCGCCAGGAATCGAGGATCAGCGGCGGCACCGGTGCCTGTGGCAGGCGGTCGGCGTTTTTCAGCACCCGGCTGACGCAGTCGACATGGGCTCGGGAGTTCGCGGCAAGCATTCAGGCCCTCCGGTTCTCATTGCTGTTTTTATCGTTGTGCGGCCATTAAGCGCTTCCGGGCATGCCCCGACAAGCACTGTGTGAATACCGGTTCGCTTGAGACGCAGCGTCTCAGCGTCTCGGCAAAAGCCGCCGCAGCCTGGCACCCCGCGTCTCGCCGGGCATGCTGGGCGCACGCCCTTTCCTACACATAGACCGCTCTGGCACAGCCACTTCAGGCAGATGAAACAAAGCTGGCACCTCCCTTGCTCTGTCCCTGACAAACAAGAATACGAGGTGCGCCATGCCGCAACCCACCCCGACTGTCGGGATCATTGCCAACCCTGCCTCCGGCCGCGACCTGCGCCGCCTGACCGCCAGTGCCGGGCTCTATTCGAGCACCGACAAGGCGTCGGCGATCCAGCGGCTGTTGGCCGCCTTCGGTGCCACCGGCATCGGCCGGGTGCTGCTGCCAACCGACATGACCGGCATCGCCGCCGCCGTGCTCAAGGCCAGCCAAGGCCCCGCTGCCCGCGATCAGCACTGGCCGAACATCGAAGTGCTCGACCTGCCATTGACCCAGACCGTTGCCGATACCCGCCTGGCCACCCGACGCATGGTCGGCCAAGGCGTGGCGATGATCGCGGTGCTCGGCGGCGACGGCACCCACAAGGCAGTGGCAGCAGAAGCCGGTGACATCCCACTGCTGACCTTGTCCACCGGCACCAACAATGCCTTCCCGGAATTACGCGAAGCCACCAGCGCCGGCCTGGCGGGCGGCTTGCTCGCCAGCGGCCACGTGCCCGCCAGCATCGGCCTGCGCCGCAACAAGCGCTTGCGGGTGAAGGTGCCCGAGCAGCAGTTGGACGAGTGGGCACTGGTGGAAGTCGCCGTGTCGCCCCAGCGTTTCATTGGCGCCCGCGCCCTGAGCCGCAGCGAAGACCTCAGCGAGGTGTTCGCCTGCTTCGCCGAACCCCATGCCATCGGCCTGTCGGCCCTGTGCGGCTTGTGGTGCCCGGTGTCACGCCAGGACCCGCACGGCGCCTGGGTGCGCCTGAACCCCGGCGCCGAGCAGGCCCTGCTCGCGCCCCTGGCGCCTGGCCTGCTGCAAGGCTGCGGCATCACCGCCAGCGGCGTGCTGACGCCGGGCGTCGCCCATCGCCTGAGCCTAAGCAGCGGCACCCTGGCCCTGGATGGCGAACGCGAGATCGAATTCGCCGAGCACGACACCCCCACCATCACCCTGGACCACCAAGGCCCGCTCACCGTGGACGTCGAGGCCGTGCTGGCCCACGCCGCCCGCCATCACCTGCTGGCCGTGCCGCGCGGCCACCGGCTACACCCTGCAACCGCGTGTTGAGACAACCCTGGAGAACAACAAGATGTCCAATCAACTCAGTACAGAACACCTGCTGCATGCCTATGAAGTGATGCGCACCATCCGCGCCTTCGAGGAACGTCTGCACGTGGAATTCGCCACCGGCGAAATCCCCGGTTTCGTCCACCTCTATGCCGGCGAAGAAGCGTCCGCCGCAGGCGTCATGGCCCACCTGCGTGACAGCGACTGCATCGCCTCGACCCACCGCGGCCATGGCCACTGCATCGCCAAGGGCGTAGACGTGTACGGCATGATGGCCGAGATCTACGGCAAGAAGACCGGCGTGTGCGGCGGCAAGGGTGGCTCGATGCACATTGCCGACCTGGAAAAAGGCATGCTCGGTGCCAACGGCATCGTCGGGGCCGGCGCGCCACTGGTTGCAGGCGCCGCGCTGGCCGCCAAGCTCAAGGGCCGCGATGACGTGTCGGTGGCCTTCTTCGGCGACGGTGCCTCCAACGAAGGCGCCGTGTTCGAAGCCATGAACATGGCCTCGATCATGAACCTGCCGTGCATCTTCGTCGCCGAGAACAACGGCTATGCCGAGGCCACGGCGTCGAACTGGTCGGTGGCCTGCGACCACATTGCCGACCGCGCTGCCGGCTTTGGCATGCCGGGCGTGACCATCGATGGCTTCGACTTCTTTGCCGTGTACGAAGCCGCAGGCGCTGCCATCGAGCGTGCGCGCTCCGGGCAAGGCCCCTCGCTGATCGAGGTCAAGCTCAGCCGCTACTACGGCCACTTCGAAGGGGATGCGCAAACCTACCGCGCCCCGGATGAAGTGAAGAACCTGCGCGAGTCCCGTGATTGCCTGATGCAGTTCCGCAACAAGACCACCCGTGCCGGCCTGCTCAGCGCTGAGCAACTCGACGCCATCGACGCGCGTGTCGAAGACCTGATCGAGGACGCCGTACGCCGTGCCAAATCCGATCCCAAGCCACAGCCCGCCGACCTGCTCAGCGACGTCTACGTCAGCTACCCCTGAGCCGCGGATTACAAGAACAAGAGGAGAATCACCATGGCAAGAAAGATCAGCTACCAGCAGGCCATCAACGAAGCCTTGGCCCAGGAAATGCGCCGCGACAGTACGGTGTTCATCATTGGCGAAGACGTGGCTGGCGGTGCCGGTGCGCCCGGTGAAGAGGACGCCTGGGGTGGCGTGCTGGGCGTGACCAAAGGCCTGTATCACCAGTTCCCTGGGCGGGTGCTCGACGCGCCGCTGTCGGAAATCGGCTATGTCGGCGCCGCCGTGGGTGCCGCAACCCAAGGCCTGCGCCCGGTGTGCGAACTGATGTTCGTCGACTTCGCCGGCTGCTGCCTGGACCAGATCCTCAACCAGGCCGCCAAATTCCGCTACATGTTCGGCGGCAAGGCCGTGACCCCGTTGGTGATGCGCACCATGTACGGCGCTGGCCTTCGCGCTGCGGCCCAGCACTCGCAGATGCTCACCTCGCTGTGGACACACATCCCCGGCCTCAAGGTGGTCTGCCCGTCCTCGCCATACGATGCCAAGGGCTTGTTGATCCAGGCGATACGCGACAACGACCCGGTGATCTTCTGCGAGCACAAGCTGCTCTACAGCCTGCAGGGCGAGGTGCCGGAAGAGGTCTACAGCGTGCCGTTCGGCGAAGCCAACTTCCTGCGCGACGGCGACGACGTGACCCTGGTGACCTACGGGCGCATGGTCCATGTGGCGCTGGAAGCCGCCAACAACCTGGCCCGCCAAGGCATCGACTGCGAAGTGCTGGACCTGCGCACCACCAGCCCGCTGGATGAAGACAGCATCCTGGAAAGTGTTGAGAAAACCGGCCGCCTGGTGGTGATCGACGAAGCCAACCCGCGCTGCTCGATGGCCACCGACATCAGCGCACTGGTGGCGCAGAAAGCCTTCAGCGCCCTCAAGGGCCCGATCGAGATGGTCACCGCGCCACACACGCCAGTGCCGTTCTCCGATGCGCTGGAAGACCTGTACATCCCCGACGCAGCGAAGATCGAGGCTGCCGTGCGCAAAGTGATCGAAGCTGCAAGGAGCGCCGCATGAGCCAGATCCATACGCTGACCATGCCCAAGTGGGGCCTGTCGATGACCGAGGGCCGGGTGGACACCTGGCTCAAGCAGGAAGGTGACGCCATCAACAAAGGCGACGAAGTGCTGGACGTCGAGACCGACAAGATCAGCAGCAGCGTCGAAGCCCCCTTCAGCGGTGTATTGCGCCGCCTGGTGGCCCAGCCAGATGAAACCCTGCCGGTCGGCGCGTTGCTGGCGGTGGTGGTGGAAGGCGGAGCCGACGAGGCCGAGATCGATGCCGTGGTGCAGCGCTTCCAGGCCGAATTCGTCGCCGAAGGTGGCGCCGACCAGGCACAAGGGCCAACCCCGCAAAAAGCCGACGTGGGCGGCCGCCTGTTGCGCTGGTTCGAGCTGGGCGAAGGCGGAACGCCGCTAGTGCTGGTGCATGGCTTTGGCGGTGATTTGAACAACTGGTTGTTCAACCACCCGGCGCTGGCGGCCGAGCGCCGCGTCATCGCCCTTGACCTGCCGGGGCACGGGGAATCGGCCAAGGCGCTGCAACGCGGCGACCTGGATGAGCTGAGCGAAACCGTGCTGGCACTGCTCGACCACCTGGACATCCCCCGCGCCCACCTGGCCGGGCACTCGATGGGCGGCGCTGTCAGCCTCAACGTGGCGCGCCTGGCGCCACAGCGGGTGGCCAGCCTCACCCTGGTGGCCAGTGCTGGGCTTGGGACTGCCATCAACGGGCAGTACCTCCAAGGTTTCGTGGCTGCGGCGAACCGCAATGCACTCAAGCCGCAAATGGTGCAGTTGTTTGCCGACCCGGCGCTGGTCACCCGGCAATTGCTGGAGGACATGCTCAAGTTCAAGCGCCTGGAGGGCGTCGATGCGGCGCTGCGCCAGCTGGTGTCGGCTATCGCCGAGGGCGACCAGCAGCGCCACGACCTGCGCGGCGTGCTGGGGCAGCATCCGGCGCTGGTGATTTGGGGCGGGAAGGACGCGATTATCCCGGCCAGCCATGCCGACGGGCTGGAAGCCGAAGTGCTGGTACTGCCGGACGCTGGCCATATGGTGCAGATGGAGGCGGCTGAACAGGTCAACCGGAAGATGGTGGATTTCTTGCGGGGGCATTGAGGGAATGAGGGGCATGGCTTGGGGTGGTGTCTGGGTTTAGAAGTGCATGCCTTGAGGGGGTCTGCGCCTGTGAGATCGAGCGCCGCCCGCGCGGCGCTTCGCAGCACAAGGCTGCTCCCACATCTGTTTCGGGCCAATTATTCCTGGGGCATGGGCGCGCGGCCTTCTTGGTGCCCGCCTCAATATCGCGTCGGACAAACAAGGCGGCCGCGTGCGCTGGCACAGGCGTGACTGGCCCGAAATAGATGTGGGAGCAGCCTTGTGCTGCGAAGCGCCGCGCGGGCGGCGCTCGATCTCACAGGCGCTGCCCTAATCAAGGCATGCACCTGTCAGCCCCCACCTAATCCCCCGGCATGCACCCCGCCATCGCGCGATCTGTAAGGTATTTCCGAACCTGAAACGAAATGCTTCAGCTCTCATCATCAAGCGAATTATCCTACGAGCCTGTCGGAGGTCGCTCCATTGTCGGGGAAACATCTCAGGGATAACGTCTCAGGGTCGCCATGTTTGGTGACCGGGCGTGAGAAACCCGAAGGTGTGTGATTGCGGCATTCGTCATGGCAGCCGTGCGCGGGCAGGCTTCGGCCTGGCCGAGCTCACACGTCCTCGGATTTCTCACCCCGTGCACGGTCGCCACCCTAGTCCCGTGAGAAAGGACCCTGTGGAGGCTATTTTCTGAACCGACGTGTGAGTTGTGATTATGAAGAAGATTGTCCCAGATCCACCCAAAACGCTGACTTCCCGCCCCTTCTACAGCATCAACCAAGACATGCCCTCGGTAGACGCCGTGATCCATGCTCTCCAGTTGATGAGCGGTATCGAAGACACCCTGGACGAATACATCTGCGCCAATGCGGGTGAGCCGGGCATCAACATGCTGGTCAATGCGGTGCATCACCTACAGATGACCAAAGCGCTGGCCGAGTTGCTGTTGCGTCGCCAGGCCGGGAGCATCACCTAGCATTGATACTGCTCCGCCCACAAGGGCAGCGCAGTACTGGAGCGGCCTTGCCGGGGCGCTCCTACAAAGACTGCGGGCCTGTTGTTTATCTGCTTATGCCCTATCTGTCTCAGCCCCCCATTCTGCGTCATACTCGGCAGACCTATTGCCCGGTCTCCACCATGCGTCCACTGCTCCCTGTCACCCTGATCCTGTTGCTCGCCGCGTGCGGAGATGGCGAATCGCTACTGCCTCCGGACGCGCGCCTGCCCGACGGCGGGCGTTACCGGGGCGAAGTGGTCAATGGCCTGCTGCAAGGCGAGGGCCGCATCGACTACCCCAATGGCAGCTGGTACGCCGGCAGTTTCAAGGACGGCCAATGGCATGGTCAGGGCGAGTGGCACGGCCAAAACGGTGAAGTCTACCGGGGCCAGTTCGCCGAGGGCCTGTTCCAGGGCCTCGGCGACTTAACCACACCGGGCAGCCACTATGCCGGCACCTTCAGCCACGGCCGACGCGACGGTGAAGGTACCCTCAAGCAAGCCGACCAGACTTACCGCGGCCAGTTCAAGGACGACCAGTACGAAGGCGCAGGCGAGCTGGAGCTGGCCGACGGCAGCCGCTACCAGGGCCTGTTCGCCAAAGGCAAACCGAACGGCGCCGGCGTGCGCAGCGACGCCAGCGGCAACCAGTTCAGCGGCCGTTTCGTCGATGGCCTGCTGCAAGGCAGCGGCACCTACGACAGCGTCGACGGCGAGCAGTACATCGGGGAGTTCAAGGACAACCGCCTGGAAGGCCGCGGCCGCTATGAAAGCGCCGAAGGTGACGTGTGGATCGGCGAATTCAAGGATGGCTCACTGGTGGGCGAAGGTGAACTGCTCGGCAGCGATGGCAGCCATTACAAAGGCGGTTTCGTTGACTGGCACTTTTCTGGCCAAGGCAACCTGCAACTGGCCGACGGCAGCCAGTACATCGGCGCCTTCGAAAACGATGCCTACCATGGCAAAGGCCGGCTGACCCTGAGCAACGGCAAGGTCGAGGGTGGCACTTGGGTCAATGGCGTACGCGTGCGCGACGAAAAGGGCACGCTGTTGCCCGACCCGCTGGACCTGGCCCTGCTCAACCAGGGCCGCCTGCTGGAGGACGCACTGGCACGGGTGCCGCCTACCGCGCCGGCCATCCAGTTATACAGCCTGGTCGTGGCCGGCGATGGCCAGCAAAGCGTGTTCCTGCGCGAAGCCGACTACGTCAGCAACATGCTCAAGGTCCGTTTTGGCGCCCGTGGCCAGGTTACCCTGGTCAACCATCGGGACCACATGGCCAGCCGCCCCATGGCCACCCGCGAGAACCTAACCCGCGCTGCCCGTACCCTGGCCGAACGCAGCGGCCCCGAGGACCTGGTGTTCATCTACCTCACCAGCCACGGCAGCCACGACCACCAACTGGTGCTCGACCAACCCCGCCTGCAACTGGCCGACCTGTCCGCCGACGAGCTGGCCAGTGCCCTGGCACCGCTGAAGGAGCGCGACAAGGTAATCGTCATCTCGGCCTGCTATTCAGGGGGCTACATCGCGCCGCTCAAAGACGATCGCACGGTGATCATGACCGCCGCCCGCGCCGATCGGGTGTCGTTCGGTTGCTCGGAGGAAGCCGACTTCACCTACTTTGGCGATGCCCTGTTCGCCGAGGCGCTGAACCAGACCGACGACCTGAAACAGGCGTTTGAACTGGCACGCGCCAGCGTTGCCGAAAGAGAACGAAAGGACGGTTTCGAAGCCTCTGAACCGCAGCTTTGGGCGCCGCCAGCAGTACTGGCACACTGGCAGCACCTACGCCGGCAACAGGCCGAGGAAGCGCTACGCAATGCTGCACAAGCGACGGTGGAGCAGCAGGAAAAAAAGCCTGGCAACCACTAAGCTTGTGTGTAACAAGGGAGAGACATCATGTATTTGACGCCTCAGCATGTCCTGCTTGCCGGTGCCACGGGTCTGACGGGTGAACACCTGCTAGACCGCCTACTCAACGAACCGACCATCAGCCGGGTGCTGGCCCCTACGCGCCGGCCGCTGGCCGAACACCCGCACCTGGAAAACCCAGTGGGCGACCCGGCGGTGTTTCTTCCGCAGCTTGCCGGGCGTGTCGATATCGCCTATTGCTGCCTGGGCACCACGCTCAAGCAGGCTGGCTCCGAATCGGCTTTCCGCGCCGTCGACCTGGACATGGTCGTGGCCTTCAGCAAGCGCGCCCGGGAACTCGGTGCGCGCCATTTGCTGGTTGTCAGCGCAGTGGGCGCCGACCCTAAATCATCGATCTTCTACAACCGCGTCAAGGGTGAAATGGAGGAAGCGCTGAAGGCCCAGGACTGGCCACAGCTGACCATCGTCCGCCCGTCGGTGCTGCTGGGTGATCGCATTGAGCCGCGCTTTGGCGAGCAACTGATTTCACCGCTTTCCAAGCTGATACCTGGGAAGTATCGGGGTATCGAGGCGTGCACCCTGGCACGGGCGCTGTGGCGCCTGGCGCTGGAGGAAGAAGACGGGGTGCGGGTGATCGAGTCGGATGAACTGCGCCGCCTGGGCAAAAACTAGCGCCGCGCGCGCTCCCGCACGGATTACGCGTTAATACCGTAATCAAAGCCCGCCGGTGGCCTGGAAGCCGACGCCTGCTGCCGTCAGCAACGACAACGGCAGCAGCAGCGTATCCAGTAACAGGCTACCGGGCAGATCCAGGCCTGGGTAGGCGGGCGCCAGCGCGCCGAAATGATCTTTCGGGCAGCACCCGCCGTTCATCACATACAGGTCCAGCCGCGTTCCGGCATACACCACCGGCGCGCCTGGCTTGTTGGCATCCAGCGTGCGTACTGTGGCGCAGCCACTGAGCAGCGCCAGCGCCACCAACCCCGACAGTGCTCGCTTCAATCATCCGCCCCAAAGTGATGTTCACCCCAACGCGGCAGCATGTCCTGAGGGATGTCCAGCAGGTTGAGAATGCGTGCAACGACGAAATCGATCAGGTCGTCGATGGTCTGCGGCTGATGGTAGAAGCCTGGGGCCGCAGGCAAGATCACGGCACCCATCTGCGACAGCTTGAGCATGTTCTCCAGGTGGATCGTCGAGAACGGGGCTTCACGCGGCACCAGGATCAACTGGCGGCGCTCCTTCAAGGTGACGTCGGCGGCCCGCTCGATCAGGTTGTTGCAAGCACCGGTGGCAATCGCCGACAAGGTACCCGTAGAACACGGCACCACCACCATCGCCGCCGGTGCGCCAGAGCCCGAGGCCACCGGCGACATCCAGTCTTCCTTGCCATACACGCGGATCTGGCCGTCGGCAGCGCCGGTGTATTCGGTCAGAAACGCCTGCATCGCCTGGGGCTTGGGCGGCAGCAACACATCGGTTTCGGTGGACATCACCAGCTGCGCGGCCTTGGAAATGAGGAAATGCACCTCGCGGTCCTCACGCACCAGGCAATCGAGCAGGCGCAGGCCATATTGCGCGCCAGAGGCGCCCGTCATGGCAAGGGTGATGCGCGCCGGCCCGCTCACTTGAGCGCCTCGGCCAGTTTGCCGTGCAAGCCGCCGAAGCCGCCGTTGCTCATGATCACGACGTGGGTGCCCGGCCGTGCCTGGCCCTTGATGCGCTCGATGATCGCTTCGAGGCTGTCGGCAACCACGCTCGGCACGGTGCACTGCGCCGCCGTAGCGGCCAGGTCCCAGCCCAGGTTAGCCGGTGCGTACCAGATGACCTGGTCGGCATCGTTGACGCTTTCCGGCAGGCCATCGCGGTGGGCACCCAGCTTCATCGAGTTGGAGCGCGGCTCGATCACCGCAATCACCGGTGCTTCACCTACGCGCTTGCGCAGGCCGTCGAGGGTGGTGGCGATGGCGGTCGGGTGGTGAGCGAAGTCATCGTAGATGGTCACGCCCTGCACTTCAGCGACCTTCTCCATGCGCCGCTTGACGCTTTTAAAGGCGCTCAACCCGGCGATACCCATGGCCGGCACTACACCGACATGGCGGGCCGCAGCCAGGGTTGCCAAGGCATTGGCGACGTTGTGCTGACCGGTCAGCGCCCAATCGACCACGCCCTGTGCCTCGCCCTCGAACAGCACTTCGAAGCGCGACCCATCGGGGCTGAGCAGGCGCGCCTGCCATTGGCCGCCTTCACCGGTGGTTTGCACCGGGGTCCAGCAACCCATGCCGATGACCCGCTCCAGCGCCTGTTCGGTGGTCGGATGGATCACCAGGCCTTCGCTCGGGATCGTGCGCACCAAGTGGTGGAACTGGCGCTCGATGGAGGCCAGATCGGGGAAGATGTCCGCGTGATCGAACTCAAGGTTGTTGAGAATCGCGGTGCGCGGGTGGTAGTGGACGAACTTCGAGCGTTTATCGAAGAACGCACTGTCGTACTCGTCGGCCTCGACCACGAAGAACGGCGTGTCGCCCAAGCGCGCGGACACCGAGAAATTCTGTGGCACGCCGCCGATCAAGAACCCAGGGCTCATGCCGGCATGCTCCAGCACCCAGGCCAGCATGCTGCTGGTGGTGGTCTTGCCATGGGTACCGGCAACGGCCAATACCCAGCGGCCCTGCAGCACGTGGTCAGCCAGCCACTGTGGGCCAGAGACATAGGGCAGGCCCTTGTTCAACACGTATTCCACCGCGGGGTTACCCCGCGACATGGCGTTGCCGACCACGACCAAGTCGGGTGCCGGGTCTAGCTGAGCAGGGTCATAGCCCTGGGTCAGCTCGATGCCCTGGGCCTCGAGCTGGGTGCTCATCGGGGGATAGACATTGGCGTCGGAGCCGGTGACGCGGTGGCCAAGCTCTTTGGCCAGGACCGCCAGGGAACCCATGAACGTGCCGCAAATACCGAGAATGTGAATATGCATGGTCGACCTCGCAAAACATCGAGGCAGGGTAGCCCAGGGCGCGGGAAATCGCACCCGCTGTTTCGCTCAGCCGACCCGGGTGATGCCGTGTTTGCGCAGTTTTCGATACAAGGTATTGCGGCTGATGCCCAGGTGCTCGGCAACGCGGGTCAAGTGCCAGTGTTTTGCCTCCAGCACTGACAGCAGAGCTTCGCACTCAGCGTCCTCAAGGCGCACTGGCGCGCTCTTGTGGGTGAGACTGTTTTGCTCCTCGTGTGGGAGCGTGCTTGCCCCGCGAACACCGGCAAAGCCGGTGCCATCCACCGCGTTGCCTGCTTCGCGGGGCAAGCCCGCCCCCACAGGGGCCGCATTACTCCGGAAAGTCGCGGGCAGGTCGGAGAACCCGATGAAGGTGTTATCGCAAAGCGCCACGAGCGTGCGCAATACATTGCGCATCTGCCGCACGTTCCCCGGCCAGGCAAAGTCCAGCAACGCCTGACGCGCACTGGGCTCCAGTTCGACCCGTTGCCCCTGGGCCTCCTCACGCAGCAAAAAGTCAAGCAACTGGCCCTTGTCACTGCGCTCACGCACTGCTGGCAAGGCCACTTCCAGCCCGTTCAACCGGTAATACAGGTCTTCGCGGAAACTCCCCTGCGCCACCCGCTCCAGCAGGTCGCGGTGGGTGGCACTGACGATGCGCACGTCCACGGCCTGGGGCTCACCGCCAATCGGCACCACCTGGCGCTCTTCCAGGACCCGCAACAGGCGCGTCTGCAAGGCCAGTGGCATGTCACCAATCTCGTCCAGCAACAACGTGCCGCCGTCGGCCTGCAGCAGCTTGCCGCGCATGCCTTCCTTGCGTGCGCCGGTAAAGCTGCCACCGCGATAACCGAACAGCTCGCTTTCGATCAGGCTCTCTGGGATCGAGGCGCAGTTGATCGCCACGAACGGCTTACCGCGACGCTGGCTGGCCTGGTGCACGGCCTGGGCGAATGCCTCCTTGCCGCAACCGGTCTCGCCACGCAACAGCAGCGGCACATCACGCTCGAATACCCGCACGCAGCGGCGAAAGTCGTTTTGCAACGCCGGGTCGAGCAGGCAGATGCCTGGCGCTTCAGCACGCTGGGGCTGGGGCTGGCTGAGCGGTACTGACCATACCGGCGTACGCGCCTGGCCTCGCAGGCTGGCAAACACCTGGCGGCCGTCGCGTGTCTGCAACGGCCAGACGGTACTGCCGCCCGGCACGGCGCGGCTGAACAGTTCGTCGTGGCTGCAAGCAAAAAACCGCTCCACCGGTTGCCCCAGCACGCCACCGCGTACGGTGCCCAGCAGATTGAGCGCGCTCTGGTTGGCGGCGCAAATCCGCCCGTCACCCTCGAAGGCCAGCAAGCCCTCGCTGAACAAGCCGACCGACTCAGCCTGCAGATGAAAGCGCAGCAGCCACTGCTGCTGAAAATGACGCAGGAAATAACAGCTCTCGATCATCTTCGCCGAGAGGTTGACCAAGGCCATGGTGTGAAACTGGCTCTGCCGCGACACATCAGGCCGCGCCGACGACACGTCGAGTACCGCCAGCAGTTCGCCATGCGGGTCGAACACCGGGCTTGCCGAGCAGGTCAGGCCGGTGTGGCGGCCACGAAAGTGTTCGTGCTGATGAATGGTCAGGGCCTGGCGCTCGACCAGGCAGGTGCCGATACCGTTGGTGCCTTCGCGCGCTTCGCTCCAGTCGGCGCCCAGCCACAGCCCTGCCCGCTCGAAGATGCGCCGCTCGCTGGGGGCGCTGACACAGTTGAGGATCACCCCACGGGCATCGGTCAGCAGCACCGCATGGCCAGCGCCAGAGAGCTGCTGATGCAGGCTGTTCATCTCGGCATCGGCAATTTTCAGCACCTGGTGCAGGCGCTCGCGGGTTTCCAGCAAGCGCCCGTGTTCAAGCACCACGGGGGCCTCGATCAGCGTCGGGTCGAGGTGGTAATCCTCGAGGCAGCGCAGCCAGGACCGGGCGATCGCCGGGTCACTGCCGCCCGCCCCGGCTTCACCGTGGGCAACGGTATGCACTTGCTGGGCATGGCGACTCAAGTGATTGCTCTGCATGTGTTGTGGTTCTCCGCTGATCGAGCGTTCAGCCAGCATCCTCCACCCGGCGGGCCTTTGCAATGCACCTGCCGGCAGCGTGTCGCAAATGGCACAAAGTGTCACACAGGCCGTACCACAGCTGGCACAGCGGGCTTTCACAGCCCTCTGAAAATTACGCTAAGTGCTTGATTTAGAACAACCTCAAAACACTGGCCCAACCTTTGCTCTACGCTTTTCAACTCCCTAACAAACACAATAGCCAGGAGACACACCATGCGTTACGCACATCCCGGTACCGAAGGCGCGAAGGTTTCCTTCAAGAGCCGCTACGGCAACTACATCGGTGGTGAATTCGTAGCTCCGGTCAAGGGGCAGTACTTCGAAAACACCTCCCCGGTGAATGGCAAGCTGATCGCAGAGTTTCCCCGCTCCACTGCCGAAGACATCGACAAAGCCCTGGATGCCGCCCACGCCGCCGCCGATGCCTGGGGCCGCACGTCCGTCCAGGACCGCTCCAACGTGCTGCTGAAAATCGCCGACCGCATCGAGCAGAACCTTGAAGTCCTGGCCATTACCGAAACCTGGGACAACGGCAAGCCAATCCGCGAAACCCTCAACGCCGACATCCCGCTGGCGGTCGATCACTTCCGTTACTTCGCCGGTTGCATCCGCGCCCAAGAGGGCGGCGCCGCCGAAATCAACGAAGGCACCGTCGCCTATCACATTCACGAGCCTCTGGGCGTGGTCGGGCAGATCATCCCGTGGAACTTCCCGCTGCTGATGGCCGCGTGGAAACTCGCCCCAGCCCTGGCCGCAGGCAACTGCGTGGTCCTCAAACCCGCCGAGCAGACCCCGCTGGGCATCACTGTACTGATGGAGCTGATCGGCGACCTGCTGCCCAAAGGCGTGCTCAACGTCGTACAGGGGTATGGCCGTGAAGCGGGCGAAGCGCTGGCCACCAGCAAACGCATCGCCAAAATCGCCTTCACCGGTTCGACCCCGGTCGGCTCGCACATCATGAAATGCGCCGCCGAAAACATCATCCCGTCTACCGTCGAGCTGGGCGGCAAGTCGCCTAACGTGTACTTCGAAGACATCATGCAGGCCGAGCCGAGCTTCATCGAGAAGGCCGCCGAAGGCATGGTGCTGGCATTCTTCAACCAAGGCGAAGTGTGCACCTGCCCATCGCGTGCCCTGGTGCAGGAGTCGATCTACCCGCAGTTCATGGAAGTGGTGATGAAGAAGGTCCTGCAGATCAAGCGTGGCGATCCGCTGGACACCGACACCATGGTCGGCGCCCAGGCGTCGCAACAGCAGTTCGAGAAGATCCTGTCGTACCTGGAAATTGCCAAGGAAGAAGGCGCCGAGCTGCTGACCGGCGGCAAGGTGGAAAAACTCGAAGGCGCGCTGTCGACCGGTTACTACATCCAACCGACCCTGCTCAAGGGCAACAACAAGATGCGCGTGTTCCAGGAAGAAATCTTCGGCCCGGTGGTCAGCGTCACCACCTTCAAGGACGAAGCCGAAGCCCTGGCGATTGCCAACGACACCGAGTTCGGCCTGGGTGCCGGTGTGTGGACCCGCGACATCAACCGCGCCTATCGCATGGGCCGCGGCATCAAGGCTGGCCGCGTGTGGACCAACTGCTACCACCTGTACCCGGCGCATGCCGCGTTTGGCGGTTACAAGAAGTCCGGCGTTGGGCGTGAGACCCACAAGATGATGCTCGATCACTACCAGCAGACCAAGAACCTGCTGGTGAGTTACGACATCAATCCGTTGGGCTTCTTCTAAACCTGGGATAACTGCGGGGGCTGCTTGCAGCCCACCGCAGCGGTTCATCACCACCACAAGCCAACGCGGTTCCCGTGCACGAACCGCTCTGGCTCGCTTCCTGCAGTACCTATCACCATGGGCTGGAAGTCCCTCCGGCCACCAAGAAAAACAACAGGTGAAACTATGCCAAGCGATCAATCCGGTAATGTGCCGGCAGGCTCTTCTGTCGACTTCGAAAAAGTCGGTTCGGACTATTTCCAGCAACGTGAACTGAAAAAAGGCGCAGCCGGCTGGGTGCTGTTGGTCGGCCTCGGGGTCGCCTATGTGATCTCCGGCGACTACGCCGGGTGGAACTTCGGCCTGGCCCAAGGCGGCTGGGGCGGTATGTTCCTCGCCACCCTGCTGATGGCCACCATGTACCTGTGCATGTGCTTCTCGTTGGCCGAGTTGTCGTCGATGATCCCCACTGCAGGCGGCGGCTACGGCTTTGCCCGCAGCGCCTTTGGCCCATGGGGCGGTTTTCTTACCGGCACGGCCATCCTCATCGAATATGCCATTGCCCCGGCGGCCATCGCCGTGTTCATCGGCGCCTATTGTGAGTCACTGTTCGGCATCGGCGGCTGGGTCATCTACCTGGCGTTCTACATCGTGTTCATCGGCATCCACATCTTCGGCGTCGGCGAAGCGCTGAAGCTGATGTTCATCATCACCGCCATTGCCGCCATTGCCTTGGGCGTGTTCCTGGTGAGCATGGTGCCCCATTTTGATGCAGCCAACCTGTTCGACATCGCCAAGACCGACGCCGCCGGCGCCAGCAGTTTCCTGCCGTTCGGCTATGTCGGCGTGTGGGCCGCAATCCCTTACGCCATCTGGTTCTTCCTCGCCGTCGAAGGCGTGCCGCTGGCCGCCGAAGAAACCAAGAACCCAAAACGCGACCTGCCCCGCGGCCTGATCGGCGCGATGCTGGTGCTGCTGGCCTTCGCCCTGTTGATTCTGGTGATCGGCCCTGGCGCGGCGGGCTCCGAAGCGCTCAAGGCCTCCGGTAACCCACTGGTCGAGGCACTGTCCAAAGCCTATGGCGGTTCCACCTGGATGGGCAGCTTCGTCAACCTGGTCGGCCTGGCTGGCCTGATTGCCAGCTTCTTCTCGATCATCTATGCCTACTCGCGGCAGATCTTCGCGCTGTCCCGCGCCGGCTACCTGCCGCGCAAACTCTCCGAGACCAACAAAAGCAAGGCGCCGGTACTGGCCCTGATCATCCCCGGCCTCATCGGTTTCGGGCTGTCGCTGACCGGCCAGGGCGACCTGCTGATTCTGGTCGCGGTGTTCGGCGCCACGCTGTCCTACGTGCTGATGATGGCTGCACACATCACCCTGCGCATCCGCCGTCCGAAAATGGAACGCCCGTATCGCACTCCGGGCGGCATCTTCACCTCGGGCGTAGCCCTGGTACTGGCGTGCATCGCCGTGGTGGCGGGGTTCCTGGTCGACCCGCGGGTTGTGATTGGCGCCGCGGTGATCTATGGAGTATTAATTGCCTACTTTGCGTTCTACAGCCGTCACCACCTGGTAGCGGGCACACCGGAAGAGGAATTCGCCGCGATCCAGAAGGCCGAAGAGGCCTTGCACTGATCGCCGACACCCGCCGCGGGCCAGCCCCGCGGCGCTCTGGAGAATCTGTATGGCAAGTTTCGTACACACGGTAGGCCACCTGGTCTACCGCTTCGACAGCCTCAAGGACGTGATGGCCAAGGCCAGCCCTGCACGTTCAGGGGATTTCCTGGCCGGTGTCGCCGCCAGCAACGACGGTGAGCGGGTCGCCGCGCAGATGGCCTTGGCCAACATCCCGCTGACGCACTTTTTGACCGAGGCGTTGATCCCCTATGAAGAGGACGAGGTCACCCGCCTGATCATCGACACTCACGATGCCCAGGCCTTCGCACCGGTCAGCCACCTCACCGTGGGCGGCCTGCGTGACTGGCTGCTCAGCGAAGAAGCCGACGAAGACAGCCTGCGCGCGCTGGCGCCGGGCCTGACACCGGAAATGGCGGCGGCGGTGTCGAAGATCATGCGCGTCCAGGACCTGATCCTGGTGGCGCAGAAGATCCGCGTGGTTACCCGTTTCCGCGGCACCATGGGCCTGCGCGGGCGCCTGTCGACCCGCCTGCAACCCAACCACCCGACCGACGAACCCGCTGGCATCGCCGCCAGCATCCTCGATGGCCTGCTGTACGGCAACGGCGACGCCATGATCGGCATCAACCCGGCCACCGACAGCATCGCCTCGATCTGTGCCCTGCTGGAAATGCTCGATGCAATCATCCAGCGCTACGACATCCCCACCCAGGCCTGCGTGCTGACCCACGTCACCACCTCGATCGAAGCGATCAACCGTGGCGTGCCGCTGGACCTGGTGTTCCAGTCGATCGCCGGCACCGAAGCTGCCAACGCAGGCTTTGGCATCAACCTCAACGTGCTGCAGGAGGGTTACGAAGCGGGCCTGTCGCTCAAGCGCGGCACCCTTGGGCAAAACCTCATGTATTTCGAGACCGGCCAGGGCAGTGCCCTGTCGGCCAACGCCCACCACGGCGTCGACCAGCAGACCTGCGAAACCCGTGCCTACGCCGTGGCCCGGCACTTCAAGCCGTTTCTGGTCAATACCGTGGTCGGTTTCATCGGCCCGGAGTACCTGTACAACGGCAAGCAGATCATCCGCGCCGGCCTCGAAGACCACTTTTGCGGCAAGCTGCTGGGCGTGCCGATGGGTTGCGACATCTGCTACACCAACCACGCCGAAGCCGACCAGGACGACATGGACACCCTGCTGACCTTGCTGGGTGTGGCCGGGATCAACTTCATCATGGGCATCCCCGGCTCCGACGACATCATGCTCAACTACCAGACCACGTCGTTCCATGACGCGCTGTATGCGCGCCAGACCCTGGGCCTGAAGCCCGGCCCCGAATTTGAAGCATGGCTGGCGCGCACCGGCATCTTTACCCAGGCCGATGGCCGGGTGCGCTTTGGTGACAACCTGCCGCCGGCGTTCCGCCAGGCGTTGGCACAGCTTGCATAGGGATGACCATGGACCCTCGCACCGTAACCCCCGACAACCCCTGGCTGGCCCTGCGTACCCTGACCCCGGCGCGTATCGCCCTGGGCCGCACCGGCACCAGCCTGCCGACCGGCGCCCAATTGGACTTCCAGTTCGCGCATGCCCAGGCCCGCGATGCCGTGCACCTGCCCTTCGACCATGCCGGGCTGACCGCCCAGCTCAGTGACCGCGGGCGCGACAGCCTGGTGTTGCACAGCGCCGCCCACGACCGTGACCAATACCTGCAGCGCCCGGACCTGGGCCGGCGGCTGAACGAAGACTCGATCGAAACCCTGCGCCAGCATGCCCAGGCCAACCCGGGCGGTGTCGACCTGGCCATCGTCGTCGCTGACGGCCTCTCGGCCCTCGCCGTGCACCGCCATACCCTGCCGTTTCTGACCCGTTTCGAGGAACAGGCCGCTGCCGACGGCTGGACCAGCGCGCCGGTGGTGCTGGTGGAACAGGGCCGCGTGGCCGTGGCCGACGAGGTTGGCGAGTTACTGGGCGCACGGATGACCGTGATGCTGATCGGCGAGCGCCCGGGGTTGAGCTCGCCCGATAGCCTCGGCCTGTATTTCACCTACGCGCCGCGGGTCGGCCTGACTGACGCCTACCGCAACTGCATCTCCAACGTGCGCCTTGAGGGCCTGAGCTATGGCATGGCGGCCCACCGCTTGCTGTACCTGATGCGTGAAGCCTGTCGCCGGCAGCTTTCCGGGGTGAATCTGAAGGACGAAGCCGAGGTCCATAGCCTGGAGAGCGATACCCCCGCCAGCCAAAAAGGAAACTTTCTGCTCGGAAAAGGGTAAAAATCATGTCACGGAAGGCGGATTGCGCTTCTCGCACGCATTAGGCAGCATGCTGTTGAGAGCGGCTGGCAATCCGCTGTTTCCCCAAATGGATCCTGAGGGCCGCACATGCGTATCATCAAGGCAACCCTGGAACACCTCGACCTGCTGACCCCCCTGTTCGTCAAATACCGCGAGTTCTATGGGCAATTACCCTATCCGGACAGCTCACGCAGCTTTCTGGAAAAGCGCCTGAAGCGGGACGAGTCGGTGATTTACCTGGCACTGGCGGATGACGATGCCAGCAAATTGCTCGGTTTCTGCCAGCTGTATCCAAGCTTTTCGTCGCTGTCGCTCAAACGCGTGTGGATTCTCAACGACATCTATGTGGCCGAAGACTCGCGACGCATGCTGGTGGCCGACCACCTGATGCGCGAGGCCAAGAAGATGGCGAAAGAGACCAATGCCGTGCGGATGCGGGTGTCGACCAGCGCCAACAATGAGGCAGCGCAAAAGACCTACGAGTCCATCGGCTTTCGCAAGGACACCGAGTTCGAGAGCTACATCCTGCCGATCCATCAGGATTGACCTGCGCAGGCCTTATCACCTGTACCTGTAGGCGCAGCCTTGTGCTGCGAAGAGGCCGGTGCCAGCACTGTTAATCTCTACTGCTGGCACCGGCCTCTTCGCAGCACAAGGCTGCTCCTACAAGGATTGCGTATGGCCAGAGGTATGGGTGGGCCTGCCGAGTGAGGTCGGTACAGGCAGTATGAATCTTCCCCTTCCGTAACCCGCCGCTACAAACTCCCCGGGCATGATCCTCACTTCGCCGTATAATGCCCCACTTGTCATGTGTGAAAATTTACCCATCCCCTGGTAACCGAGCCTACGCCCCAGAACACAGGTGCTGTACATGGATTTCAACCCGCTGGACCTTATCCTGCATCTCGATGCCTACCTCGATCTGCTGGTCACCAATTACGGTCCCTGGATCTACGCCATCCTGTTCACCGTGATCTTCTGCGAAACCGGCCTGGTGGTGATGCCGTTCCTGCCAGGTGATTCGCTGCTGTTCATCGCCGGCGCCGTGGCGGCCGGTGGCGGCATGGACCCAGTCCTGCTGGCGGGCCTGCTGATGGCGGCGGCGATCCTGGGCGACAGTACCAACTACGTGATTGGCCGAACGGCCGGCGAGCGGTTGTTCAACAACCCCAATTCGAAGATCTTCCGCCGCGACTACCTGCAACGCACCCACGAATTCTATGAACGCCATGGCGGCAAGACCGTGACCCTGGCGCGCTTCCTGCCGATTCTGCGTACCTTCGCGCCGTTCGTCGCCGGTATTGCCCACATGCACTACCCGCGCTTCCTGGGCTTCAGTGTCGCCGGTTCGTTGCTGTGGGTCGGAGGCCTGGTGACGCTGGGCTACTTCTTCGGCAATGTGCCGTTCATCAAGCAGCACCTGTCGCTGATGGTGGTGGGTATCATCTTCCTGTCGCTGGTGCCGATGGTGCTCGGCCTGCTGCGCGGTCGCCTGGGCCGTGCCGCCAAGGCTCACTGACCCCAGCCATGTGGTCTTTCAGCGCCTGGCGGCGTCGGCGCACCCTGAAGCGCTACCCAATCACAGCCGAGCAATGGCAGGCGGTTCGCCAACACCTGCCGTTGCTCGACGGTATCAGCGATGAAGAAGATCGCTGGTTGCGTGAAGCCTGCATCCTGTTTCTGCTTGAAAAGCACCTGACCACCCTGCCCGGTGTCGAGCTGAGCGATGAGCAGCGCCTGTTCCTGGCTGCCCAGGCGCAGCTGCCACTGCTGCACCTGGGTGACCTGAACTGGTACCAGGGTTTCCACGAAATCATCCTCTACCCCGACGACTTCAAAAGCCCTCAGCGCCACCGCGATGCCAGTGGTGTGGAGCATGTGTGGGACGGCGAACACAGCGGTGAAGCCTGGCAACAGGGGCCGGTGATCCTGGCCTGGAACGGGGTGCTGGCCAGTGGTGGTTGGGAGGCCTATAACCTGGTCATCCATGAGTTGGCGCACAAGCTCGACATGCTCAATGGCGACGCCAACGGCCTGCCGCCGCTGCACAGTGGCATGCCCGTGGAGGAGTGGGCGACGGCCATGCAACAGGCCTATGACGACCTCAACCGCCAGCTGGACCTGAACCCCGACGCCGAAACGCCCATCGACCCATACGCGGCAGAAAACCCTGCAGAATTCTTCGCCGTCACCAGCGAATACTTCTTCAGCGCCCCCGACCTGTTGCAGCAGGCATATCCGCAGGTTTACCAGCAACTGTCGCTGTTCTACCGCCAAGACCCACTGGCGCGCCTGAGCCAGTTGCAGGCCGAACACCCCGATTACCGCGAAGGCCACGCCTGACGCGGCCGCACATCAGGCCAAGCGTGGCATGCCCATGCGGAATGTGCCTATAATCGCCGCCACTTTTTGGTCAACTACGGGGGCACTGCCCAATGAGCTACAGCAAGATTCCGGCGGGCAAAGACCTGCCGAACGACATCTACGTCGCCATCGAGATCCCGGCCAACCACGCGCCGATCAAATACGAGATCGACAAGGACAGCGACACCCTGTTCGTCGACCGTTTCATGGCTACCCCGATGTTCTACCCAGCCAACTATGGCTTCATCCCGAACACCCTGGCCGACGACGGTGATCCGCTCGACGTGCTGGTCGTGACCCCATACCCAGTTGCCCCAGGCTCGGTCATCCGTGCCCGCCCGGTTGGCATCCTGAACATGACCGACGACGGCGGCGGCGACGCCAAAGTCATCGCTGTGCCGCACGACAAGCTGTCGCAGCTGTATGTCGACGTCAAGGAGTACACCGACCTGCCAGCCCTGCTGATCCAGCAGATCGAGCACTTCTTCGCGAACTACAAAGATCTCGAGAAGGGCAAGTGGGTCAAGATCGAAGGCTGGGACGGCGCCGACGCCGCCCGTGCTGCGATCACCAAATCGGTCGCTGCCTACAAAGGCTGATACCGATTGCTGAAAAACCCCGCCTCGGCGGGGTTTTTTATGCGCGAGGGAACACCCTTCCAGTAAAAAATCCTACATCGCCCTACTCCAACGCCCTACAACTAAGCATCTTTCGCACAAGCCGCATCAACATCCGGTTCATATGCCAGCTGGCACCCGGCCGCTACACTCGCGGCCATGAACACATCCGGTGACCGCCTCAAAGCCCTGCTGCACGAATGTGGCTTGACCCCTTCCGATTTCGCTGCCCAACGCAGCGTCACACCCCAGCACGTCAATAACTGGTTCAGACGGGGTGTTCCGTTGGCTCGCCTCGATGAAATGGCCGACTTGTTCTGCGTGCATCGCCGTTGGCTGCGCAGCGGCGAAGGCCCCAAGCACCCTAACCCGATCTTGCGCAGCGGCCCGCCACGGCCACCGCACACCACCCCGCCCACCCCGCTGTCAGCACACAGCGGCCGGCTGCTGCAGGTGCCGTTTTACGCACTGCAGCACGGCCTGCTTGCACCCGTGGCCAACCATCACCTGCGCCTGCCCACCACGGCGTTAAAGGCGCTGGGCGTTGCTGCGCAAAATGCCATCTGCCTGGCCATGCCTGCCGCCAACATGGCTCCGCTGATTCCGCTGGAGGCCACCTTGGCGGTAGACCTGAGCATGACCGAAGTCATCGAGGGCGAGACCTATGCCTTGCTGCACAACGGCACCCTGAGGGTGAACAACCTCAGCCTCGGCCCGCACGGCACCCTGTACCTGCACAGCCATGACCGGCGCAACTACGCCGTCGAGCGCTATACATGCGCCCAGCGCCAGGCCCAAAGCCTGGAGATTCTCGGCTGGGTCTTCCACTGGTCGCATTTCCGCCGCCATCGCCCCAGTTGAAACACGCTGTGCCATTTTTTGCTGGGCATCCTGCGCAAGCCCTTGTATGCTACGCGGCACATTTAGCCCCGACCAGCGCAAGCCGCGGTCCAGAGGGCTCGGCGACACCCCACACGGGCGTTGACCATCTCTATCAGGTCCTTGTGACCACACAGTTAAGGCGGTTGCGGCTTACCATAAATTAGTCGGAAGCGTCCCCGAGAAGCCGGCCACAAGCCGGCTTTTTAATGCCTGAAAGCTAAGCAGAGCAAGGGACGTACAGAAACCGTCATTCTTGACCCACACTTTGACCCACACCAAAACGCTGGGTTACCGCTGCTTCAGCGACTCAGCCGATACTGCCCCATATCGGTCGCTTACAGTGACCAACTGTTTGACAGCGACTCCGCCTGCTTGAGCACCAACTCAACCGCATCGGCCTGCTGGTCAGGTGGGTACTTCCACTTCTGCAAGCAGCGCCGCACCAAGATTCGCAGGCGCGCACGCACGCTCTCGCGCACTTGCCAGTCCACCGTGGTGCTGATCCTGAGTTTTTCCGTGATCTCGACAGCGATTTTCTTCAAAATTTCATCACCCAACTCGCGCACTGCGCTCTCGTTGTTGGCCAATGCATCGTAGAAGGCAATCTCGTCCTTACCTAAGCCCAAGGCCGCCTCGCGCTCCAGCACAGCCTGGAACTCCTTGGCCATCTGGATAAGTTCCTCGATGACCTGGGCCGTCTCAATGGCGCGGTTGTGGTACTTGCGCAGAGTTTCCAGCAAGCGGTCGCCATACTTCTTCTCCTGCACCACGTTGTTGCGTGCTTGCGCCTTGATCTCGTCGCGCAGCAGCTTTTCCAGCAGATCCACAGCCAGGTTGCGACTTTCCATCCGACGCACGTCTTTGAGGAACTCATCCGACAGCAGGCCGATATTGGGCTTGTCTAGTCCGGCTAGCGCAAAGATATCCGCCACGCCGTCGGCGACGATGGCGTTGTCCAAGATCTGTTTCAGAGCGCTGTTCTTCTCTTCGGTGGAGCGCTTCTTGTCCACCGTGGTGAACTTGGTAATAGCCGCTTTGATGGCCGAGAAAAAGGCGATCTCCTTGCGCAGCGCGGCGGCATCATCCAGCGTGCCGTACAGCGAGTAGGCCTTAGCTACCGCCACCATGGTGTCGAGGAAGCGTTGCTTGCCATCCTTCAGGCCTAGTAGATGATTGGCGCAGGGCACCAGCAGTGCCGCCGCCTGGGTCTCGAACCCGCTGTAGTTGCAGCCGTGCATCATGCCGCGCAAGATATCCATCTTCTCCAACAACACGGCTAGAGCCTCGGCGGCGTTGTGCGTGGGGTCGCCTTTGCCTTTGGCTTCGGTGTAGGTCTTGAGTGCGGCCTTCAATTCATTGGCGATGCCTATGTAGTCCACCACCAAGCCACCCGGTTTGTTCTTGAATACCCGGTTGACCCGTGCAATTGCCTGCATCAGGTTGTGGCCCTTCATAGGCTTGTCCACGTACATAGTGTGGCAGCAGGGCGCATCGAAGCCGGTTAGCCACATGTCGCGCACGATCACCAGCTTCAAAGGGTCTTTGACATCCTTAAAGCGCTTTTCCAGCCGTTTCTTTACCTGCTTGCTGTACAGGTGGGTCTGCAGTAATTCCTTGTCGGCAGCCGAACCGGTCATCACCACCTTGATAGCGCCCTTTTCCGGATCGTCATCGTGCCAGTCAGGCCGCAGATTGACGATGGCCTTGTAAAGCTGGGCACATATATCGCGGCTCATGCAGACAATCATGGCCTTGCCATCCAGTGTCGCGCTGCGGATCTCGCAGTGCTCGACCAAGTCCTTGGCCACTTGCGCAAGGCGCGGTTCAGCACCAACCAGTTTTTCCAGTGCCGCCCACTCGCTTTTGGTCTTCTCGCGGCTGGCAATGTCCTCTTCGTCCTCCACCACCTCATCGACTTGCTCGCTCAGCGCATCGATTTCGGCCTGCCTCACGTCCAGCCTGGCCAGGCGGCTCTCGTAGTAGATTGGTACCGTCGCGCCATCGTCCACTGCATCTTGAATGTCGTAGATGCTGACGTAGTCGCCAAACACCGCGCGGGTGTCCTTGTCCTCCAGGGCAATCGGTGTGCCGGTAAAGCCGATAAAGGTGGCGTTCTTCAACGCATCGCGCAGGTGCTTGGCATAGCCGAACACATACTTGCCCGCCTTCTCGTCAAAGCGCCCCTTCATGCCGTACTGACTGCGGTGAGCTTCGTCGGAGATGACCACGATGTTGGAGCGGTCAGACATCTGCGGGTGCTCATCCTCATCATCCAACAGGGCGAACTTCTGCACCGTGGTGAAGATGATCCCGCCGGCCTGACGCGAGGCCAGCATTTCGCGAAGTTCATCGCGACTGCCTGCCTGCAGCGGTGTGGTCTTGAGCAAATCTCCGGCTGCGCAAAAGGTGGCAAACAGTTGCCCGTCCAAATCATTGCGGTCCGTCACTACCACCAGCGTCGGGTTCTTCATTTCGGGCTGTTGCAGCAGCTTGCCAGCGTAGCAGGCCATAGTGATGCTCTTACCAGAACCCTGTGTATGCCACACCACACCGGCCTTGCGTGAGCCCGGTTTCATCTCTTTACCGTAGGTGGTACGTTCTTCTCGCACCTCCAGCAGGCCCTTGTCGGGCGAGCTGGCCGCAGTCACCGTGGCGCGCACCGCCTCACGCACGGCGTGAAACTGGTGATAGCCTGCGATCTTCTTGATGACGGCATCGCCGTCTTGCTCGAACAGCACAAAGTGACGGATGTAGTCGAGAAACAATTCGGGAGAAAAAAAGCCGCGCACCACGGTTTCCAGCTCCTGCTGCAGGCGGGGCCGGTCGTCTTCGTTGGCAACAGTGCGCCATGGCAACATGCGTTCCGCGTTGGCCGTGAGCGAGCCCACGCGTGCCGTCCAGCCATCGCTGACCACCAATGCGACATTGCTGTTGAACAGGTCGCCGATCTCGCCTTTGTAAGTCTGCAACTGGTTAAAGGCATCCCATACATCGGTCTGGTCGTTGGCTGGATTCTTGAGCTCGATCACCGCCAGCGGCAGACCATTGATGAACGCCACTAGGTCAGGCCGTCTGGGCTGTTTGCTGCCCGTCACAGTGAATTGGTTAATCACCAGAAATTCGTTGCGCTGCGGGCTAGCAAAGTCGATAAGGTGTACCAGATCGGTTTTCTTCTCCTCCCCTACCGAAAACTCCACCACCACACCTGAGAGCAGCAGCCGGTGAAAGCTGCGGTTGCGCACCACCATCTGCGGTTCGCTAATGGTCTGCAGGACGTGCACTGCCTGCTCCAATGCCGCAAGCGGAATCTGTGGGTTGATGCGAGCTAGGGTAGCCAGCAAACGGTCTCGCAGAATTACCTGCCTATAGTCGGTGCGTTCCGGGCTAACGCCCTCGGGGGCGAGATCTGGTCCGCGCACAAAGTGCCAACCTGCTTCCTGAAACCAGCCAATGCACAGATCTTCGAGTTGCTGTTCGTTCATCATGGCTCAGGTCTCAGCCTCAGAGGTATTTGGCAGGATGCTGGTTGTGCAGTAGACCTGGCGCAGCAAATCGAGGTCTTCGAGCAACCGAATTTCGATCATCTCTCACCTTTACCCTCTGTCGACCTGGCCAAAACAAGGACCTGCTCCGCTACCTGCTCCCGCAACGCCTGCGGGTAGCCGTATTTCTTCAGCACCACGCGCACCACGTTGCGCAGGCGAGCCTGCACTGCATCACGGGTTTCCCAATCCACCACCTTGTTCTTAGCGATGGACGAAGCAAGCTCTTCGGCCATCAGAGCGATGCGTCCCGGCTCTACCTGTTCTGTGCCAATTGGCTGACGCAGCACATCTTCGATGCTGGTGAGAGTGGCTGCGGTCATTGCCGAAGGCGCTACCTCTTCATCAACTTGATCCATTGCCGTCACGTTCTCCGTGATCGTCAGTTCAAAGTGCTTGCCGCGCTGCTGCACTGCGGCGGCCATCTCGGCCTCCGTGGTGATGACATTGCAGTATTCTGAGGCACCCAACAGGTCCGGAAATAGGCTGGCGTGATGCACATTCATGCGCCGTAGGTGACGCAGGCAGGCATCACGCTCTTCGTTGCGGATGTAAATTTTGCAGATGTAGCGGGCCAGAATGCCGGGCTGCTCTTCCTCAGATGCTGCACGCAGTTCTTCGTCCTCAAACAGCTCGTCGTCGGCCAGCACATTAGCTAGCTTGTTTTCGATGGTGGCGTCCGTGGGCGAAAAGGTGAACAGACCTGCCTGATTCACCAAGCGGCCGTGGTCGTCCCGGCGTGGCTCCCACAGCCGAATGCCGGTTTCACCTTCATGCCCAGCCAGAAAGCTCTTGTTGAGAACGTACAAGGCACGGTATGGATTGGGGGCCTCTTCCTTGCTGTCTTCCTTATGAAAGGCAAAGAACAGCGCTACATAAGGCGAGTAGGTCCAGTCCAGCAGTGGAGTCATCAGGCCGTGGTGTTGTCCCACCGACCACATCTCGTCGTCTTCATCCACCATGGCAGCATCGCTCAGACGGCCACGCACCGCGCGCTTAAAGCGCTCCAACTGTGCATCAGCCAAGGCCTGCGTCACGATACCATTGGTGGTAAGCCGTCCCAGTGTGGGCATCAGGCTCCAGTCGTAACGCCGGTGGCCACGAAAAACCAGTTGCACACCCTGTCGGTTGAAGAAATCGCTCTCCAGCAAGTCGGTGAACTCACGCCAGGATTCGAGCCGCGTGACCGGAATGCGCCCGCTTAGCTCATCGGCCATTATCTCGAATCGCTTGGCGGCGCCATCAGCGTTCCACAATGGGATTTTCTCAAAGTAGTCACCGGGTTGGGGTGCGGCGATATCGGCAGGCACGGGGGCGGCGCTATTCATATCTTGGCGTCCACCATAGCTGCAGCGACAGACAGCTCGCCTGACAACAACTTGGGTAGCAGGGTGTCGCGGAGGCTAGCCAATGACTTGCTAGAGCCAGAGTTGGTGCGAATGGTTTTCCGTAATTTGGAAATTACCGCATCAAACTTGTGCAGAATAAGCGAGTCAGGCTGGACCAATTCAAGACGATAAACATTTTCGCGATTGAGGCCCGGAACTGCAGCATCGGTGTTCATTTTTTCCAGCCCCAGTGTCTGCATGGCGTAGTAACAATACGTCAGAGGGACCTTTTGAGGGCGCACGTAGTATGTTGTGTCGATGGGGAAAAATGGTTCGTCTTCCCAATACAGGCTGCCAACGGTCCCTTTCCGCCCAACGATGATTGACCCATGCGAAACCAGCGCTGCATCGTGATAGCCCGTGATGCCGCCAGAACCATAAACAGGAATGCTCCCTTCTTTGCGATCGGTAGATTTGAGTGCCTTCCCGTAAATCAATTCGAAAAGGTTTCCAACACGTTCTACACACCACCCCCTCGGAATCTCTCCCAACTCCGACGCTTCCATCCCATCCGGAAACAGTGCGGCGGTGGCGGCGAGCTCATCGAATTGTTCGTGTGGCAGGGCGGCGAGTTCGGCGTCGGGTTTTCCGCTGATGGCACTCATGGCAGCGCGCAGCGGATCGCGGCCTTCCTGTTTGGCGGTGATCTTGGCTTTGACCGGGTCAAAATCGACAAACCACGATTTGAAAATGGATTGCGCCATGGCTTCGAGGGTTTGGTTGATGCGGCGGTTGACGTCGATTTTGTCGTCAAATGATCCAAGTATCTTTGCTATCCGGCACCGATCATCCTCAAGTGCTGGAACCGAAACCTCGATGCTATTTAGTATTTGCTGATTAAGTAAAGGTTGACCTGAACCTGCACGATGGTTATTAAGCTCAAGCGATAAAAGCTTATAAAACCAGAACCTAGCTTCTTTCCTGTTTTTAACACCACCAATAATTGCGTTATCAGTTACCCAGCACTTATTCGGAGAGTAGTGAACAGATCCACAGTAAGAGCCGACACGCCCCACCACCAAAGTGCACTCCGGGGCATTTATGGCATCCGCCTTCCCGATAATTCCGTTTGAACCATATACATCAAAAGAGCCTGAATCCGAACGATCAGGTGAGCTTTTCCCGTTTTTAAACTCAACGAAATCACTTAACCTTCCGGTGATGCTTGAAATGACACTAACAGCTTCACGCTCAAACACCATATCCCAGCCCCGCCAGATTCTTCTTGATTTCGTCTTCCAGCTTCGCACTCTCCGACAACTGCTCAGTGAGCAGCGCCACCAGCCGCGCCATCTTGTCGGTGAAAGCTTCGCCATCATCTTCCAGCTCCTCTGCACCGACATAGCGCCCCGGCGTTAGCACATGATCATGCTTACGAATTTCCTCCAGCGTGGTGGAGTAGCAGAAACCGGGTACATCTTGGTATCCCTCGCCCATCTGCCAGGCATGGAAGGTGTCGGCTACCTTCTTGATGTCGCCTGTCGTGAAGTCGCGCAGCACGCGGTCCTTCATGTAGCCGAGCTGGCGGGCATCGATGAAGAGGAACTGCCCACGCCGGTCGCGTTTTTGCTTGTTCAGCGCCAGGCCGTTGCGCTTGTCTCGAGTCAGGAACCAGATGCAGGCCGGGATCTGCGTGTTGGTGAAGAGCTGACCGGGTAGCGCGACCATGCATTCCACATAGTCGTCTTCGATCAGCTTTTTGCGGATTTCACCTTCATTGTTGGTGTTGCTGCTCATCGAACCATTGGCCAGCAACAGCGCCATACTACCGGCCGGGGCTAGGTGGTAGAGCATGTGTTGTAGCCAAGCGAAGTTGGCGTTGCCTTGTGGCGGGGTGCCGGCGATCCAGCGCGGGTCATTGGCCAGCTTTTCATTCCACCACTCCTTCATGTTGAAGGGCGGGTTGGCCATCACGTAGTCTGCACGCAGGTCGGGGTGCAGGTCGTTCAACAGAGTGTCGCCTGGAGCGCCTCCAAAGTTGAAGTCGATGCCACGAATGGCCATGTTCATCGCTGCAAGGCGCCAGGTGGTGGGGTTGCTCTCTTGGCCGTAGACGCTGATTTGTCCGGTTTTACCGTTGGCCACCTTGCCGCCGTGCTGCTCGATGAACTCTTCGCTCTGCACAAAGAAGCCGCCTGAGCCCATGGCCGGGTCGTACACGCGGCCTTTGAAGGGCTGCAGCATCTCAACGATGAGGGTAACGATGCTCTTGGGTGTGTAGTACTGGCCGCCCTTCTTGCCCTCAGCCAGCGCAAACTGGCCCAGGAAGTATTCGTAGACGTGACCGAGGATGTCTTTGCTTTTTAGGCCCAGCGGCTGACCGTTGTAGTCCTTGCGATTGAAGTCGGTATCAGAGAAATGGGCGATCAGGTCGGCCAGCTTGTGGCTGTCGATCTGGGTGCGAGCGAAGTCCTTGTTGAGCACGTTCTTGAGTTTCTTCTCGTTCTCGCGTTCGATGGCTTCCATGGCGTTGTCGATAAGCCAACCCACGCTACGCATTTCTTCCGGCTCGTCCTTGCCCGGCTTGTTCCAGAGCAGCGGCGTCTTGGGGGGAGCTGGGCGCAGTCGCGCAGGGTTTGCCAGCGTGCTTCAAGCGGCACCCAGAAGATGTTTTTCTCGGTGTAGTAGTCGCGTGCTTCCAGCTCATCTTGGAGCGCTTGCTCGTATCCCTTACCAAAGTCGGCGGGGTCCATGTAGTAGTCGTGGTCTGGATTAGTGAACTGCTCGCGCAGCTCTTTCTGACGTTCTTCGAAGGCGTCGGAGACATACTTCAAGAAGATCAGGCCCAGCACCACATGCTTGTAGACGGCGGCATCCAAGTTGGAGCGCAGCTTGTCAGCGGCGGTCCAGAGCTTTTTCTCCAGGTCGGTAAAAAACTGTTGTTCGACGGGGTTCATTGGATCATTCCCTAATGACTAAGCTCGACTGGTGCAGTGGAGAGTGTCCTACATGCAATAAATTGGCACCCCAACTGCTAGATGCCTGGGGGCAACGATCCCCTCTTTTGTGTTGCGCGGAACGATACACACCATGGTGCAGGTAATGCCATAGCGAATTGCCAGACGTGGAGTAAGGAGAGCTGCGCGGTAAAGGTTTGCAAGTACAGTTGGTGCCCCTTCTGGCAAGGCCAGAACGACTTTTTTCTGGACGCTTCTGCCAGCCGGCGAAGAACCTACACCTACGTTACCAAAGACTCCCATAAATTTTGGAGCTCTACGCGAAGCTTTGCGCGGGTAGGCGAGCTAGTCAACTGCTGATGAAGCCGAGACGGGCATCAACAAGATCGTGCACGCTGTGTATGCGGTACTAAGATTGCGAGCAGAACAGAGGCGGATTAACCGCCCTTCGTCACGAATTTGAAGGAACCGACCGATGGCTCTAATTGACGGTGCTCGCTCCCTCCCTACTCAGCACATTACGGTTCGCGTGCCTTGGCACGACCAGCGTTGGAACGGGACGCTCTGTAAAGATCCTTGCGCCAACACCTCATGCATGGTGCTGCCACGGGTAGGTACCGGCAGGAATGATGCATTCGAACAGAAGTGCGCCGGACAATCGCTGCAAGGCATGACCGAAAGCGATCTACCGCCATGTGTCGACGAACATGGAACCTTCATGGCGGATTTTGGGCTTAGCAAACTTAAGGCACACCCTTACCGTAACGTTGATACACATAAGCATTTCGCTGAGACGCCAGTCAGGCTCGATCCTTTCGCGGCTGCAGCAATTCCTTTTCGTTGGATGCTGAAAAACAACGTCGAAGGCGTCAAGCGCGACATGTTGTCTGGCCTAGCTAAATCTCTTGCGCTTGGCTACAACCCAACCAGGGAACCGTCCATGCCGGAGTCGATTCCCAATACCTGGATACAGGAAGGTACTAACCAGCAGATTATGCTGGATACCTTTTTCAGCGCCATTGAGCCACAAGACTCCCTGGTCTTTTTCTATGCAAAGCGTACCCCGCTGTCGGAATCGCCGCGCCGCGTCATCGTCGGCGTTGGACGGGTGACTGGTGTAAGCAAACCAGTCGAATACCACTACACAGGCGGCAAGCGACGAGAGAATCAGATGTCGGGCTTCCTCTGGGAGCGGACGCTGACCCACTCCATCCGAATTGACGGCAAACGTAAGCTCGATGGTTTTTTGTTGCCCTACCATGATCTGTTGGCGCTGGCCGAACAAAATGAGCACCTGGAGCTTGAGCGTTGCATCGCCTTCGCCCCGGACGAAGCTTTCGAGCAGTACTCGTACGGCTCGGAGCTGCTTCACCATGACAATGCGATCGCCTCTCTGCTAGCCATAGAACACGCTCTGCTAGAGATCTCACGGGTCATGCCAGGGCCTTGGGCGGACTACCGATCCTGGGTGGATCAAGAGCTCAATAGAATCTGGAAGCTGCGTGGTCCATTCCCAGGAATTGGCGCTGCTCTGTGCGCCTTCGGTGTTGAGCGAGGCAACCTCCTAGGCTGGCACTTGGCCGCCCAGTGTCAGGAAGGTGATACGCAGTCGGCGTGGGATCACTTTGAGACGGTCCTGAAGCATCCCGAAAGCTTACCGCGACATTTACAGAACACTGTTGGCCCAACTCTCGCGCGCAAATGGGAAGGACTGGACAGCGGCCGGAGGGCGCTGCTCATGCTGCTCAGCCGCTTCGAGCTCAGCACCGACCAGGCGCACTTCTGGTACTCCGCCGAAATGCGTAAAGCCTCGGGCATCAAGGACTCAGACCAAGCCCTACGCGAAAACGCCTATTTACTGTTCGAATATTTACACAAGCACGCCCTACCTTTTAACGTTGTCGATCGCGGGCTTTTCGGCGCACGTGACTTAGAAGGCCCCAACGCTCTCCCAGCTGAAAGTTGCTTATTCGAAGCCACTGATCCCCGACGCGTCCGAGCGCTGATAGTCGATCTGCTGGAGCAAGCAGCGATTGAGGAAGGCCATACGATTCTCCCTGAAACTTGGACGATAGAGCGCATCCGTTCACGAGCTATCGAGCCAGCCTGTCCGGTGGATGCCGACCTCCTGCCTCTCTTCGACGAAGACCTGCTGCCATTCGTTGTACTAATCGAAGATGAGGGCAGCAGAAGCTATCAGCTCAAGCGCTACGAACAGACTCGAATCTGCATCGCCGACGAGGTGGAGTACCGCCATAAGCGTGCGAGTAAAACTGAAGAGTTTGAGTGGGCTGATCTGGTCGATGCGGCAATTGGCAAGGGAATGGACAACCCAGCAGCCGACATCCAAGAGGAGGAGGCCCGGAAGGAGAAGGCAGCGGCACTTCGAATGCTCTACCAGCGCCGCATCAGCGTGCTACTGGGTGCTGCAGGCACTGGAAAGAGCACCCTAATCAAGGCCCTGTGCCGCATCCCGGCAATCCAGGACAGTGGCATCTTGTTACTCGCCCCAACCGGCAAAGCGCGGGTGCGACTGGAGCAAGCCAGCGGAATGGCCGGACAGGGCGAAACCATCGCCCAGTTCCTGAATCGCTTTGATCGCTACGACGGTACCCAAGGCCGCTATTTCATGAACCCATTTGGCCGCCGCGCAACAGGGTACAGAACCGTTGTGATCGACGAGGCATCCATGCTGACGGAAGACCAGCTAGCGGCAACCCTAGACGCCTTGCAGGGAGTCGATCGTTTGATACTCGTCGGCGATCCGAATCAGTTGCCTCCGATTGGCGCAGGCCGCCCCTTCGTCGACATTTGCCACTGGCTTCAGCCGGAGCAAGTTGGCAGCTCTGGAATTCGAGTTGTCGATGGCTATGCCGAGCTACTGGTCACGCGCCGCCAACAAACCGGTGAGGACCGCGACGACTTGGCCTTTGCCAATCTGTTCAAGGGCGAGGCACAGGATGCCGGCGCCGATGCGGCCTGGAACCAACTCACTACAGCCAATTCACCCAGGATGGGTGTACTAACCTGGGAGTCGACCGAGCATCTGGCATCCCTGTTGCGCGAAGCGATGGCCCGGGAGCTGAAGTTCTCTTCACCTGATGACAGCCTCACTTTTGAGCAGAGCTACGGCGGCAGCCTGTACGAAGGCAAGGTGTTCTTCTGGCCTCGGACGCAGGGGCAAAGCAGCGGTGGCGCAGCAGAGAAAGCCGAGGACTGGCAGGTCCTGACGCCGCTGCGTAACTCGGCAGTTGGTTCAGATGCGCTCAATCGACAACTGCAGACTCATTACCGGACGTTTGCCCTGGAACTCAGCGGACGCAGCGGTTGGCGCCGCATTCCGAGGCCTATGGGGCCAAGTCGGTTGCTGTGGGGTGACAAAGTCATCAACGTACAAAACAGGTCAGGCCGTACGTGCTATCCGAAGAATCCTGACTCCTATGTGGCCAACGGCGAGATAGGCGTGGCGACCGGATATTTCCGGCGAAAGGATAGTAAGCATTTCTTCGAACAGCTTCAGGTCGAAATGGCCACCCAGCCCGGAGTGGAGTTCCATTACAAACCATCTGAATTTGGGGCCGATAGGACAGCGCCGCTCGAGTTGGCATACGCTCTGACGGTGCATAAAACCCAAGGCAGCGAGTTTGGCACCACCTTCATCGTGATTCCAAATCATTGCCGACTGCTAACACGGGAAATGCTCTATACGGCTCTGACCCGGCACAGGAATAAGGTGGTGCTGCTGATCCAAGGCAAGCTGTCGGATCTTTTCTCCTACAGTCAAGATTCTGCCTCCGAAACTCGGCGGCGCATGACCAATCTATTCCAGTCCTCCACCCCGGTGACATTGCAGGTGGGCAACCGCACTGTCACTCTTGATGACAAGCTGATCTATCGTACTGATCGCAACGATCTGGTCCGTTCGAAGAGTGAATGGATCATTGCCGACAAGCTGCACGCAGCCGGAATCCGATACATCTATGAGTATCGGATGAACCTGGGCGGCACCGAGCGCTGGCCAGACTTCGTCATCAATGACGATCATCGCGGTCTGACTTGGTACTGGGAACACTTGGGGCGTATGGACAAGCCGGATTACCGTGCACGCTGGGAAATCAAACGTAAGGCCTACGAAGCACAGGGAATTGTTCCCATAGAGGAATACGTGCCTGGGCAGTCGACAGGCATCCTGATCACCACCGAGGAGGATGGCCAAACGAGAGACCTGAGCGAGCAAATTACCGCACGAATCTCGCTTATCCGTAACCCTGGTCTACTCTAAGTACCAACGATGGGCTCGACTGTTAGAGAGAAGCAGTCGAGTTCGCAGCATGCCTACGGCGGCGCTCAGGCATTCGCGAGTGGTGTTTCGCTCAGTCCAAAATCTCGCGACGAATCTTGTCCTGCACTCGCAACTCTTCGGGCAGTTCTCGCAACAGTGGCCTCATCCCACCTGTCCAGGCATTGCGCGACGAAGCAGCCTTACCCTCAGCGCTACGCGGTCCGGTGCTTTGCTCCCAAGATCGCCATTGCCGGATCAGCTCCGCCTGCCGTGCCCGTCGCTCGGGTGTCCAGCCGTTCGCCATGCTCAACCTCCAATAGTTCGTTCTGCGCTTTTTTGGTTTTCCGCGCGCGCGGGCTTCTCTTGGATACCGTTGTTGACCTGGACCTGATTGCCGATGTTCGCCTGCTTCACGAAAGCGACCTGCTTGGGGGTTTTGAGTTCGCCCAAGGTCTGCAAGGTGGCCCGGGCCTGGTTCTGGGCCTTGAGTGCGAGACGCATATAGGACTCCAGCCCGCCAATGTTTTTAGACGACAGTGCCCGACTCGCAAGGTGCACGAATAAAGCATCCAGAGAGTGCGCTTGCGACACCAACATGTCTTCTGCTCGGGTCATGTCGCCGCGGTTAATTGCTGCCGTCTGCCGACCCAGTTCGAGGACAGCCTCGGGGAACGGTGTCTTGCCGAGCAGGTTACTGCTTACAAGCAATGCGGCATTCAGGCACTCCGGAGTCAGGTAATTGCGGGCATTGGCCTGTTCCTCATTCTCCTCAATGACAAACCTCACTGCCGGGGCATCGTTCATTTGCTCGCCTCCATCGGGGTGTTGTTATAACGCTGGCGCAGATCAACGCCAGCCGCGCATTAACGACCGGTTGCCGCATAACAGTCAGGGCAACTCATCCAGTGGTTGTTGTACGCCGCAGAGGCCTCTTGCCATGCCTTTGACGCCGTAGCGGCGGTGTGGATGGTGTGCTGCGGCTTAACTTCCTCCACAGCATGGACCTCGACCGATTGCTCGACCCGCTGCGGCCGGTCGATCCACGCCGGGCTAGCGCGGATGATGGCGGCCACCAGCACGACGTCCGCATCGGCCAGCTCGACAAGGTCGTGCGACTCCAAATGCCCCTCTTCCAGCAGTACGGCTGGACGGGTGTTAAGCAAGCGTGCGACACGGGAAAGCCAGGCACTCGACGGCATCGGGTCGTTGGCCGCATTCAGGGCGATGATGATCTCGATCTTGTGCGCGGCCAACTCGACCAGCAGATCGTCAGACGGCGGATGAACCGCACGCAGTTGGAGGCAGCCATCCTGGCTGACCACCATCTCGACGCCGGCCGCACTCGCGCGGTGCATCAGCTCGGCGGCGCTCAAAGCTTCAACTCCCACATCTGTTTGCTTTTCGCGTTTGCGGATGCAGGTAGCTGCGGATTCTGCGGATTCTGCGAAAGGCCGTATACGAGCCATCCAGCCAATATCTGAATGTCGCCAAACGTAGCGGCGTAGAAAAGCTCACACCGGCTCGCGCACTCATTGCCGAATTGGTTAGGCGTTATTGGGTTTTAGGGATGGAATGCAGCCTGCTTGAAATACAGAAGCTGGCCTGGTTTCTGGCACGCGCCATAGAAGAGCTGCCAGACACTGAGAACCCTCTGAACCTCAAGTTTGTAGCGCATCGATATGGCCCGTATGCCAATCGACTACAGCCTCTGCTCAATGACCTTGATGGCAGCTATCTGCAGTGCGAAAAACGCATCAAGGATGCAGAGATCGGTGATGTGATCTGGTTTGAAGAGAAACGTAAACCCACTCTACACACCTATCTCAATACAGAAGCAAAGGCGTATTCCCAAGCATTGGAACGCACGATCGAGCTGATTGATGGCTTTGAGTCACCCTTCGGCATGGAGTTATTGGCAACGGTTGATTGGTTGCTGAGCCACGAAGGGGTTTGCCCGACTGTTCCTGCCGTGCGCGATGCGTTAACGCATTGGGAAGGCGGAGCCGGTTCTGCGGCTCGCAAAAGCAAGCTGTTCGACGATCAGGCACTTGATATTGCGCTCAAGCGCCTAACCGCCAGCACCGCCCTCAGCTGACTTCAGAACCGCGTCACCACCCCCATTCGTACCGTCCGCCCGGGAGCCGGCATGAAGCTCTGCGCCAGCGGGTCCAGGTAATAGCGATCGGTCAGGTTCTGCAGCGAAACATTCACCTCAGTGTTCTCAAGCAGCGTGTACTTGAGGAACAGATCGAACAGCGCCACCGAGCGGTACTCGACCTGCGGCGTGGTAGCGCCGGACTGCCAGGGCTTGTCGAGGGTACTGGTAGGCCCGGAGGTGTAGGTCACGCGCCCGCCTACCGTCAATGCTTCGTCGAAGAAACGCAGGCCAGTGGTCAGGTTGGCGGAGAACCGTGGTGGGTTCTGGGTGTTGGTGTAGGAGCCCATGTAGCTGCCCGGTGTGCAGTTTGGCGTGTCTTGGGTCTTCTGGTACGGGTTGGCGGTGGCGCGCAGTTTGCTGGCAAAGTCCGCGTCGCAGGTCTCGGTCTTGAGGTAGTAGGTGGCCGAGAGGTCGGCGAACACACGGCCGGCATCGTAGTTTGACTGCAGTTCAAGGCCGCGGGTGCTGAAGCTGTCGGTGTTGCTGAAGCTCATCTGGCCCCACAGGCCAGGGCTCGGGTCGTAATAGCGGGTGATGTAGTGCTTGATCTTGTTGTCGAAGAAGGCCAGCTTGATCGCGGCTGAGTCGTGATCGGTAAAGAGGTTGTCGCGCAAGGCGCTGACGCCGATTTCCCAGCTCTGCGAGCGCTCGGGCTTGAGGCTTTTGCCGGGGCTGACTTGCTGGGTGCCCTGGCTGGTCTCGAACAGTGACGGCAGGCGCAGGCCTTGGGTGTAGGTGACATAGAAGTATGTGTCGGGCATCAGCTCGACATTGATGCCGAATGCCGGCGAAAAGCCGCCACCGCTGCTGCTGCCCTGCGGGGTATGGTCGTAGCCTGTGACCACGCTGCTGATGCCTTCGGGGCTGACCTGAACGCTGGTCGCGCCGAAGTCATTGAAGCGCACACCGTTGAACGGCTCGTTGCTGTTGCCGAAGACGATGCCGTTGTTCAGCCGGGGGTCGGTGGCGTCGGTGTACTGGCCATTCTGGTCGGGGAACCAGGTCATGCTGCCCCAGCCCTTGGGGCCACTCGCCGAGATGTAGCGCACGTCGCGATCCTCGCGGCGGGCGGTGGCCAACACGGTATTGTCTTTGGTGCGGAAGTGGCTGTAACGGCCCCCGCCCCACAGGGTCAATTGCTCGATCGGTTGGTACTCGAGCTTGCCGTTGAAGCTGAATTCCTGCCGCGAAGAATCACGCAGGGTGCGGTTGGCATCGACGTCGTGCTGGGTGATCAGCACGCTTTTCTGCGGTTGCAGGTCTTCCAGCTGGAACGCGCCGCCCAGGTCAAGCTTGAAGTCGCCATGGGCCGTTTCGAACCTGGAGAGGTTGTTCAGGTCGCCGCCGATACGGCGGTTGTCCTGGCGTGTCCAACTGCGGTCAGAACGAAACAGTTGGGAAACCGGCGCCGTCCATGCCGAACTCAACGAGCTGGTTTTAGCGTCGGTCATCCACAGGTTGCTGGTCAGGTCCACCCACGGGTTACCGGCGGGCAGGTAGTGGTAGCGTGCGGTGTAGGTATCGATCTTCACCTCGCCCAAGGGGTACTGATAGATACCGGCGGTACCGAAGCGGTAGATGTCTGAGGGCATGATCTCGGCAGTGCGCCCGTCGTAGCGGCGGTAGCCCAGGTCCAGGGTGTGATCGTCGGTTATCCGCCAGGTCGCCTTGAGCAGGTACGAGTCGGTTTTCGATGAGGAGTTGAGCACTTCCTCGCCCGCGTTATAGGTCATCGCCACGCTGGGCTGTTCACTGCCGTAATCGTTGTAGAGGCGGTAGCGGTCCTGGCCTTTCTTGCCGGAAAAGTAGTTGCCTTGGTTGCGGTGCGCGTAGGCCGCCACCACATCCAGCTGTTCGGTGGTAAAGGCAAACGCGGCGCTGCCCGATTCGGCTTCAGAGCCGAACAGGCTGGCGCGGTTGTCGCGCGGAGGCGCCGACAGGCTTTCATCCTTGGAACTGGAACTGCGATGGGCGGGGGCTACGCCGTTGTCCCAGAGGTCGCCCTTGAGGCGCACGCCAACCTGGTTGCCGTCGACCAGAATGTCCTGCACGCCGATCGTCTGCATTTCCACCGTGCCGCCAATCGCTCCGGATTTGGTTGACGGCCCTTTGTTCACGGTCAGGCTGCTGATCAGGTCGGGGTCGATGTAGCTGCGTTGCTGCGTGCCGCCATAACCGCGATAGACATCCAGGGCCTGCTCCGAACCATCGACCTTCACCGCTACCCGGCTCTGCCCCTGGATACCGCGAATGTTGACGTCCAGGGCGCCGCCGTTGCGGGTGTCACCGACTTGCACACCCGGCACACCGTTGAGCAGGTCGCCCACGGAGACCCGGCCGAAGCGGTCGATCTGTTCGCTGCTCAGGTGCACCGATGAGCGTGGGGCCCGGTAAGTATCTGCCTGAGGCCCTTGTGCGGCAGCGTCGACCATCGTCGGCGACAACTCTGCTGCGGTAGGCGTTGCAGCGCCCTGCGCCATCAGCACGTAGCTGCCGGTCGAGCTCGCCACCAGCTGCAGCCCGGTATTGGCCAGCAACCGCTGGATACCCTCACTGACGGTGTACCGCCCCTTCAGGGCCGGCGCCGTACGCCCGCGGGTCAGGTCAGGATCATAAGACACCAGCAGCCCGGACTGGCTGGTGAAACTGCCCAGCGCTGCGCCCAGCGGGCCTTTGGCAATGTTGTAGTCACGCGGCGTGGCATCGTCCAGGCGGGTCGCGGCGACCGCAGCCGTGCCGGCACCCTGGGCCAGGGCCAGGCTGCTGTTCAGCAAGCCGGCGCCACAGCAACTGATCATCGTGCAACGCAGGGCGAAGGTGATGGGCGACAGGCAAAGTCGAGGGCGTGGAGCAGGTGAAGGACAACGTACTGGAAGCATGCTTTTCTCGCTCGTAGGGTGTGCGCCCACCACTGGCTGCGGGCTGTTACCTCCTCTGTCGCACGAGATCGAAAAAAGGATATGTGTGCAGGGCCACCGGCTGAATTTGCCGGTTCGGCCTTGTGATCTGAGCAATTCTAGTGATAATGGTTTTCATTTGCGACAGTCTTGTACCGACTCAACCCACGATGAATGCGCCCTTCTCCCCGCCGAACAGTACCGAGCCGTGCAGCGTCGAGACGTTGTACATCGAGAATCACGCCTGGTTACGTAACTGGCTCGCCTATCGGCTGAGGTCGTGGGGACGCGGGGTGGCCGATGACCTGGCGCATGACATTTTCCTGCGGGTGCTTACCAGCCGGGAGGGTGCGCGGGTCGAACCGATCCGTCAGCCACGCGCCTACCTAACCCGCATCGCCAATTGTGTGCTGGTCAGCTGGCGGCGCCGGCAGTCGCTGGAGCGTGCTTGGCTCGAGGCGTTGCAGTTGCTGCCAGAACCCGAGCCCCCTTCGCCTGAACTGCAAAGCGTGATCCTCGAGACCCTGCACGAGATCGACACGCTGCTGGATACGCTGCGCCCCCGCGTGAGGCAGGCGTTTCTGATGGCAACGCTGGACGGCATGAAGCAGAAAGACATTGCCGTGGCCCTGAACATCGCGCTGCCGACGGTCAAGAAGTACATCCACGAGGCCTACCTGGCCTGCCTGACGCAGATGCCCGATGAATAACCGCACGGCCCCGCTTGACGATGCCATCCCCCAGCCAGTGCTGGCCCAAGCGGCCTCCTGGCTGATGCTGATGCAGGAAGCGCCGCTGCTGCCAGCGCAACAGCGCGAATTGGAGCGCTGGCGGCGTGCCAGTGCTGAGCATGAACGGGCGTGGCAAAGGGCACAGCGCCTGCTGACACGCCTGGGCAGCCTGCCTCCAACGCTGGCCAAGCAGACCTTGGATCGCCCGACAGGCAGGCGCGCTGTGCTGCGCGGGCTGCTTCTGCTGATCGGTGCCGCACCGCTCAGCTGGTTGGCATGGCGCTCAGGCGTTGGCAACGATTACCAGACGTCTGTGGGCGAACGCCAACACGCACGGCTCGCCGACGGCACACAGATCACCCTCAATAGCGACAGCGCCGTGGACGTGCTTTTCAACAGCGCGCGACGCTTGCTGCACCTGCGCCGTGGCGAGGTGTACATCGCGACCGCTGCCGACCCACGCCCGCTCATGGCACAGACCCAGCAAGGCCAACTGCTCGCGTTGGGTACGCGATTCAGCGTGCGCCAGCTGGCCGATGAAACCTTGCTAGCGGTGTACGAAGGCGCCGTACAGGTTCGCCCAGAACACGCCAGCGTGGCCCCTGGCGAAAACATCATCCGTGCTGGGCAACAAGTTCGTTTCAGCCGCGAGCGCATGGGGCGCATCGAGCAGGCCCGGGAGACCACCCTGGCGTGGCGCAACGGCTTGCTGGTGGCCGACGACATGCCAGTACGGCTGTGGGCGCATGAATTGATGCGCTACACCGACCAACAGCTTGAGTGCGACCCCGCGCTGGGTGAGCTGCGGGTGTCTGGCACATTCCCCATCGATGACTTGCCGCTGGCCTTGGCCATGCTGGCACAGACCTACACGCTGCAGGTTCGACACACCGGCAGGCACGTATTCATTAGCCGTTGATCAACACCAACGACCGAGCGAGATTCCCCGATGAGCAAAATGCCCTTGTACCTGGCCATGGCACTGGTCCTCGCTGCATCGGCAGCACTGGCGCAACCGGTGCGCGATCAGAAAATGGACACGTCGCTGCTGCAGCGCCAGAACCTGGCCTATCGCTTCAGCCAGCATGACCTGGATTCGGCCGATGGCCAGCGCCATTACCGTCTATGGATCGGCCAGCCGAATCGCCCGGCGCCCGCAGCGGGCTACCCGGTGTTGTGGATGCTCGACGGCAACGCCGCGCTGGGTGCCCTGGACAGCGAACAACTGGGCAAGCTTGCCGCAGGCCAAGCCCCGTTGCTGGTCGCCGTGGGCTACCAGACCGACCAACGCATCGAACGTGTCGGGCGAACGTATGACTACACCCCCACACTGCCTGGGCAAGCGGAACAGCGCGACCCGCTGACGGGCCAGCCCAGCGGTGGCGTGGAGGCGTTCTTCGACCTGCTGAGCCAGCGCATGCGGCCGATGGTCGCCGCTGTAGCGCCGATCGACCTGCAACGGCAAACACTGTGGGGCCATTCCTATGGCGGCCTGGCGGTGCTGCATGCGCTGTTCACCCGGCCGGCCGAGTTCAGCGACTACGCGGCGGCCAGCCCATCGTTGTGGTGGCATGACGGGGCGATTGTGCGGGAAGCCCAGGGGCTGCAGCAGCGCTTGGGTGGCAGCCGCCCGAGGCTGGTGCTGATGCGCGGTGGCGATGAGTCGTCGAACCCGCGTGCGGCGGTGAAAGGCGACGCGGAGCGGCCGGCGCGTGAGCTGGTAGCGGACCTGGCCAAGGTGCCTGGGTTGCAGGTGCGCTTCGAGCGGTTCGACGGGTTGGGGCATGGGCCGATGTTGCCGGCCTCGCTGAAAAGCGTAATTGAAGGGATGTCTCGGTAAACCTGCGCCGGCCTCTTCGCGGGGCAAGCCCGCTCCCACAGGTTACCCCTCCGGTCCTGAGGGCAGTGCAGATTCTGTGGGAGCGGGCTTGCCCCGCGAAGAGGCCGGCCCGGTCACCCCTTCACACACACCACCTGGCGCAGCGTGTGCACCACCTCCACCAGGTCGCGCTGCGCACGCATCACCGCATCGATGTCCTTGTAGGCCATCGGTATCTCATCGATCACCGCCTTGTCCTTGCGGCACTCCACATGCGCAGTGGCCCGTCGCTGGTCTTCCACAGTAAAGCGGCTCTTGGCCCGGGTTCGGCTCATCACCCGCCCGGCCCCATGGCTGCAAGAGCAGAACGCCTCTTCGTTGCCCAACCCGCGCACGATGAAACTCTTTGCCCCCATCGAACCGGGGATGATGCCCAACTGCCCTTTCTGCGCCGACACCGCGCCCTTGCGCGTCACCAGCACTTCGCGCCCGAAATGCTGTTCGCGCTGCACATAGTTGTGGTGGCAGTTCACCGCCTCCAGGCTGGCCTCGAACGGCCGGCCAAGCACCCTACGGGTCGCGGCAACCACTGCCAGCATCATCAGTTCGCGGTTCTGCCGGGCAAAGTCCTGCGCCCACTCAACCGCTTCGACGTAGTCGGCAAAGTGGCGGCTGCCTTCCTCGAAGTACGCCAGGTCCTTGTCCGGCAGGTTGGCCAGGTGCTGGCGCATGTCGGCATGGGCCAATTCGATGAACAGGTTGCCGATGGCATTGCCAACGCCACGCGAGCCGCTGTGCAACATGAACCACACGCGGTCGGCCTCATCCAGGCAAACCTCGATGAAGTGATTGCCGCCGCCCAGGGTGCCCAGGTGATGCCGGTTATTGGTTTTCTCCAGCCGCGGGTACTTGTCGGTGATGGCCTTGAAGCGCGTGGCCAGCGTGCCCCAGCGTTTGTCAGCCTTGGCTGGCACGTTGTCCCAGGCGCCTTGGTCGTGGCGGCCGAAGGTCTTGCCATGGGGCACGGCCTGCTCGATCGCCGTGCGCAAACCGTGCAGGTTGTCGGGCAGGTCGCGGGCGTGCAGCGAAGTCCGCGCGGCGATCATGCCGCAGCCGATGTCCACGCCAACGGCGGCGGGGATGATCGCGCCAACGGTGGGGATCACGCTGCCGATGGTCGAGCCCTTGCCCAGGTGCACATCCGGCATCACGGCCAGGTGCTTGAAGATGAACGGCAATTTGGCCGTGTTCAGCAACTGCTGGCGCGCTTCGTCTTCGATCGGCACGCCGTCGGTCCACAACTTGATCGGCTTGCCGCCGGCGACCTGGAGAATGTCCATGCTGTCGATTCCGAATAGAACATGCCTGCCATGATACCGCCGATGCTCGCCTAAGGTCTTAGCCAGGCGGGTTGCCAGCAGGGTGGCTCTGTGGGGTATGCTTGCCGGGTCTTCAGGGCGGGGTGTAAGTCCCCACCGGCGGTAAATCGAAAGATGAGCCCGCGAGCGCCCCGGCCATGCCGGGGGTCAGCAGATCTGGTGAGACTCCAGAGCCGACGGTCATAGTCCGGATGAAAGAAGGCGTCAGGCAGGGGCCATTCGGGCGCCCCTGCGCGCGCGTTTTGTTCGCCCCGAGACGTTCATCGATCATTTACGAGGAGCGTTTCATGTCCCCTATGCTGCAAAAGCAATACCCCAACATTTCTGCCGCCATCGCCGCTTTTCAGGCCGGGCGCCCCGTACTGCTGCTGGACGACGATGACCGCGAGGACGAAGCGGACATCATTGCCGCCGCCGAAAACATCTCGTTGCAAACTATGGCCATGATGATTCGTGACTGCAGCGGCATCGTTTGCCTGTGCCTGGACGAAGCGACCGTGGACGCCCTGCAACTGGCGCCGATGGTGCAGAACAATCAGGCGCGCCATGGCACCGGGTTCACCGTCACCATCGAGGCGGCGGACGGCATCACCACCGGCGTTTCGGCGCAAGACCGTGTCACCACCATCGCTGCGGCGCTCAGCTCGACCGCCGAGCAACGGCATATCGTCAGCCCTGGGCATGTGTTCCCGCTGCGCGCGCGCAATGGTGGTGTGCTGACCCGCCGCGGCCATACCGAAGGTTCGGTCGACCTGGCGCGCCTGGCCGGGCTGCGGCCGGCAGCGGTGCTGTGCGAGTTGATGAACCCCGACGGCAGCATGGCGCGTGGGGAGCAGGTGGCGGTGTATGCGCGGCAGTACAATATGCCGGTGCTGACCATTGAAGAGCTGGCGCGGTACCGCGAGGCGATGGTGGAGCGCGAAGCGGCTACGGCTTGATGGCTTAAAGGCGCTTGGCTTGAGGAAGATGGCGGCGCGCACATCGGGCGCCGCCAGCGCGGCGCTTCGCAGCACAAGGCTGCTCCTACATTTTTTTAGGCCAATTATTCCTGCGACAAACGCGCGTGATCGCCTTTATCACAGGCATGACTGGCCCAAACCAGATGTAGGAGCAGCCTTGTGCTGCGAAGCGCCGCGCGGGCGGCGCTCGATCTCGAATGCGCAACAACTATCACGCCCGACCTCATAGCCCTCCCCCACACAAGTTTGCTCCCCCTGCCCCGCTCTGCTAGTGTCGCGCCGTTCAGAACGCCACCGAGACAGTCGCCATGGCCCGCAAAAAAGCCTCCCTCGATTTCGAGCAATCCCTCGCAGACCTGCAAGCCCTGGTCGAGCGCCTGGAGAACGGCGAGTTGTCGCTGGAAGATTCGCTGGCCGCCTTCGAGCAAGGCATCGCCCTGACCCGCGATTGCCAGGGCGCACTGGCCCAGGCTGAGCAGAAAGTGCAAATCCTTCTGGAACGCGACGGTGAGCTGGCAGCCCAGCCCTTCGACGCGGAGCCGGAAGCATGATCAGCACCTACCAGGCCAACTGCCAGGCCCGCGTCGACGCCGCCCTCGAACCGCTGTTTCAAGCACCTACCAAAGAACTCGAGCGCCTCTACGCCGCCATGCGCTACAGCGTGATGAACGGCGGCAAGCGTGTACGCCCGCTGCTCGCCTACGCGGCCTGCGAAGCCCTGGGTGCACCTGCCGAACAGGCCAACGGTGCAGCGTGCGCGGTCGAACTGATCCACGCGTATTCGCTGGTGCATGACGACCTGCCGGCGATGGATGACGACGACCTGCGTCGCGGCCAACCGACCACCCACAAAGCCTTCGACGAAGCCTGCGCCATCCTCGCCGGTGACGGCCTGCAGAGCCTGGCCTTCAGCGCCCTGCTCGACCCGCGCCTGAGCCCACAGTCCGACGCCCTTCGCCTGGCCATGGTCCAGGCCCTGGCCAAGGCTGCCGGCCCGGCGGGCATGGTGGGGGGCCAGGCCATCGACCTGGGCTCGGTGGGCATCAAGCTGGACCAGCAGGCGCTGGAATTCATGCACCGGCACAAGACCGGCGCGCTGATCGAAGCCAGCGTGCGCCTGGGCGCCCTGGCCAGCGCCCGCGCCGAGCCGGCGCAACTGGATGCCTTGCAGACCTACGCTCAGGCCATTGGCCTGGCGTTTCAGGTGCAGGACGACATCCTCGACGTAGAAAGCGACACCGCCACCCTTGGCAAACGCCAGGGTGCCGACATCGCCCGAGACAAACCGACCTACCCGGCGCTGCTTGGCCTGGAGGCCGCCAAGGCCTATGCAATCGAACTGCGCGACCAGGCGCTGGCCGCATTGCAAGGGTTTGGTGAAACTGCCGAGCCGCTGCGGGCGCTGGCGCGCTACATCGTCGAACGCCGCAACTGATTCAACGGGGCCGCCATGCGGCCCATCGCCGGCAAGCCGGCTCCCACAGCAAAACGCTGAACGTGTGGGAGCTGGCTTGCCGGCGATGGGCTGCAAAGCAGCCCCGTGCTACCCCCTCTCAATGGGCACTTTTCCCACAATGGGGTAAACTGCCGCGTCTTCACACCTATAACGACTCGCCTGATGCCCACGACGTTTCAAGAGATCCCCCGCGAACGCCCGGTCACGCCGTTGCTCGACCGCGCTGACACGCCTGCCGGCCTGCGCCGGCTGGCCGAAGCCGACCTGGAGACCCTGGCCGACGAGTTGCGCCAGGAACTGCTCTACACCGTGGGACAGACCGGTGGGCATTTTGGCGCCGGCCTGGGCGTGATCGAGCTGACGATCGCCCTGCACTACGTCTTCGACACCCCGGACGACCGGCTGGTGTGGGACGTCGGCCACCAGGCCTACCCGCACAAGATCCTCACCGGCCGCCGCCAGCGCATGCTCAGCCTGCGCCAGAAGGACGGCATCGCCGCCTTCCCGCGCCGTAGCGAGAGCGAGTACGACACCTTTGGCGTCGGCCACTCCAGCACCTCGATCAGTGCAGCGCTGGGCATGGCCATCGCCGCCCGCCTGCAGAACAGCGCACGCAAGTCGATCGCGGTGATCGGCGACGGTGCCCTGACCGCCGGCATGGCCTTCGAGGCGTTGAACCACGCCCAGGAAGTCAACGCCGACATGCTGGTGATCCTCAACGACAACGACATGTCGATTTCGCGCAATGTCGGCGGCCTGTCCAATTACCTGGCCAAGATTCTCTCCAGCCGCACCTACGCGAGCATGCGCGAGGGCAGCAAGAAGGTGCTTTCGCGCCTGCCAGGCGCGTGGGAAATCGCACGTCGCACCGAGGAATATGCCAAAGGCATGCTGGTCCCCGGCACCCTGTTCGAAGAACTGGGCTGGAACTACATCGGCCCGATCGACGGCCACGACCTGCCGACCATGATCGCCACCCTGCGCAACATGCGTGACCTCAAAGGCCCGCAGTTCCTGCACGTGGTGACCAAGAAGGGCAAAGGCTTCGCCCCGGCCGAGGTCGACCCGATCGGCTACCACGCCATCACCAAGCTCGAGCCCGCCGACAAGCCCGCCGCGCCGAAAAAACCCAGTGGGCCCAAGTACTCCGCCGTGTTCGGCCAGTGGCTGTGCGACATGGCCGCCAGCGACAATCGCCTGGTTGGCATTACCCCAGCGATGAAGGAAGGCTCCGACCTGGTCGACTTCAGCGAACGCTACCCGGAGCGCTACTTCGACGTGGCGATTGCCGAGCAGCACGCGGTCACCCTGGCCGCCGGCATGGCCTGCGAAGGCAGCAAGCCGGTGGTGGCGATCTATTCGACGTTCCTGCAGCGCGCCTATGACCAGCTGATCCACGACGTGGCGGTACAGAACCTCGATGTGCTGTTCGCCATCGACCGCGCCGGCCTGGTGGGTGAAGACGGCCCGACCCACGCCGGCAGCTACGACTTGTCGTACCTGCGCTGCATCCCCGGCATGCTGGTGATGACCCCGAGCGACGAGAACGAACTGCGCAAGATGCTCACCACCGGCCACCTGTACAACGGCCCGGCGGCAGTGCGCTACCCGCGCGGCACCGGCCCCAACGCACCGATCAGTGGTGACCTTACGCCCCTGGAAATCGGCAAGGGCGTCATCCGCCGCCAGGGTGAGAAAGTCGCCCTGCTGGTATTTGGCGTGCAACTGAGCGAAGCCTTGCAGGTTGCCGAGCAGATCAATGCAACCGTGGTCGACATGCGCTTCGTCAAGCCGCTGGACGAGGCACTGGTACTCGAATTGGCGGGCAGCCATGAACTGCTGGTGACTATCGAAGAAAACGCCATCATGGGCGGTGCAGGGGCTGCCGTGGGTGAGTTCCTGGCTAGCCAGGCCCTGGTCAAGCCACTGCTGCACTTGGGCTTGCCGGACATTTATGTCGAGCATGCCAAGCCGGCGCAGATGCTGGCTGAGTGTGGGCTGGATGCTGCTGGCATCGAGGCTTCGGTTACAGCGCGTATGGCCAAGCTCGGCTTGTAACCTTTGGGGCCGCTTTGCGGCCCTTTCGCGACACAAGGCCGCTCCTACAGGATTGCGCTGGCCCTGTAGGAGCGGCCTTGCGTCGCGATCGAGGGCGCAGCCCTCGCAAAATGGTAATGCCCATGAAAATCCCGAGCTTCACCGCCACCCTCCTGTGCCTGCCGCTGCCGCTTCTAGCCGCTGAACGCGACGACGCCCTGAAACTCCCCGATGTGCTGATCAGCGCCAACCGCCAAGTCGAGTCGCGCACCGCCACCAGCGCCGCCAACACCGTCTTCACCCGCACCGACATCGACCGCCTGCAACCCACCAGCGTCACCGACCTGCTAGCCCGCGTCCCCGGCGTGCAAGTCGCTCCCACGGGGGGGCGCGGCAGCCTGCCCGGTATCTTCATCCGCGGCACCAAGGCAGCGCAAAGCCTGGTACTGGTCGATGGCGTGCGCATCGCCAACGCCACCTCCGGCGACAGCGGCCTGCAATTTCTCGACGTCGACCAGATCGAGCGTGTCGAAGTACTGCGCGGCTCCCGCTCGGCGATCTACGGCAGCGATGCCATTGGCGGCGTGATTCAGATCTTCACCCGGCGCAGCAGCGGCCCTGGCCTGCAACCGCGCCTGCGCCTGGCCGCCGGCAGCAACCAGACCTTCCAACGCAGCCTGGGCCTGGCCGGTGGCAACGGCGCCACCCGCTTCAACCTGGGCGCCAGCCTGGACGAAACTGCCGGCATCGACGCCACCGGCCCGTCCTTTGCCAGCGATGGGGATCACGATGCGTACCGCAACAGGTCATTCAACCTGAGCCTCAGCCACACCTTCGGCGAACGCTTCGAGGCCGGCCTCAACCTGCTCGACAGCCATGGGCGCAGTGAATACGACAACCCGTTCGGTGGCTTCAACCCGGTCACCTTCGAAAGCTTCGGGCAAAAGCCCTACACCGATTTCAGCGTCAGCAGCCTGGGCACCTACTTCGATGCCCAGCTCAACGACAGCTGGCATTCGCGCCTGGAACTTGCCCACGGCGAAAACCGTGACGACAAGCGCGACAAGCTTAGCGATGAGCGCTTCGTGTTCAACACCTATCGTGATCAACTCACCTGGCAAAACGACCTGGCCTTGAACGACCAGCACACGCTGCTGATCGGCGGGGATTGGTACGAAGACCGCGTGCACGGCAGCACTGACTTCACCGAAGACAGCCGCTGGAACCGGGCGGCCTTCGTTCAACATCGGTACCGGGGTGAGCGGTTTTCAACCGAGCTGGGCGTGCGCCGCGACCAGAACCAGCAGTTCGGTGGCCAGACCACCTGGAGCGGTAGCCTTACCGTACCCGTGAACGCGTCCAACGATGTGCTGCTGTCCTACAGCGAAGGCTTCCGAGCGCCGACGTTCAACGACCTGTATTACCCAGAATTCAGCAACCCAGACCTGAGCCCAGAGCACTCCAAAAGCTACGAACTGCAATGGCGCAGCCAGCTCACCTCGGACAGCCGCCTGGAGACGTCGCTGTACCGCACCGACCTACGCGACGCGATCATCTTTGGCCAGGACTCGATCCCGCGCAACGTCGCCTCGGCTCGCATCAACGGCGTTGAGTTATCCCTCGACCAGCAATGGGGCGCATGGCGCAGCCAGCTCGGCCTGGCGCTGATCGACCCGCGCGACCGCGACAGTGGCCATACCCTCGCCCGCCGCGCTCGCCGTACCGTGAGCCTGGACCTGGACCGCGCATTTGGGCGGTTCAGCGTGGGCGGGAGCTGGCAAGCCGTCAGCGCCAGCTACGATGATGAAGCCAACCGCAACCGGCTCGCCGGCTTTGGCCTGCTCGGCCTGCGCGGTAGCTGGGCGGCAACGGATGAACTGAAACTGGAAGCGAAGCTGGACAACTTGCTGGACCACACCCACAGCCGCGCCCTGTACAGCTATGAAGGCGCCAGCCACAGCTACCGTGAAGAAGGCCGCACCGTGCTGTTCAGCGTCACCTGGACGCCGGCGCTTTAGCTTCGAGCAACGCGCATAAGCGGGCAGTGGCCTCGATCATCTGCCCACTGGGCCGTTCCAGCCCTTTGTCGGGCACGACCAGCAAGCGCTCATCGGCCACTGCACGCAGGCGTGGCCAGGCCCTCCAGCTGTCCAACTGCGCCTGATCGCCCGCCAGAATCACCTGCGGGTCTTGCAGCAGTACAGACTCCACGCTCACCTGAGGGGCTGGCTGGTTGAGGTCGGCGAACACATTACGCGCGCCACATACGGCCAGCGCGTCGCTGACCACCTGCCTGCCACCCAGGGTGTACAAGGGCTGATCCCAGACTTGGTAGAACACGCGCAGCGGCTGCTCACGGCGATACTGCTGACGCAGTTGCCGCAGCCTGTCACGCAGGGCCTGGGCGTATTGCTGGCCCTGCCCTTCGCGGCCGACGCGCTGGGCGATGGCCTCGATTTGATCGATCAACTGGTCGATGTCGTGGGGTTCGGCGCTGAGGGTGGTGATGCCCAGGCGCTTGAGCTGGTCACGCTGTGCTGGCGCCACACTGCCGGGCCAGAGCAGCAACAAGTCAGGCTGCAAGCTGAGCAGACGCTCCATGTTCAGTTGGCCTTGGCGGCCGACCGAAGGCACCTCACGCAATGCTGGCGGGCGATCACCGCCGTCGAGCACGCCGACCAATAGGTCATCGGCGTGCAGCTCAAGCATGATTTCGGTCATCGAAGGCGCCAGGCTGACCACCCGTAGCGGCTCGCCGGCGCTGGCGCTACAGGCGCACAGCGCCAGCAGCCAGAGAAGGCTGCGCATCAGCCCAGCTGACGTGGGATGCGGTACAGGTAGAGCACCACCACGGTGGACAGCGCCAAAAGGATTTGCGGCACGGCCTCTAGCCCCACCAGCACCGACAGCGCGGCAACCCAGGCGGGGAAGCAGGCATACAGCATGGCGATGCGCCGCACCCGCGCCAGGGTGATCCAGGCTGCCGGCTCTTCGGTGCTGCCGAGCACCTTGGAGGTCGCGATCAGCGCACGCTTGTAGGCACCGAAGCGCGGCAGGCTAAGGAACATGGTCGCCGCACCCGCGATGAACAGTGGCATGGCCAGCACCGGAATCAACGCATCACCGCCACCAAACGCCCAGGCCATCACCGGCAGCGGCACCAGGCCCACCGCCAGGTATTGCCACCAGGCCAGTGCCAGGCGCCGCTTGACCTCGGCGCGGGTCACGCCTGGGGCACCTCGCCCTGGTGTTCGTTGCCCAGCATGTGGCCGAGCTTGCCGGCTTTGGTCGCCAGGTAGTAGCGGTTGTGCGGGTTATGGCCGGTGTGCAGCGGCACGCGCTCGGCGACGACGATGTTCATGTCGGTCAGTGCCTTGACCTTGCGCGGGTTGTTGGTCATCAGGCGCAGGGATTTCACACCCAAGTGTTCGAGCATCGGCAGGCAGATGGCGTAGTCACGCTGGTCGGCAGCGAAGCCCAGACGCTCGTTGGCTTCGACGGTGTCGGCACCACCGTCCTGCAGCTCATAGGCGCGGATCTTGTTCAACAGGCCGATGCCACGGCCTTCCTGACGCAGGTACAACAGCACACCACGGCCTTCACGTGCGATGGCCTGCAGGGCGGCTTCCAGTTGCGAACCGCAGTCGCAGCGCTGGCTGAACAGGGCATCGCCGGTCAGGCACTCGGAGTGCAGGCGCCCCAACACCGGTTCACCGTCAGCGATATCACCCAGGCTGAGCACCACGTGCTCACGGCCGGTGGCTTCTTCGAGGAAGCCATGCATGGTGAAAGTCGCGAACGGGGTCGGGAGTTTAGAGGCGGCAACAAAGACGACGGGCACGTTGTGCTCCTGAAATAAGTAGTAAATTTCTCGTGGGGCGATTGTATCAGCAGGTCGGCGCCAGTGCGCTGGCTGAATACCGCGGTTTAAGATCGAAAAGTTCGATGCTTATTTTTCCGCACCCCCTGTAGGAGCAGCCTTGTGCTGCGAAGAGGCCCGCTGCAACACCACCGACCGTTGCGCTTGTCACCGGCCTCTTCGCAGCACAAGGCTGCTCCTACAGCGGCTTGCTGTCGGCAGTGAAGGGATACGGCTGCTTCCAGTGTTCGAAAATCGGCTTCAACTCACCACTGCGCACCAGCTCGGCCATGCGCTTGTCGAACAGCTCCAGCAGTGCCTTGGCCTCATCGTTATTGGCGAATGCCAGGTACAACGGCAGTTCGGCGACGTGGCTTTTACGAAAGCGTGCAGGCTCCGACGCCTGGCCAAGCACGTAGTCGACCTCGGTCAGCGCATCGATGTAGAAGTCCACACGGTCGTGCTCGAGCATCGGCAAAATGCCTTCACGGCGCTGAATTTCGCGGTAGTCATGGGCATTGGGCAAGTAGCTGGCGTAGTCGTAGCCACGCACCCAAGCCAGGCGATACTGGCCAACCGTGCTCGGCGTAGGTACCGGCTTGCTGGCAAGCCCCAAGGCATAGATGTGGTCCATGTCGAAGTGCCAGCGCGGGTAGAGATTATCCTCGCTCTCGCCCTTGTAGGAGCCTACCCAGGCATCAGCTTCGCCCCGCTTTACCAGCCCCACTGCACGGCTGTAGGGCGCGCTCTGCGTAACGACCTTGACCCCGGCCGGCTCGAACACCTTGCGCAGCACATCCCAGGCGACCCCGGTACCGTTGGCGTTGGTGTAGTCGAGCCATTCTTCGCTGACCAGATGGACCTGCTTTGGCACACCTTCGGCCGCTCCCACCCAGGGAGCACAACCCAGCAGCATTGCCAACAGCACAGTCCTTATGGCCATTCACGCGCTCCCTGCCTCAGGCAACCGCCCACACCAGAACTTGCATGCCCAGCCAAGCGAACACGCCGGCCAGGATATCGTCGAGCATGATCCCGACCCCTCCATGCACATGGCGGTCGATCCAGCGAATCGGCCACGGCTTGAGGATGTCGAAGAAACGGAACATCAGGAACCCTGCCAGCAACCATTGCCAGCCTTCTGGCACCAGCCAGAGGGTGATCCACATGCCGACCATCTCGTCCCAAACAATGCCTTCATGATCGTGAACGCGCAAGTCATTGGCGACCTTGCCGCACAGCCAGAAGCCAAACAGCATGGTAATGCCCAGCAGCAACCAATAGCCCCAATCCGGCAACATCTGCCACAGCGGAATGAAGGGTATGGCCACCAGCGAACCCCAGGTGCCCGGTGCCTTGGGCAAGGTGCCGGAACCGAAGCCGAAGGCGATGAAGTGCCAGGGGTTGCGCCAGACCGAGGGCGGAACGAACTCCGCAGGCACCTGATTGGGGTGATCGGTCACGGTGTCTCCCTAAAATGTTGATAGCCGCGTTGCCGCGGGGTGATGTCCTGGCCCTGCCCGTCACGCAGGCTGACGCCCTGGCCTTCGAGCACCCGCCCGATGACATGGAACGTCGCCAGGCCTTGGGCCTGCAGGGATGAAAGCTGAGCCGGCGGCAAGGTGAACGCCAGCACATAGTCGTCACCCCCGGTCAAGGCAGCCTGCACGGCAGCCTCATGACCGAGGAAGCCCTGCAAAGCGGATGACACCGGCACCTGGTCCAGGTTCACCTCGAGCGCCACGCGGGACGCCTTGGCGATATGCCCGCAGTCGGCCAGCAGGCCGTCGGAAATATCCAGTGCGGCCGTAGCACGCCCGCGCAACAGCTGGCCCAAGGTGAATTGCGGCGAGGGCGACCAGTAGTGGTCGAGCAACGGCTGGGCAAGGGCAGCATCGGCATGGCGCTCGCCCAGGACCAGCGGCAAGGCGCCCGCAGCGTTACCCAGTTCACCGCCCACACACAGCAGGTCACCCGGGCGGGCACCGCCACGGCGCAACGCCTGCCCGGCCGGCACGCGGCCGAACACGGTCAGGGTGATGCTCAAGGGGCCACGGGTGGTATCACCGCCAATCAGGCTCAACTGGCACTGCCGGGCCATACGGTTGAGGCCGTCAGCGTAGGCTTGCAGCCAGTCGGCGCTGACCTCGGGCAGGGTCAGGGCAAGGGTGAAGCCGATGGGGGTAGCGCCCATCGCCGCCAGGTCACTGGCCGCCACGGCCAGCGAGCGCTGGCCGAGCAGCAGAGGGTCGCAGACCGCAGGGAAATGCACGCCGGCCACCAGGGTGTCGGTGGACACCGCCAGTTGCTCGCCAACAGGCAAATCCAGCAGCGCGCAGTCATCACCGATGCCCAGGGCCACGCCTTCACCGCCTTGCGCACAGGGCGCGGCGGCAAAGTAATGGCTGATCAGCTCGAACTCACCCATGGTCCGCCAGCGCCGGGATCAGCGCTTATTCGCCTTGACTTCCGCTTCGCGCAGCGAAGGGGCGAGCTTGTCCAGCACGCCGTTGACGAACTTGTGGCCGTCGGTGGCACCGAAGACCTTGGCCAGCTCGACACCTTCGTTGATCACGACACGGTACGGCACATCGGCGCGCATCATCAGTTCCCAGGTGGACAACCGCAGCACAGCCAGTTCAACCGGGTCGAGCTCTTCCAGCGCGAGCGCCAGGCAAGGCTTCAGGGCCGCGTCGATCTCGTCCTTCTTGGTCGGAACCCCATGCAGGATTTCGCGGAAGTAGGCGCCATCGACATCGGTGAAATCGTTATCGACCCGGAACTGCGCTTCGATCTCGTTCACCGACTGACGCGCCATGTGCCACTGGTACAGCGCCTGAGTCGCGAGCTTGCGGGCTTCGCGGCGCTTGGCGCTCTTCGAGGGCTTGCCGGCATCCGCAGGTTTTGGATCGCGCGGGTTGAAACGATCGCTTTCGTCGCTAATCACTTGGCCTCCAACTGCGCCAGCAGACTGACCATTTCCAGAGCGGACAGGGCAGCTTCAGCACCTTTGTTGCCGGCTTTGGTGCCGGAACGCTCGATGGCCTGCTCGATGGAGTCGACGGTCAGAACGCCGAAGGCCACCGGAACACCGAACTCCATGGACACCTGGGCCAGGCCCTTGGTGCATTCGCCCGCCACGTATTCGAAGTGCGGGGTACCACCGCGGATCACGGCGCCCAGGGCGATGATCGCGTCGTACGCGCCTTGCTGGGCGACCTTCTGTGCCACCAGCGGGATTTCGAACGCGCCCGGGGCACGGATGATGGTGATGTCGCTTTCGCTGACACCGTGGCGTACCAGGGCATCAACGGCACCGCTTACCAGGCTTTCGACGACGAAGCTGTTGAAGCGGCCAACCACCAAAGCATAGCGACCTTTGGGGGCGATGAAGGTACCTTCGATGGTCTTCAGGGTCATTCCGATGTTCTCATCTTCAAGAGCGAGGCCGCTCGCTGGCGGCCTCGGGAGGGTTTGGACTCGAGCGTGAGGGCGCGCGCGCCGTCTCAAGTCACTCGGAGGGCACGTATTCTACAACTTCCAGATCGAATCCGGATATCGCATTGAACTTCATCGGCGAACTCATCAGGCGCATCTTGCGCACACCGAGGTCGCGCAGGATCTGCGAACCGGCGCCGACGGTGCTGTAGGTGGTCGGTGCCTTGGTCGGTGCATCGCCCGCGCTTTCGCGGATGTGCGCCAGCAGCACGTCGCCGTCCAGCGGGTGGCCCAGCAGCAGCACCACGCCGCTGCCGGCCTCGGCCACGGCAGCCATGGCCGCGCGCAGGCTCCAGCGGCCCGGCTGCTTGACCAGCAGCAGGTCGCGCAGCGGGTCCATGTTGTGCACGCGTACCAGGGTCGGCTCTTCAGCGCAGATTTTGCCCAGGGTCAGGGCCATGTGCACATCGCCTTCCACCGCGTCGCGGTAGGTGACCAGGTTGAACTCGCCCAATTCGCTTTCGACCGGCTGCTCGGAAACGCGCTGCACGGTACGTTCGTGGATCATGCGGTAGTGGATCAGGTCGGCGATGGTGCCGATCTTCAGGCCATGCTCGGCGGCGAACACTTCCAGCTCGGCACGGCGCGACATGGTGCCGTCATCGTTCATCACCTCGCAGATCACGCCGCTCGGCTCGAAGCCTGCCATGCGCGCCAGGTCGCAGGCGGCTTCGGTGTGGCCGGCACGGGCCAGGGTGCCGCCGGGCTGGGCCATCAGCGGGAAGATGTGGCCCGGGCTGACGATGTCTTCGGCCTTGGCGTCCTTGGCCGCGGCCGCTTGCACGGTACGCGCGCGGTCGGCAGCGGAAATACCGGTGGTGACGCCTTCAGCGGCTTCGATCGACACGGTGAACTTGGTGCCAAAGCCGGAGCCGTTGCGCGGCGCCATCAGCGGCAGCTTCAGCGTTTCGCAGCGTTCACGGGTCATCGGCATGCAGATCAGGCCGCGGGCATGCTTGGCCATGAAATTGATGTGCTCAGGCAGGCAGCACTCGGCTGCCATGATGATGTCGCCTTCGTTTTCGCGGTCTTCGTCATCCATGAGGATGACCATTTTGCCCTGGCGGATGTCTTCGACCAGTTCTTCGATGCTGTTGAGCGCCACTCGGCACCCCCTTCTCAATCAGGATTTCAAGAAGCCGTTGGCGGCCAGGAAGCTTTCGGTAATGCCACTGCCCTTGCTCGGTTCGGCCGCCTTGTCACCCAGCAGCAGACGCTCCAGGTAACGGGCCAGCAGGTCGACCTCAAGGTTGACCCGACGACCTGCGCGGTAGTCGGCCATGATGGTTTCGGACAGGGTGTGCGGGACAATGGTCAGCTCGAATTCGGCGCCATTGACCTCATTGACCGTCAGGCTGGTGCCGTCGACGGTGATCGAACCCTTGTGGGCGATGTACTTGGCCAGCTCCTTGGGTGCACGCACACGGAACTGGATGGCGCGGGCGTTATCGCTGCGCGAGATGATTTCGCCGACGCCGTCGACGTGGCCGCTGACCAGGTGACCGCCCAGGCGGGTGGTGGGGGTCAGGGCTTTTTCCAGGTTGACCTTGCTGCCGCTCTTGAGGTCGATGAAGGCGGTGCGCTTGAGGGTCTCGACGCTGACGTCGGCCCAGAACCCATTGCCCGGCAGTTCGACGGCGGTCAGGCACACGCCGTTGACGGCGATGCTGTCGCCAAGCTTGACGTCACCCAGGTCGAGCTTGCCGGTCTCGACGTAGACGCGCACGTCGCCGCCCTTGGGGGTCATGCTGCGAATGGTGCCGATGGATTCGATGATGCCGGTGAACATGGGGTCTTCCTCAAGAACGGGTTGCGCAGGGCAAGCCAGGCATTATACGCCGGGCGCCGGCAGGGGGATGGCCGTGACCCGCCAGTCATCGCCCACTGCGCGCATTTCGGTAATTTTCAGTCGCGGTGCTTCGCTCATCTTCGCCAGGGGCCAGTCCAGCAGCGGGCGGGCCTGGGAACCCAGGAAGGTGCCGGCGACGAACAACTGGTATTCGTCGATCAGGCCTTGCCGGGCGAACGCGCCAGCCAGGCCTGCGCCGGCTTCCAGCAGAATCTCGTTGACGCCACGCGCGGCCAGCACACCCATCAACGCAGGCAGATCGACCTGGCCATCGGTGCCTGGCAGGCTCAACAGCTCATGGCCTGCCTCGGCGTAACGCGGCGCTTCAGCGGCGGCCGTCACCACCAGGGCCGGGCCGGCCTGGAAGAACGGCGCATCCAGCGGCAAGCGCAGGCGGCCATCGATCAACACGCGCAACGGCGTGCGGCTCAAGGCCAGGGCGCGGGTTTCGTCGTCCAGGCCCAGCTCTGCGCCACGCACCGTCATACGCGCATTGTCGGCCAGCACGCTGGCGGCACTGGTGAGCACCACACTGGAGCGAGCGCGCAGCCGCTGAACCGCAGCGCGGGCGGCAGGGCCGGTAATCCACTGGCTTTCGCCGCTGGCCATGGCCGTGCGGCCGTCCAGGCTCATGGCCAGCTTGGCTCTGACAAACGGCAGGCCACGCTCCATGCGCTTCAGAAAACCTGGGTTGAGCGCGCGGGCCTCAGCTTCAAGCACACCGCTGCTGACCTCGATACCGGCCTCTGCCAGGCGCCGCAGCCCCTGCCCCGCCACTTGCGGGTTGGGGTCTTGCATCGCGGCCACCACGCGGGCCACGCCAGCCTTGACCAGCGCTTCGGCGCACGGCGGCGTGCGGCCATGATGGCTGCACGGTTCGAGGGTGACATAGGCGCAAGCGCCGCGGGCGCGCTCACCGGCCTGGCGCAGGGCATGCACCTCGGCATGGGGCTCACCGGCGCGCACGTGCCAGCCTTCGCCGACCACCTCGCCATCGCGCACGATCACGCACCCCACACGCGGGTTGGGGTGGGTGCTGTAAATACCCTTGCGGGCCAGCTCCAGGGCGCGGGCCATGTAGTGGGCATCGAGGATCGCGGTCTGGCTGGGCATGCTCACTCTTTAGCTGGCTCACGGGCCAGGCGGTCGATTTCTTCGCGGAATTCGTCGAGGTCCTGGAAGCGTCGGTAGACCGAGGCGAAGCGGATATAGGCCACCTCGTCGAGCTTTCGCAGCTCGGCCATCACCATTTCACCCACCACCAGTGACTTGACCTCGCGCTCGCCGGTGGCACGCAGGCGGCTCTTGATGTGCGCCAGCGCCGCTTCCAGGCGCTCGACGCTGACCGGGCGTTTTTCCAGCGCCCGCTGCATGCCTGCACGCAACTTGTCTTCGTCGAAAGGCTGGCGCGTGCCGTCCTGCTTGATCAGCCGGGGCAGCACCAGTTCGGCGGTTTCGAAGGTAGTGAAACGCTCGCCGCAGGCAACGCACTCGCGGCGGCGGCGCACTTGCTCGCCCTCGGCGACAAGACGAGAGTCGATGACCTTGGTGTCGTTGGCACCGCAAAAGGGACAGTGCATGGTGGCAGGCAACAAAAAAAGGGAGGGCCATGGTAGCGCATCCCACTGGCAAGACAAGCCAAAGGGGTTAACATCCAGGGAAATCTGCCCGTGAAGGAAGCCCCAATGCACTATCGAGCGCTCGTCGTGCTGTGCTGCGCCGCCCTGCTTGCCGCTTGCGGTAGCGACCAGCCCAAGCCCGATCAAGGCCAGGCACCTGCGCCAGCCAAAGTGGCCAAGAAGGCCCAACCGCTTGGCCCGCTGCCCGCCTACCAGCGTGAGCTGAGCGGTACTTTGCTGGAAATCCCGGCCGGCGCCGACGTGGAGCTGGCCCTGCTGGTGATCGACGAACGCGACCGCCCGCAACGCCTGCTGGCCAGCAGCAACCTGACCGGCACCGGGCAGGCGCTGCCTTATCAGTTGCGCTTCAACCCCGAAGCCTTCCCGGCCGGTGCCCGCGTCGAACTGCGCGGCCGCGCCAGCAGCTCCGGGCAGTTGATCATGCACCTGCCCCCTGTGCGCATCGCCCAGCCGCAAACCCAGGCCACCGGCCCGCTGCGTTTCGAGAAGGCACCGTAAGTGGCGCCACTGGCACTGCAACAGGCCCTCAGTGGCCTGATCGGCGAGGCGCGCCTGGTGGTCAGCGACCTGCCTGACTGCGAATTGAAGCTGTGGCTGATCGACGACCAGAACATGGACCGCGCCTTCAGCAGCGAAGAAACCCGGCGCATTCTCGAAGAACCTCCGTACTGGAGCTTCTGCTGGGCCAGCGGCCTGGCCATGGCTCGCTACCTGGCCGCACACCCGGCATGGGTGGCAGGCAAGCGTGTACTCGATTTTGGCGCGGGCAGCGGCATCGCCGGCATTGCTGCAGCCCGTGCAGGCGCCCTTGAAGTGGTGGCGTGCGACCTCGACCCACTGGCCCTCGACGCCTGCCGCGCCAACGCCGCGTTGAACGGCGTGGAGCTCGGCTACAGCAACGATTTTTTCGCCGAGGACGACCGCTTCGACCTGATCCTGGTCGCCGATGTGCTGTATGACCGCGCCAACCTGCCACTGCTCGATGCCTTCCTCGGCCGCGGTCGCCAGGCGCTGGTGGCCGACTCGCGGGTTCGCGACTTCAGCCACCCGCTGTACCGGCAATTGGGCGTGCTCGACGCGCTGACCCTGCCGGACCTGGCCGAGCCCCACGAATTCCGCCGGGTCAGCCTGTACCACGCCAGCCGCGAGCCTTTATAGTGGTGCCATTCACGAGTTTGCGAGAGTCGCGATGAGCCAAGACACGCCGTACATTTTCGACGCCACCGATGCCACCTTCCAGCAATTGGTCATCGAAAACTCCTTCCACAAACCGGTCCTGGTGGACTTCTGGGCTGAGTGGTGCGCGCCCTGCAAGGCGTTGATGCCACTGCTGGCGAAGATCGCCGAGGGTTACCAGGGCGAGCTGCTGCTGGCCAAGATCAATTGCGACGTGGAGCAGCAGGTGGTCGCCCAGTTCGGCATTCGCAGCCTGCCGACCGTGGTGCTGTTCAAAGACGGCCAGCCGGTCGACGGTTTTGCCGGGGCGCAGCCGGAGTCGGCAATCCGCGCGCTGCTCGAACCGCACGTGCAGATGCCGGCCGAGCCTGCCGCATCGCCGCTGGAGCAGGCCAAGGCGCTGTTCGCCGAAAGCCGCTTCGCCGAGACCGAAGCACTGCTCCAGGCCCTGCTGGGTGAAGACAACAGCAATGTCGAGGCGCTGATCCTGTACGCCCGTTGCCTGGCTGAGCGGGGCGAGCTGGGCGAGGCCCAGGTGGTGCTGGACGCGGTCAAGACCGACGAACACAAGGCAGCCCTGGCCGGTGCCAAGGCACAGCTGACCTTCCTGCGCCAGGCTGCCAGCCTGCCGGAAGTCGCCGACCTGAAGAGCCGCCTGGCGCAAAACCCAGAAGACGATGAAGCGGCCTACCAGTTGAGCATTCAGCAACTGGCCCGCCAGCAATACGAGGCGGCGCTGGAGGGCTTGTTGAAGCTGTTCAAGCGCAACCGCGGCTACGAGAACGGGTTGCCGCAGAAGGCGATGTTGCAGGTGTTCGAACTGCTGGGCGGTGATCATCCGCTGGTGAGCGTCTATCGCCGCAAGCTGTCTTCAGCCCTGTTCTGAGGCAGCACGCCCTTTTAGGAGCAGCCTTGAGCTGCGAAGAGGCCGGTGAAAGCACAGTCAATCTGCGCTGCTTTCACCGGCCTCTTCGCAGCACAAGGCTGCTCCTACCCCGAACGCGTGTGACCTTGTCAGCCGACCCAGTGGTACACCGGCGCATCCGCGCCACTTTCCACCTTCACCTCGCTGCTGTGCCGCAACCGCACCAGCAGCCGCTTGCCAGCCGCGGTACTCCCCGCCAGCCCTTCCAGGCGGTCCAGCAACGCTGGCCCATTCATCTGCCCAGCCTGGCGCAGCACGTCGCGCGCTGCGGCCCACTGCCCATCATCTTGCCGCGGCGCTGCTGGCGAGGCGGCCGCCGCTTCGGCGGTAACCGGCACCTCGAGGTGCCGCCCCAACTGCGCCCACTCGGCCGGCTCCAGCTCGACAGTCAGGTCCACGGGCCAGTCACCAATCTGTCCACGAATTCTCATGATGCTTTCCTTGAACGCAGGTCAATGCAGCCATGCTACAGCAACATGAAACCTGCGCCACACAGGCTGGCGGGAGGCGGAAAAATTGTTATAACATTACCAAATCATTCCCAGTCTGTTCCTGGAGTCTTCCATGCGTCGCCTGCTGCTCGCCCTGCCCTTCGCTCTGCTGCCCTTCGCTCTGCTGCCCTTCGCTCTGCTGCCCCTCGCCATGGCCCAGGCCCACGATGACCATGATCACGCCCATGGCACCCTCGGTGCCCATGAGCATGGCGTGGCCAAGCTCAACGCCGTGCTCGATGGCAACACCCTGGAGCTGGAACTGGACAGCCCGGCGATGAACCTGGTCGGTTTCGAGCACGCTGCCAATAGCGATGCCGACAAAGCCAAGGTCGCCGCCGTGCGCCAGCAGCTCGAGCAACCCTTGCAGCTGTTCGGCCTGGCAGCAGCCGCTGGGTGCAAGGACGATGCACAGGAGCTGGAAAGCCCGCTGTTCGGCGATGCCCCGAAAGCCGACGACGATGGCGACGAGCATGAGCACGGCCATGAGCACAGCGATATTGGTGCGCATTACCAACTGACCTGTGCCAACCCGGACAGCCTCACCCAGATCGACCTTGCCCCGCTGTTCAAGGCCTTCCCGGCTACCCAGAAGATCAACGTGCAACTGATCGGCCCTAAAGGTCAGAAAGGCGTTGAAGCGACACCCGCCAAGGCCGCGGTCGCGTTCTGAATGGGCCAGCCGCTGATCGAACTGCATGACCTGGTCTTTGCCTGGCCTGGCCAACCGGCCCTGCTGGATATTCCCGCCTTCCAGCTGGAGGCCGGCGAGGCGTTGTTTCTCAAAGGCCCCAGCGGCAGCGGCAAGACCACGCTGCTGGGCCTGCTGGGCGGCGTGAACCTGCCTGGCCAGGGCCGCATTCGCCTGCTCGGCCACGACCTCAGTGGCCTCGGCCAAGGCGCGCGCGATCGCTTCCGGGTCGACCACACGGGTTACATCTTCCAGCAGTTCAACTTGCTGCCGTTTCTGTCGGTGCGCGAGAACGTCGAGCTGCCTTGCCGCTTTTCGCGCAGCCGCGCCACACGCGCGGCCCTGCGCCATGGCAGTGTCGACCAGGCCGCCGCCACGCTGCTCGCCCACCTGGGCCTGGGCGATCCCGCCCTACTTGCCCGGCGCGCCGACAGCCTGTCGATCGGCCAGCAGCAACGGGTAGCCGCTGCACGAGCACTGATCGGCCAACCGGAATTGGTGATCGCCGACGAACCGACCTCGGCCCTCGATGCCGACACCCGCGAAGCCTTCATCCGCCTGTTGTTCGACGAGTGCCGGGCAGCCGGCGCCAGCCTATTGTTCGTCAGCCATGACCAGAGCCTGGCACCGCTGTTCGACCGCCACCTTTCCCTGGCCGAACTCAACCGCGCCGCCAAGCCCCGGGAGGCCTGATGTACCTGCTTCGTCTTGCCCTGGCCAGCCTGGCCAACCGCCGTTTCACCGCCTTCCTCACCGCGTTCGCCATTGCCCTGTCGGTGTGCCTGCTGCTGGCGGTAGAGCGCGTGCGCACCGAAGCCCGCGCCAGCTTCGCCAGCACCATCAGCGGTACCGACCTGATCGTCGGCGCCCGCTCGGGCTCGGTGAACCTGCTGCTGTATTCGGTGTTTCGTATTGGCAACGCCACCAACAACATCCGCTGGGACAGCTACCAGCATTACGCCCAGGACCCACGGGTGAAGTGGGCGATCCCTATCTCGCTGGGCGACTCGCACCGCGGCTATCGCGTAATGGGCACCACTGGCGACTACTTCAGCCACTACCAATATGGCCGCAGGCAGCACCTGGAGCTGAGCCAGGGCCGCGCCTTCGTCGACGACCCGTTCGAAGTGGTGCTCGGCGCCGAAGTGGCCGACGCCTTGCACTACACACTGGGCGACAAGCTGGTACTGGCGCATGGCGTCGCCGCGATCAGCCTGGTCAAGCATGACGACAAGCCGTTCACCGTGGTCGGCGTGCTCAAGCGTACGGGCACCCCGGTCGACCGCACCCTGCATATCAGCCTGGGTGGCATGGAGGCGATCCATATCGATTGGCACAACGGCGTGCCCGCCCGCGGTGCCGGGCGCATCAGTGCCGACCAGGCACGTACCATGGACCTGCAACCTGCCGCCATCACCGCGTTCATGCTTGGCCTCAACAGCAAGATCGCCACCTTCAGCCTGCAACGGGAAATCAACGAGTACCGCAACGAACCCTTGCTGGCGATCTTGCCCGGGGTGGCCCTGCAGGAGCTCTGGAGCCTGATGGGCACCGCCGAGCAGGCGCTGTTCGTGGTTTCGCTGTTCGTGGTGCTGACCGGGTTGATCGGTATGCTGACGGCGATTCTCACCAGCCTCAACGAGCGCCGGCGGGAGATGGCGATCTTGCGCTCGGTCGGTGCCCGGCCCTGGCATATCGCCGGGTTGCTGATACTGGAGGCGCTGTCGCTGGCTGTGGTGGGAATTGTCGCCGGGCTAGGCTTGCTGTACGCCGGCATCGCCCTGGCGCAGGGCTATGTGCAGGCCAACTATGGGTTGTTCCTGCCGCTGGCCCTGCCGAGTGCCCATGAATGGACGCTGCTGGCTATTATCCTCGGGGCTGCACTGCTGATGGGCAGCGTGCCGGCCTGGCGTGCCTATCGGCAGTCGCTGGCCGATGGCTTGTCGATCCACCTCTGAGAAAACGCCATGCTCCGCGCGCTTCTGTTATCACTGGTAGTACTCGCCGCCCCCACCTGGGCGGCCGAACCCCGCGAACTCGATTGGCCTGCATTGATCCCGGAAGGCGCCCCTGTCATCCCGCCGCAACTGGCCCCGCTGCACGACCTGTCAAAGCTGAGTGACGCTCTGGCCGCCGAATCGGCGCCCGCCGCCCGCCAGCAGGCGCCGGATGCCCCGGTGGTGAAAAGCCTGGATGGCCAGCAGATCAAGCTGCCCGGCTACATCGTGCCGCTGGAGGTCAGCGAAGAAGGCCGCACCACCGAATTCCTCTTGGTGCCCTACTACGGCGCTTGCATCCACGTGCCGCCACCACCCTCGAACCAGATCGTGCACATCTTCAGCGAGATGGGCGTGCGCGTCGAAGACCTGTATCAGCCCTACTGGATCGAGGGAAAGATGCAGGTGAGCGCCTCCAGCAGCGAACTGGCCGACGCCGGATACCAGATGGAAGCCGAGAAAATATACGCTTATGAGCTGAAGTGAGAACTGTTTCGAATTCGTTCCGACGCTTCTTTGAGCTGGGTCAAACTTTCGGTTTAGACGCATCCGTACCATTGGACTACTCAATTACTAATGTCCTCTGGGAGCTTCCATGAACAAGTCCTTGCTCGGCGCCTCGCTTGTGGCCCTTGCGCTCGCCGCCCCTGCCGCCCACGCCTATCAGGCAGGCGATATGATCCTGCGCGCCGGTGCCATCACTACCGCACCGAACGAAAGCAGCGGCGACCTCAAGTTCGACGGCAACAAGGTGTCGGGCACCAAGGCAACCCTGGACAGCGACACCCAGCTGGGCCTGACCTTCGCCTACATGCTCACCGACCACATCGGCCTGGAGCTGCTGGCGGCCACCCCGTTCAAGCACACCGTGGGCGTCAAGGGCCTGGGCGGCGGCCTGGACGGCAAGCTGGCCGACATCAAGCAACTGCCACCGACCCTGTCGCTGCAGTACTACCCGATGGAGCCGAACTCCCGCTTCCAGCCGTATGCCGGCGTGGGCATCAACTACACCCTGTTCTTCGATGAAGACCTGAGCAGCGCGCGTAAAGAACAAGGCTTCAGCAACCTGAAGCTGCAGGATTCGGTCGGCATCGCTGGCCAGCTGGGCATGGACTACATGCTTACCGACAACCTGCTGGTCAACGCCTCGGTCTGGTACGTCGACATCGACACCAAGGCCAGCGTCAACGGCCCGACCGCGCTGGGCTACAGCAAGACCAAGGTCGACGTCGACGTCGACCCGTGGGTCTACATGGTCGGCCTTGGCTACAAGTTCTGATCCCTGGCAGGGAGGGCGGCCATTGCCGCGCTCCCTGTTCTCGCCCCCAGCCAGCAACCCAAGGCTGTCGCACTGATCCCCGCCCCCAGCCCGCACACCGCCGCCCACCCCCATCGGGCATAGACCCAGGTCGCCAGCACCGCGCCCAACCCGCTACCCAGTGAATAGCAGCACATGTAGGCGCCAATCAGGCGGCTCGCCTGTGCGCTGCGCCCGGCCAGCAACAGGCTCTGATTGGTGACATGCACGGCCTGCACCGCAAAATCGAGCAACACCACCCCCACTAGAAACGCCAGCAGCGAATGCTCGACGAACGCCGTCGGCAGCCACGACACCGTCAGTACCGCCAGGGCGAACCCGGTGGTGCGCTCGCCGCGGCCTTGATCGGCCAGCCGACCGGCCCGGGAAGCGGCAACCGCGCCCGCCACGCCGGCCAGGCCAATCAGGCCGATCTGGGTATGGCTGAGCGCCAAGGGCGAAGCGCTCAGCGGCAGCACCATCGCGCTCCACAGCACGCTGAAGGCGGCAAAGATCAACAGGCCGTATAACCCGCGTCGGCGCAGGGCAGGGGCTTCCTTGAACAAGGCCCACAGCGAGCCCGTCAATGCCAGGTAACCGAGGCGCTGCGCCGCCGGCCGGGCACCCGGCATGCCGCGCCAGAGCAGGCAGGCCATCAGCATCAGTACCCCAGCGGCGGCAAAATAGACGACACGCCAGCCCGCCATGTCGGCGACGAAGCCAGACACCAGCCGCGCCAGCAGAATGCCCAGCACCACCCCGCTGGTGACCGTGCCCACCGCCTGCCCCTGCTGTGCGGGGGTGGCCAGGGTGGCGGCATGCGCCACCATCACCTGCACCATGACGGCCATCAACCCGACCAGCGCCAGCGCCATCAGCAGCACCGCCCAGTCCCAGGCCATGCCTACCGCCAACAGGGCCAGGGCCGAAACCCACAACTGGCCGACGATCAGGCGCTTGCGGTCGATCAGGTCGCCTAGCGGCACGATCAGTAGCAAGCCCAGCGCATAGCCGGCCTGGATGGCGCCGACCACCCAGCCTATGCGCTGCTGCCCTACCCCCAGGTCCCTTGCCATGGACTCGAGCAAGGGCTGGGCGATGTACACCGTGGCCACTGCAATGCCGCAGGTGAGGGCCAGTAACAGGGTCATCGCACGGGTCAGGCGGGGTTGTGTAGCGTTCGGGGTGTGCATGGCGTATCCCTTCAATCTGGTTTCAAATTAAAACCACATATGGATTTCTAGCAAATGTAGTTTTAATCTGCAACCAGAACCCTTGAGAGAGCCGCACGATGCTCGACGAAACGAACGGACAATGCCCGGTAGCCCGGGCCCTTGAAGTATTGGGTGATCGCTGGGCGCTGATGATCCTGCGCGACGCCTTCGATGGCTTGCGCCGCTTCAGTGAGTTTCAGAAGAACCTCGGGCTGGCCAAGAACATCCTGGCCTCAAGGCTCAAGTTACTGGTGGAGAGTGGGCTGTTGGCGTTGCAGCCGGCATCGGATGGCAGTGCCTACAAAGAGTATGTGCTGACCGAAAAAGGGCGTTCGGTGTTTCCGTTGGTGATCGCCTTGCGCCAGTGGGGGGAGCAGTTCTTGTTCGAGGCGGGAGAAACGCGATCGGCGTTGCTGGACCGCGCCACAGGGGAAACGGTCGAGACCCTGCAAGTGCGCGCTCGGGATGGGCGGGTGTTGGGGCCTGATGATTGCCAGCGCACGGTGGTGCGGCACGGTTGAGCCCGGCGCCACGTGGCTGACGAGCCAAGACTCCTGTAGGAGCAGCCTTGTGCTGCGAAGAGGCCGGTGGCAGCAGTGAAAATCTACTGTGTTGCCACCGGCCTCTTCGCAGCGCAAGGCTGCTCCTACAGGACGGCGTGCGTTGCCGAGCCTGCGGTCAGGCCTTGCCGAGCAAGCGGGACAAGCCGTCGACCAATGGCGTTGGCGCCGGGAAATCGAAGCGTGTCAGCAAGCGCTGGTTATCCGCCCGCGAATGGCGAATGTCGCCCGAGCGGGCTGGGCCATAGCTGATCGCTGGCAAGCTGCCGATTACCTTTTCCAGGGCCGTCAACAGCTGGTTGAGCGAAGTCGCCTGGTTCAGGCCGATGTTCACCGCGCCCTCCTCGACCTGCAGCTGCTCCAGCGCCTGGATCATCACGTGCACCAGGTCCCCTACATAAAGGAAATCCCGGGTCTGCTCACCATCCCCGAACACCGTGATCGGCAGCCCTTGGGTGGCACGCTCGCTGAAGATGCTGATCACGCCCGAATACGGCGAGGAAGGGTCCTGGCGCGGGCCGAAGATATTGAAGAAGCGGAACACCACCGGCTCCAGACCATGCTGGCGGCGGTAGAAATCCAGGTACTGCTCGCTGGCCAGCTTATCCACAGCGTAAGGGGTCAACGGCGCTTTCGGTGTTTCTTCAGCAATCGACTCGCCTTCGCCGTTGTTGCCATACACCGCAGCACTGGAGGCGAACAGCACCCGACGCACGCCGTGCAGGCGCATGGCTTCGCAGACATTCAGGGTGCCGATGAAATTGCTCTGGTGAGTCTTTACCGGATCCTCGACCGAAGCCTGCACCGACGCCACGGCCGCCAGGTGCACCACCGCAGCGCAACCAGCGGCCGCACGGCTGACCAACCCGGCATCGGCGACATCGCCTTCGATCAGTTCCAGGCGTGGGTGGGTAATCTGCAGGTTATCCCGCTTGCCAGTGGACAGGTCGTCGAGAATGCGTACGGCGTAACCTTTGGCCAACAGCGCATCGCACAGGTGAGAGCCGATGAAGCCGGCACCGCCGGTGATCAGGATGGGGGCATCAGCCATGGCGGTAGAAACGGTCCAGTAGGGGCGGCAGGCCGGCGCGCCAGGCGCGGGGCTTGATACCGAAGGTGTGAAGGATTTTCTTGCAGGCCAGCACGGCGTGCTGGGGCTCTTCGCTGGCGTCCGGCCGCGCGGCATGGGCCTGTGGCGTGGGCGCCTGCACCGCCAGCTGACGGTACTGGCCAGCCTCGGTCAAAATCGCCTGCCCCAGCGCCAGTGGCGTGGTCGCTTCGTTGCCGGCGTAATGGTAGGTGCCCCACAGCGGCGCGCTGCAATCGAGCTGCTTGAGCACCGACAGGATCACCCGGGCAGCGTCATCGACCGGCGTCGGGTTGCCGCGGCGGTCATCTGCCAGCAGCAATTCCTGGGGTTGTTCGGCGCGGGTCAGGAAACGGCCCAGTGCACCGTCTACGCTTTCATCGAGCAGCCAGCCAAAGCGCAGCAGCACATGTTGCGGGCACGCCGCCCGCACGCTCTGCTCGATGCGCCACAGGGCCTGGCCACGCAGGCCGAGCGGCACCGGCTCGTCTTTCTCGCTGTAGGCCGTGGCCCGCGACCCGTCGAAAACCCGGTAGCTCGAAGGCTGCACCAAGGTGATCTGGTGGTGCTGGCACAACTCTGCCAGCCGCTCCACCGCCCGCTCTTGCTGAGCCAGGCGTTGTTCGCTGACCGACTCGGCCTGGAACCAGTCGAAGTAATAGGCCAGGTTGACCAAGGCATTGGGGCGGTGATCGTCGAGCAGCTGAGTGAGGCTGGCCGGGTCCCAGCCGTTCTCCGGCGGGCGCGGTGCCAGGAATGCAATGTCCTCTTCAGCCCCGAGACGAATCAGCGCTTGCCCGAGGGCATTGCCACCACCCAACAGCATTAGGCGCATACGCATAGAGTCAGCAGATCCGGAGAGGTTGATTGAGGGAAAGGGGTCATTTTGCGGTTTCCGGGCGGGGAAGTCCAACCCTAGGCTGGGATGAACTTGCACAGCCCATTCCTACCACTGCATGAGAAATGCCCTACACAGCGCATGAGCCTGGTCCTGCATCACAAATGAAAAAAGCCTGGCTTAATAATTCGCAGATCCAGAAAAAACCCGACAAAACCTACATACAAGAAAAATAATGATAGGAAGTTATAGCGAAACCTTGCCTGAAATACTGCACTTTAGATTCCACCTGCAGTTCGATCAGCACCCTGATTTAACACTGCGATACGGCAGTTACCAGTTCGCCCTTCTTCATAAGGCCTGCGAGCCCAAACAGCGCTGCTGATCAACAACAGCCAGACGCTTCACGCACCTGAAATTATCCAGGATAACCGGCGCCTATTGGTACGCTTGGTTGCAAGGAGGCACCGAGTGGAAGTTGAAGTTTCTACACTGATAATTCTCGCGGTTGTCGCATTGCTCGCTGGTTTTTTTGATGCCATTGCAGGGGGCGGGGGAATGCTAACGCTGCCCGCGCTGTTCATCGCAGGCATTGACCCACTGGCTGCAATGGCCACCAACAAACTGCAAGCGTCGTCGGCAAGCGTTTCTGCAGTGTGGGCATTTGCACGCAAGCGCATGATTGATTGGCGAGCTGGCTTGCCCATGGCCATTCTGTCATTTGCAGGCGGTGCGGCGGGCGCATTATCGATCAGCCTGCTCGACAGAGCATTTCTGCAAGCATGCGTACCTGTCTTGTTGATCGCAGTCGCTGGCTACTTCGCACTCAGCCCCAAGCTCAACGAGCAAGAACGCAAACGTAGAGTATCGACAGCCTGCTTCGCGGCAACGATTGTGCCGCTGATCGGTTTCTATGATGGGATCTTTGGCCCAGGCACCGGCTCATTCTTCATGGTTGCGTTCACTGTATTGCTCGGGCAGAACATCTTGCAGGCGGTATGCAACAGCAAGTTGCTCAACGCATCCTGCAACCTGGGAGCACTATCGGTGTTCGTGCTGAGTGACTCGATCATCTGGCACTTGGCACTGACAATGGCAGCATGCGCCATCATCGGTGCACAAGCAGGCGCGCGCTGCGCGCTGCACTTCGGGCCACGCCTGATCAAACCCTTGCTGATTACAGTGTGCTGCCTGATGGCAACCAAGCTCCTGCTCAGCGATAACAACCCAATCGGAGAATGGGTCAGGCAATGCTGGATTCAGCTCATCAGTCCAGGGCAGGTGTATTAAATGCTGCTTTAAGTAGCGAGCGAGAGGTTACTCGATCTCGAACAAGCCATTACTCAACGGCCCCACACTCAACCGCTCGCGCACGTCGTCATCGATACGCGGGTCATCCGGCCGGTACAGCTTGACCTGGCGATAGGCATTGATGCGGTTGATCTCTTCGCCCAGGTACTCCCACACCACTCGGGTGCAGGCCGGGTTGCGTCGGTCGCCGCTGGAAACGCCGGTCTTCAGGCCGTTCAGGCGGGTGATGCGGCTCTTGAAGCTGGGGATGAGGATGGTCTGGCTCATCTCGTTAAGGGTCAGCGACTCGTAGTCGATCAGGAACATCCGGTCCTGCAACTGGAACGCCGCGCCCAAGTAGCGGCAACGCACCTCGGCATGCAGGTCGGTAGCACTGCTGCGCTCCTGACGCTCCTGGCGCTCGAACAGGAAGCGGCCGCGCTCTTCACGCAGGTGCACCAGCGATAGCAGGATCGACCCCGGTACCGACATGCAGTTGGAGTACTCGAAGTAATAGCCGCAGTAGCGCGACAGGTTGCCCGCGTGCTCGTGCAAGGGGCGGAACAACTCGCTGATCGGGTCGCTTGGCTGTTCAGCCACCGCCGACACACGGGCGCCAATCAGCCGAGCGAACTGCTCGGGCGGCTGGTTCAGCTCGTAATCCTCGACACCGAAGAAATCGCCGATGCGTTTGAGGTTGAAAGCCGTCGGACGGCTCTGGCCGCTGAGGTACTTGTTGAACTGCGCGCGGTTGATCGACAGCTGTCGGCAAACTTCCGAGATAGAGCGGTAGTGGCTGCAGGCCAGTTTGAGGTTGGTAGCGAAATGATCGCTCATGTTCAGAATCCAGGTGACGCGAATGGCGCAAGTGTAGCATCAAGTCGCATCAAGTCAGAGCAACCCGCGAAATTGTAACCACTCTTGTCATAGCCAAACATGCGCCCCAACGATAGCGGTGCGCCTGCCGTCCGCTGGTCATTCCACACGAAGAATAAGAATCGAGGTCATTTTAATGCTCGAAGTACTCAACGATTTCCTTTCAGGGAAACTCCTCATCGTGTTGATCGTCGGTCTCGGCGGTTACTTCACCATCCGCTCGCGGTTCGTCCAGTTCCGCCATTTTGCGCACATGTTCGGTGTGTTCAAGGAATCGCTGCGTGGCCAGGCAGGCCAGCTGAGCTCCTTCCAGGCCCTGATGCTGAGCCTCGCCGGCCGCGTTGGCGCCGGTAACATCGCCGGTGTTGGCATTGCCGTGACCCTGGGCGGCCCAGGCGCGGTCTTCTGGATGTGGGTCACCGCGCTGGTGGGCATGTCCAGCAGCTTCTTCGAATGCACGCTGGCCCAGGTCTACAAACGCGCAGACGGTGACGGCCTGTACCGTGGTGGCCCGGCCTACTACATCCAGCACGGCCTGAAGCGCAAGAACATGGCCATCGTGTTCTCGATCCTGCTGCTGGTCACCTACGGCTTCGCCTTCATTGGCCTGCAGTCGTACACCGTGACCCACTCGCTGCAGAACGCCTTTGCCTTCGACCCTAAGCACACCGGTATCGTCCTGGCCGTGCTGCTGGCCATCACCTTCCTCGGTGGCATCAAGCGCATCGCCGCCGTGTCTGACCTGTTGGTACCGGTCAAGACGCTGGCCTACATCGGCGTGACGCTGTACGTGATCGGCACCCAGATCGAGCACGTGCCAGCCATGCTGGAAACCATCTTCAAGAGCGCCTTCGGCCTCGACCCCGCGTTCGGCGGCCTGCTGGGCAGTGCCATCGTCATGGGCGTGAAGCGTGGCGTATTCGCCAACGAAGCGGGCCTGGGCAGTGCGCCCAACGTCGCTGCCGTGGCGGCCGTGAAGCACCCGGGCGCGCAAGGCGTGGTCCAGGCGTTCAGCGTGTTCCTCGACACCTTCGTGATCTGCACCTGCACCGCGCTGCTGATCCTGCTGTCGGGCTTCTACACCCCAGGCTTCGAAGGTGACGGCATCGTCCTGACCCAAAACTCGCTGGCCGCCGTGGTCGGTGACTGGGGGCGCCTGTTCGTCAGCGTCGCGCTGTCGCTGTTCGTCTTCACCTGCATCCTCTACAACTACTACTTGGGCGAAAACAGCCTGCAGTTCCTGACCCGCAACCGTGCCGTGCTGATGCTGTTCCGCGGCCTGGTGCTGGCGCTGGTGGTGTGGGGCTCGATGCAGGACCTGTCGACCGTGTTCGCCTTCGCCGACATCACCATGACCTGCCTGGCCTTCGTCAACCTGGTTGCCCTGGCCTTGCTGTTCAAGGTCGGCCTGCGGGTGATGCGCGACTACGATGATCAGCGCAAGGCTGGCATCAAGCAGCCAGTGTTCGATTCGGCCAAGTTTGCCGACCTGGACCTGGACCGCAATGCCTGGCCTGCCAATACGCAAGCCGAAACAGCCGCTGACAAAGCCGTGGGCCAAGCCCAGCTTCAGCGCTGATATCCTGCCCTGCCCAGCCGCCCCACCTGCGGGCGGCTTTTCTTTCTCCGCTTACCGCCTCGGATGATCTCCATGCGCGCAGTAAAGAATCTTCTCGTCCTCTACACCGGCGGCACCATCGGCATGCTCGAAACCCCAGAAGGCCTGGCGCCAGCGGGTGGTTTCGAGGCGCGGATGCGCGAGCATTTCGCCCAGATGGCCGATGCACCCCAACTGCACTGGACACTGCAGGAAATGAACCCGCTGCTCGACAGCGCCAACATGCAGCAGCACAACTGGCTGGCCATGCGCGATGCCATCGTCGAGGCGGTGGACGTTGCCGGCCATGATGCGGTGCTGGTCCTGCATGGCACCGACACCCTGGCTCACAGCGCCGCGGCGTTGTCGTTCCTGCTGCTTGGCTTGCCGGTGCCGGTGCTGTTGACCGGCTCGATGTTGCCGGCCGGCGCACCGGGCAGCGATGCCTGGGACAACCTGTGCGGCGCCCTGCGCCAGTTCGAACAAGGCCTGGAAGACGGCGTGCAGCTGTACTTCCACGGGCAGTTGCTGCACGGCTGCCGGGCCTCGAAACTGCGCAGCGAGGCCTTCGATGCCTTTGCCGCGCTGCCGCGCCATCGCGACGGTGAGCGTGCCACCACCCTGCCCGCCGAGCTTGGCTACCAGCACCCGCGCCAGCCGGTCAACCTGGCGGTGATGCCGGTGTTCCCTGGCTTGCAGGCCGGGCATCTGCGGGCAGTGCTCGACAGCGGCGTGCAAGGTTTGCTGCTGGAGTGCTACGGCAGCGGCACAGGGCCCTCGGATGACCAGGCATTGCTGGACGTACTGCAAACGGCGCGTCAGCGGGGTGTGGTGCTGGTTGCGATCAGCCAATGCCCGGAAGGGTCGGTGGTGTTCGATACCTATGCGGCGGGTAACCGCCTGCGTGGCGCTGGCCTGGTCAGTGGCGGCGGCATGACCCGTGAGGCAGCGTTGGGCAAACTGTTTGCGCTGCTGGGGGCTGGGTTGGGTGCAGAAGCTGCTGAGCAGTGGTTTGCGCTGGATCTGTGTGGAGAGCGGGCTTAAGCGTCGCGCTTTAGGGCCTCTTCGCGGGTAAACCCGCTCCCACAGGTACTGCACACGTCTCAAGAACTGTAAAGCCCCTGTGGGAGCGGGTTTACCCGCGAAGAGGCCCTAAAGGGAGAAGTTAATGGCGGAAGGCAGCGGGAGTCGAACCTGCCCGGGAACGGCTGCCGTCCCCAACCGGGTTTGAAGCCCGGCCGCGCCACCGGGCGCGATTGCCTTCCTAGAACTCAGTGCCTGGCCTGCTGCTGGGCCAGGGCGCTGTCGGCGCGGATGTAACGCTGGTCGGCCACCCGGCGGGTCAGGCCGATGCGGTCGAAATACTCAAGAATCTGCACACTGCGCTTGCGACCGATGCCCAACATATCGCGAAACGCAGCCACCTGCACTACCGGCGCTTCACTCACCTGGCCAAGCAGCAGCGCGGCCATGCGCTGTACCGTCGCAGCCGGGTAGAACAGGTCCCGCACCACCTGGTGCACCAGGCCCAGCCTGGCCAGCTTGCGCATCAGCAAGCGCACATCCGTTTCGGCGCAGCCCAATTCACTGGCCAGCGTCCGCACCCACGGCGGGTCGTACTGCCCTTCCAGCAAGCGGGGTTCCAACCGCGCCCATAGCGCGTTATCGGCCTCACTCAATTGCACCTTGTGATCGGGCAGGTGCAACCACGGGCCGCTGCTGGCAACCTGCCCCTCATCAAGCAATTCATCCAGCAGGCTGACAAACGCCGGACGCTCCAGCGGCAAGGCAGCAAAGCGCCGTAAACGGTCGCGGTCCGGGCCGAGTTGGTCAGGCTCCTGCTGATGAAACAGTGCCAGCCGCTCCAGCACCTGCTGCTTCAACGCATCCCACGTCGCACGAGCAAATAGCAACGGCCCCTGGCGCGTGGCAATCACCAGAACATTCGCGGGCAACTGCCAGCTCGCACGCAGGCGGTTGAACTGTCGCTCCAGCCGCTGCGGGTCGAGCCCTGCGGGCGCGGCATCCAACAAGGCGGGTAACGCTTGCTCCAGGCCCTCGGCATCACGCAGCACCTGCAACTGGCGCAGCCGCGCCTCGCTTCGACGCTGCCGACTGGGCGCAAACGGGTCAAGTACCCACCCGCCCCCCAGCGTGCGCTGGGCGCGCTGGTCGCGCAGCACCAGCCGGTCGCCATGCACGGCCTGCAGCGGCGCGTTGAGTAGTAACTGGGCAAACATCCGCTGGCCGGCCAGCAGTGCCTCACCTTCGAGCAGCGCCACGCGGGCGGTCACATCCTGAGTGCCGAGGTGGACGTGCACAGCGCTGAAGTGCTCGAACGGGCGGGTTTCCCCCGCCAGCAACGTCAGCTCGATATCGACCCGAACGCTGGGTGCGTGCAGCCATTCGGGCACCAGCCAGTCACCCCGGTGCACCTGTTCGACGGACAACCGCTCGGCAGCGATGTTCAGCGCCACCCGCTGGCCCGCTTCGGCCATCAGCGCGGCCTGGCTCTGGGCATGCAGGCCGCGCACCCGCACGGGTTTGCCAGCCTTGCCCAACAACAGGGTGTCACCCGCACTGACCTGGCCGGCCAATGCCGTGCCGGTGACCACCACGCCAGCGCCAGACACCGCGAAGGCGCGGTCGATGGCCAGGCGAAAACCGCCGCGCACACTGCGCTGCCGCACGCGCCCTTGCGCCTGCAGCAGTGCCTGGCGCAATGCCTCCACACCCTCGCCCGTGATGCTCGACAGTGCAAACTGCGAGGCCCCCACATACGGCCCCGGCGCCAGCAGCGCGGCGATCTGCGCGTGCACTTCTGCCAGGCGAGCCGGCGCTACCCGGTCGCATTTGCTGACCGCCACTAACGCCTGAGGAATGCCCAGCAACTCGATGATCGCCAGGTGCTCGCGGGTTTGCGGCATGACGCCGTCGTCCGCAGCCACCACCAGCAACACCAGGTCGATGCCGTGCGCCCCTGCCAGCATGTTGTGGATAAAGCGCTCATGGCCCGGCACATCGATGAAACCGGTCAGTGGCGCACCTTCGGCCAGTGCGGCATAGCGATAGCCGAGGTCGATGGTCATGCCGCGCTCGCGTTCTTCCTGACGGTGGTCGCCAGCCTGCCCGGTCAAGGCCTGCAGCAGCGCCGTCTTGCCGTGGTCGATATGGCCAGCGGTACCGACGATCACTGCACCGGCCCCAGTTGCAGGGCAGGCAGCTGCGCCAGCCACTGGGCTTCATCGTCCAACTGGCGCAGGTCGAGCCACAGCGCATCGTCGTCGATACGCCCCAGCACCGGCACCGGTAACTCGCGCAAGGCGCGCTCCAGCACATGCAGGCTGCGCCCGCGCAGCTTCTTCGACACCTGCGGGCGCAGGCACAACGCGGCGCTGGGCAGGCGCGCCACCGGCTGGCTGCCGCTGCCAATCATGCCCAGTGCCGGTTCCACACTGACCGCCCATTGCCCATCGAGGCGGGCTTTGAGTTCGGGCGCCAGGCGCTCGGCCTGGGCCTGGATCTCGGCCTGGCTGCGGGTCAGCAGGCGCAGGCTGGGCAGGCGCTCGGCCAGCCGGTCCGGGTTGCGGTACAGCGCCAGCACCGCTTCAAGGGCGGCGAGGGTGATCTTGTCGACGCGCAGCGCACGTTTGAGGGGGTTCTTCTTGATCTTGGCGATCAGGTCCTTGCGCCCGACGATGATCCCGGCTTGTGGCCCGCCAAGCAGCTTGTCGCCGCTGAAGGTGACGATATCGGCGCCATCTGCCAGTGCCTGGCGCACGGTCGGTTCGGCGGGCAGGCCCCAGCGGGTAAGGTCAAGCAAACTGCCGCTGCCCAGGTCTTCGAGCAGCGGCAGTTCATGGTGATGGGCAATGCGCGCCAGCTCGGCGGTAGGCACCTGGGTCGTGAAGCCCTGGATGCTGTAGTTGCTGCAGTGCACGCGCATCAGCAGGCCGGTGCGCGGGCCGATGGCGGCCTCGTAGTCGCGCGCATGGGTGCGGTTGGTGGTCCCGATCTCGTGCAGCCGTACGCCTGCACGGGCCATGATGTCGGGGATACGAAAGGCCCCGCCGATCTCGATCAGCTCGCCTCGGGAGATGATGCCCTCCTTGCGCGCCCCCAGGCTGTTCAGCGCCAGCAGCACCGCTGCGGCGTTGTTGTTGACCACGGTGACGGCTTCGGCACCGCTCAATTCGCGGATCAGGCCTTCGATCAGGTCGTCACGGTCGCCGCGCTTGCCGGTGGCCAGGTCGAACTCAAGGTTGAGCGGGTAACGGGCGGCGGTCTGCATGGCGTCGATAGCCTCTTCCGGCAACAGGGCGCGGCCGAGGTTGGTGTGCAGCACGGTGCCGGTGAGGTTGAACACCCGGCGGACCTGGCTGCGTTGCTGGGTAGCCAGGCGCTCGCCAGTGCGGCCGAGCAGTACCTCTGCGGCCAACTCGGCAGCGCTGAGTTGGCCCAGATGGGCGGGCTCGCGCAGGTCATCGAGCAGTTGGCGCAGGGTGGCGAGTACAGCGTCGCGGCCGTGGCGGTCGATCAGCGGGAGGCAGGCCGGATGACGCAGGAGGGTGTCGATGGAAGGCAGGCGTGGGGTGTCGTTGGCGAGGCTTGAAGACATCAGGTACTACCTTCAGCTGATCCGTTGTCTGTTCTGGCCCTTTCGCGGGGCAAGCCCGCTCCCACAGAGAACTTGCTGGTTCCGAATACAGCGAAGTACCTGTGGGAGCGGGCTTGCCCCGCGAAGGGCGCGACTCGATCTTGCAGTGTAGACACTCACCCGCCACCCGGCGCCAGCAGCAGGTTTGGCGCCAGGCGATGAAACCCTTCCTCATCCAGCCGGATATCCAGCGCCAGGCTGGCCAGGTCATCGGCCAGCGGCTCGGCAGCGGCATCGTTCTCCAGATAATGCTGCTTCAGGTAGGTGTTGCACCCCGGGCAACACTCGGCCTGCAACGGCGCCTTGCCCGGCGCATGGCGATCATCCTCCAAGCTGGTATAGCGCAGGTCCTTGCTCGACTCGCAGTACACGCACTTGACCCGCACCACATGCCACTCGCAGGCACACAACGAGCAGGCCAGGTAACGCAGACCGTTATGCTTGCCACGGTTACGCACCACACCGGCCAACGCCGGCGACCCGCAGGCCGGGCACTGGGCCAGGCTGCCCGCCGGCTTGAGTTCGCAGGCCGGCAGCGCCAGCAGCCAATAGGACCAGGCGGCTTGCAGCGCCGCGCCCAGAAACGGCACAAACGCGGCCGGCACGGCATCGAACTGCCCTGCCAGCAACGCGATGCCCCAGCCCTTGCGCCGGCCGTCGTCACTGTTGCGCAGTGCCTGCAGCGCTTCAGCCAACGGCCCCGTGGCCACTTCACCGAACTGATCGAGCAACGCCTGCAGCCAGACCAGCCACGGCCCTTCGCGCACCAGGCTGTCGGCTGCCAGCGGCGGCAGCCCATGACTTATGCACAGGCGCTGGCGGTCTTCGGCCACAGGCAAAGCACCAGGCGGGTTATCCACAAGCCACTGCTGGAGGTGGCACAGCCGCGCGATCAGCCACAGGTAATCGCCAAGGGCATTACCTTCAGCCAGCAGCTCCAGCCGCTCCGCACGCAGGGCAAACAAGCCCTTGGGTGGCAGGTGCAAAAAGGGCGGCGCCACCGCCGAGGCCTCGATCTGCCCGGGTACGAGTATCGTACTCATGTACTCATCCTTCTTTACGTCCGTGATCACCCGGGGGCTTGTCGCCGGTCACCTCGCGGTACCACAGCTCATGATGTTTGCGGGCCCAGGCGCGGCTGACCCAGCCATGCAGCATGGCGCCAATGGAGCCCTTGATCCAGATACCGGCGTAGATGTGCACAATGATGCTAAGGATGAGCACAAAACCCGCCAGCGCATGCAACAAGGTAGCCAGGCGAATGGAGCCGATATCGAAGAAATGGCTGAAGTACGCGCGCCAGATGACCACACCGCTCAGCAACAGCACCAGCATGCACAGCAGCAGCGTCCAGAACAGCAGCTTCTGCCCGGCGTTGTACTTGCCAATGGGCGGCACGCCGTCTTCACGGTTGACCATCACCCGGTCGATGCGGCGCAGCCACAGGCGGTCGTTGGCGGTGATGAAGTTGGCGCGCCAGAAACGCACCACCAGGCCGAGGAAGAACACGAACATGGCCACGCCCATGAACGGGTGCAGGATGCGTGTCCACGGCCCACCGCCGAACAGGTGGCTTAGCCAGAACAGTGCCGGATGGAACAGCGCCAGCCCAGACAGCCCGGCCATGAAAAACAGAATGGCGACAATCCAGTGGTTGGTCCGCTCGTTGGCGTTGTAACGCAGGATAGGCTTGTTGTGGTTCATGGCCGTTGCTCCCCTTGCCCACCGGGCTGCTTCGGATCGTACACATGCACCGCAGGGTCCACCTGGTGCACGCTGTCATCAGGCGGCGTGGGGTGCTCGTCCTCTTCGACCCGCTGCGGGCCAACCCGCACATAGTGGAAGAACCCAGCCAGCACCGCCGCGCCCATGGCCAGCAGCGCCAGCGGCTTGGTGAAGCCTTTCCACAAGCCTACCAGCGGGCTGATCACCGGCTGGTCCGGCAGGCCGGCGTACAGCCGAGGGGTGTCGGCATGGTGCAACACGTACATCACATGGGTGCCGCCGACGCCGTCCGGGTCGTACAGCCCGGCGTTGTCGTAGCCACGTGACTTGAGGTCGACGATGCGCTCGGCGGCATGCACCTTCATCTCGTCCTTGCTGCCGAAAACGATCGCCCCGGTCGGGCAGGTTTTCACGCAGGCCGGCTCCAGCCCCACGCTGACCCGGTCGGAACACAGCGTGCACTTGTACGCCTTGTGGTCCTTCTGCGATATGCGCGGGATGTTGAACGGGCAGCCGGTGATGCAGTAGCCGCAACCGATGCAGTGGTCCTGGTTGAAATCGACGATACCGTTGGCGTGCTTGATGATCGCCCCCGGGCTCGGGCAGGCCTTCAGGCAACCGGGGTCGGCGCAGTGCATGCAGCCATCCTTGCGGATCAGCCACTCCAGGTTGCCGTCGTCGCGCTCGTGCTCGGTGAAGCGCATCAGGGTCCAGGTCTCGGCCGTGAGGTCCTGGGGGTTGTCGTAGGTGCCGTGGTTGTGGCCAACCTCGTCACGCAGCTCGTTCCACTCCGAACAGGCCACCTGGCAGGCCTTGCAGCCGATGCACTTGGTGGTATCGATCAGCTTGGCGACTTCCTCCTGCTGGCGTACCGAAGGCGGTACGGTGGTGGTGGCCGAGCGGGCGATGATGTCTTGGCTGGCCATCAGAGTTTCTCCACTTTGACGAGGAACGACTTGGACTCCGGCGTCTGGGTGTTGCCATCACCCAGGAACGGCACCAGGGTGTTGGTGAGGTAGCCGTGCCGGGTTGCCCCGGTGAAGCCCCAGTGCAACGGGATGCCGATCTGGTGCACGGTCTGGTTGTTGACCTGCAGCGGGCGAATCCGCTTGGTCACCACCGCCACCGCGTCGATATGCCCGCGCTTGCTCGACACCCGCACCCGGTCACCTGCCTTGATTCCCTTCTCGTTCGCCAGCACCTCGCCGATCTCGACGAACTGCTCGGGCTGGGCGATCGCGTTGAGCCGGCAATGCTTGCTCCAGAAGTGGAAGTGCTCGGTCAGCCGGTAGGTGGTCGCCGCGTAAGGGAATTCATCATGGGTGCCGAGGCTGTCCCACACCGAATCGAAGATGCGCCCGGCCGGGTTGCTGGTGGCCTTCTTGTTCTGCGGGTGCAGTGGGTTGATGCCGATCGGCGTTTCGAACGGCTCGTAGTGCTCGGGGAACGGGCCTTCGGCCATCTTGTCGATGGCAAAGAACCGCGCCACGCCCTCGGGGTTCATGATGAACGGGTTCATCCCGGCTTCCGGTGGCGAGTCGACCTTGAAGTCGGGCACATCGGTACCGGTCCAGGCTTTGCCGTTCCACCACACCAGGCGTTTTTTCTCTGGGTCCCATGGCTTGCCTTGCGGGTCGCTGGAGGCACGGTTGTAGAGGATGCGGCGGTTGGCCGGCCACGCCCAGGCCCAGTTCTGCACCTGGTGCATGCCGTACGGGTCGCTGTTGTCGCGGCGTGCCATCTGGTTGCCTTGCTCGGTCCAGCAGCCGGCGAAAATCCAGCAACCCGAAGCGGTACTGCCGTCATCCTTGAGCTGGCCGAAGCCCGACAACTGTTGCCCACCCTTGAGCACCGCGCCGGTCGGGTCGGTGACGTCGGTTACCGCCCAGCCGTTCATTTCCTTGGCCAGCTCCTCCGGGGACGGCTCTTCAGGGACCTTGTACGGCCAGCTGATGTTCATCAGCGCATCGGGGTAAGCGCCGCCCTCAGCCTGGTAGCGTTGGCGCAGGCGCAAGAACAGCTCGCTCATGATGTGCACATCGGTGCGGGTCTGGCCCGGGCCGTCGGCACCTTTCCAGTGCCATTGCAGCCAGCGGCTGCTGTTGACCAGCGAGCCGTCCTCCTCGGCAAAACAAGTGGTGGGCAGGCGGATCACTTCGGTCTGGATATTGGCCGTGTCGACGTCGTTGAACGGCCCGGCATTGCGCCAGAACTCCGAGGTTTCGGTGGCCAGCGGGTCCATGATCACCAGCCACTTGAGCTTGCCTAGCGCGGCGGTGACACGGTTCTTGTCCGGCAGCGCGGCAATCGGGTTGAAGCCTTGGCAGATGTAGCCGTTGACCTTGCCCTGGCCCATCATCTCGAACATGCGCAGCACGTCGTAGGCCGGCACATCGAGCTTGGGTAGCCAGTCGTAGCCCCAGTTGTTTTCCGCCGTGGCATTGGCGCCATACCAGGCCTTCATCAGGCTGACATGGAACTTGCCGTAATTCTGCCAGTAGGACAGCTGCCCAGGGCGCAGCGGCTTGGAGGCACGCTTGTCGATGAACGCGGCGTAGTCTTGCTCGGCATCACCGGCCAGGGTCAGGTAACCCGGCAGCGAGTTGGACAGCAGGCCGAGGTCGGTCAGGCCTTGGATATTGGAGTGCCCACGCAAGGCGTTGACCCCACCACCCGGCATGCCGACGTTACCTAGCAACAGCTGCACCATCGCCGCACTGCGGATGATCTGCGCGCCGATCGAGTGCTGGGTCCAGCCCAGTGCGTAGAGAATCGTCATGGTCTTGCCCGGTACCGAGCAGGTGGCGATCTCTTCCCAGATTTTCATCATGGCGTCCTGCGGCATGCCACAGGTCATGCTGGCCAGCTCCGGGGTGTAGCGGCTGTAGTGCTGTTTCATCAGCTGGAACACGCAACGCGGGTGCTGCAAGGTCGGGTCGACATTGGCAAAGCCGTCCTCACCCAGCTCGTAGCCCCAACCGGACTTGTCGGCGTACACGCGCTTGGCCGCGTCGTAGCCGCTGAACAGCCCGTCCTCGAAGCCATAGCCTTCTTTGACGATGAACGACACGTCGGTGTAGTTGCGCACGTATTCGTGCTGGATCTTGTCGGTGCTCAGCAGGTAATTGATCAGCCCGCCCATGAAGGCGATGTCGCTGCCGGTGCGGATGGGCGCGTAGTAGTCCGCCACCGAGGCGGTACGGGTAAACCGCGGGTCGACCACGATCAGCCGCGCCTTGTTGTGCGCCTTGGCTTCGGTCACCCACTTGAAGCCGCACGGATGCGCTTCTGCTGCGTTGCCCCCCATCACCAGGACCAGATTCGCGTTGGCGATATCGGACCAGTGGTTGGTCATGGCACCACGGCCGTACGTCGGGGCAAGACTTGCCACCGTCGGGCCATGTCAGACACGTGCTTGGTTATCGAACCCCAGCATGCCTGTTGCACGAACAACCTTGTGGGTCAGGTAGCCGGCCTCGCTGGAGGCGGCGGAGGCGGCGAGAAAACCGGTGGTAAGCCAGCGGTTGACGGTTTGCCCCTGGGCGTTCTTCTCGATGAAGTTGGCATCGCGGTCCTGCTTCATCAGGTCGGCGACGCGGTCGAGCGCCTCGTCCCACTCCACCCGCACCCACTCCTTGCTGCCCGGCTTGCGCACCTCGGGGTACTGCAGGCGGCTTGGGCTGTGGATAAAGTCCAGAAGGCCCGCGCCTTTCGGGCACAGGGTGCCGCGATTGACCGGGTGGTCGGCGTCGCCTTCGATATGGATGATGTTCTGTTTGACGTTCTTGCCCGCATCACCCTGGCTGTACATGATCAGGCCGCAGCCGACCGAGCAGTAGGGGCAGGTGTTGCGGGTCTCTTTGGTGTGCGCCAACTTGAAGTGACGCACCTGCTCGGCGAAGGCCGGCGTCGGGGCCATGCCCAACGCCGCCAGGCTCGAGCCTCCAAGGCCGACAGCGGCGACCTTGAAGAACTGCCGACGGTTGAGGTCCATCGTGCACTCCTGATCAGGTGGTGGACGCGCGGAACATAGCCGGCGCCTCTTGGTAGTCACGGTGGCGGGTTTTTGATGGCCGCCGATAGGTAAGACTAGTCAAGAATCGGGAAGGTGCTATGACAGGGGTCAGGGGGGGATCGGTGTGGAGGCTGACAGGTGCTCGCCATAACATCTCCAGCGGCTGTGAGATCGAGCGCCGCCCGCGCGGCGCTTCGCGGGGCAAGCCCGCTCCCACATCTGTTTCGGGCCAATTATTCCTGAGGCATTGGCGCGCGGCCCCTTGGCGCCCGCCTCGATATCGCGTCGGACAAACAAGGCGGTCGCGCGCAAATGCCACAGGCCTCACTGGCCCGAAACAGATGTGGGAGCGGCGGTGCGGCGGTCCGACTTGCCCCGCGAAGCGCCGCGCGGGCGGCGCTCGATCTCATAAGCGCCGAAAATGTTACGGCGAACACCCTGCGCGCGCACCTCTATCAAGCAGCGCCCAACGGCCTGGGCAGATTTCGCACCACATTCAGCGCCGCACTGCTCTGCGCCACCGGCATGATTTCGAGGGTGTTGATATTCACATGCGCGGGCTGCTCGGCGATCCACGCCACCGTAGCCGCGATATCCTCCGGCAGGATGGCTTCCACGTCGCGGTACAGCGCCTCCACCGCGTCCAGGTCGCCCTTCAGGCGCACCACCGAAAAGTCGGTGCCCGAGCACAGGCCCGGCTCGATATTGCTCACCCGCACGCGGGTACCGGCCAGGTCGGCACGCAGGTTGAGGCTGAACTGGCGCACGAATGCCTTGCTGGCGCCATACACGTTGCCGCCTGGATAGGGATAGGTGCCGGCAATCGAGCCGATGTTGATGATCATCCCGCTGTCTGCTTCCACCATCTGCGGCAGGATCTTGTGGGTGACCATGGCCAGCCCGGTGATGTTTGTATCGATCATCCGCTGCCAATTCTCGGCGCTGCTGGCCTGGGCGCGATCGACCCCAAGCGCCAGCCCGGCGTTGTTGACCAACAGATCGATTTGCAGCGAGGCATCACGAATCTGCTCGACAGCCGTTTCAAGCGACGCAGGGTCGGTGACATCCAACGCCAAGGGGATGAAGTTGACCCCCAGTTCACCCTCCAGCGCCTGCAGTTTGTCCATGCGCCGGGCGCCACCGATCACGCGGTAGCCCTTGGCAATCAACGTACGGCAGATGGCTCGGCCAAACCCCGAGGAGGCGCCGGTTACGAATGCGGTTTTCATCAGTTATCTCCGAGTAGGTAGGTCAAACCAGGTACTTCACGCCCAGGCTGGTGAACAAGCACAGCATCGAGAACACCAACACTTTGCGCACCACGTCGTTGCCTTTGCGCAAGGCCAGGGCACTGCCCATGTGGTTGCCGAGAATGTTGCAGGCCACCAGTGGCAGGGCCAGCAGGTACACAACCTTGCCGGCCATGATGAACGCCACCAGCGCGCCGATGTTGGAGGCGAAGTTGAAGGTCTTGGAGTTGGCCGAGCTGGAGACCAGGTCCATGCGCAGCAGGTAATGGAAAGCGATGATGAACATGCTGCCGGTGCCTGGGCCGAAGAAGCCGTCATAGAAGCCGATGGTCAGGCAGGTCAACGGCACCACGGTGTAGAGCGTGCGCGGCGACAGTTCGCGCTCCTCGACCGGGCGGTCTTTGGGGGTGAGGAAGATCAGGATGCCGAACGGGATCAAAGCCAGGATGATCTTGCCCACGGTCTCCTGGGAGATCGACACGATCAGGTGCGCCCCCAGATAAGCGCCGAGCAACGAGAACGGCACCCCGACCAGCGCCACCTTCCAAACCATCTTGCTGTTGGCCAGAAAGTTGCGGATGGCAGCCAGCGTGCCGAGTGTGCTCACCAATTTTTCTTGCCCGAGAGCCACCTGAGGCGGCATGCCCACTAACAGAAACCCAGGGACCAGGAACAACCCGCCGCCACCGGCAATGCTGTCGACGAAGCCTGCAATGAACGCGATCGCCCCCAGCATCAGGATCGCCAGCAGCCAGTGTTCCGCCCAGAAAGCGCCTAACAGTTCCATATCGTTACTTCCATCGAGTCGTTGAGAAAGATCAGGAGCGCACTTCGTAGAGGTGGTCCGCACGGGCGAAATGCACTCGGTTCAGGTCGTTGACCGCGAACAGGCGCAACAGCCAGCGGTCGGCACCGTCGTTCTGCGGCTCGAAGCCATCACGGGCATGCAACACACGCTGATTCTTGAAAATCATGAAGTCGCCCGGCAGCAGCAGGTGTGGCTCGTCGAAGCGGCGGGTCTCCAGCACACCGCGCAAGCTGGCCAGGGCTTGCTCGGCACGCAGGTTCAGGCCGTGGGTGTTCTCGCTGTCGAAACGGCACAACCACTCGCCGGCATTGCCATGCGCCAGCACGGGCAACTCGGCGGTGCATCGCCGATTGGCGGTAAACGAGTCGGGGCGGCGGATTTCGAACTGAGGCAGGCAAAGCTCACGCACGGTGGCCGACGGCAGCGCCGCCACTACCGCATCGAGGTTGACCAGCGTTGTGCTGATGCGCGGGTCGCAGCGCATGCCAAAGAACGACAGGTATTCCGGGCAGCAGGAGGCCGTGCCGAGTGGTTCGGATGACAGCGGCAGGTCGGGGTTGTCGACGTGGTAGGAAAAACGCAGCCGCGAGCCGTGGGAGCTCTTGTGGCTGGATGAAGTGCGTGCCGGAATGACATGGCGGAACAGCCGGCCGTCATTCTCCCCCTCATAAACGATCGGGTTGATGCCCATCAGGCTCTGCATGGTCAGGCTGACCAGGCAGGCAATCGGCGTGCTGCGCGGGCTGAGCACCCCCGAGTACGGCGTAGGAGGTACGTCACGGTCGCGTGGGCAATTGCGCACGATCATGCTGGTCAGTTGCGGGTCTTCGACGAAACCACGAATCTGCTGGCACAGTGCGTTGCCCAGCACCTCTTGCGCCTGATCCTTGAGCTGAGGGTAGAGCTCTTTGCTGGTTTCAAAATCGAGGGGGGTATTGTTCAGCAAGATTTGCCAGGCACTTGAGGTTACCCAAGGCAGGCGGATCTCCAGTGAAGTCTGAGGCTCGGCTCCTTGTTGCAGGTGTGCGCTTTCCATTTCGAGTGATATTCCATTGAGCTAGCTTGAGGCCATTCGGTGTCGTGCTAAGCCGGGCAGAGGCGGCAGACGTTGTCTTTTTTTGAAGCCGTTCACAGCTGTGCGATGAGATAAGTGGAGCCAGGGCGGCACCCCGCAAATTGCATCGACTCAATCATTGTAATTACAAAAATAGAATCGACTCAATTTATTTCAGCATAGCGCGAGCACATCGATTGCATCGATTCAATCAACTTATTGATTTCAAAAGATTTCTGGAAAAACCACTGAATTCCCTGAAGCAGTTCGCCGAGCGCTGCCGAAGCCGAAGGACCTTCAGTCGCTCATCTCGCCGGAAAAAGCCAGCTCAATCGATGTAATTTGCCTACAAGAAAACACAATTACTCCTATCAGACCTTTCGTGCTAGGCTTCCGCGTTCTTGCAGCCTTTGGTGCCATTTCTATGTGGGTTCCTCACTACAGCGACCTGGCGCAGCCGGTCTATCTGATGATCGCCGACGCCCTTGAACAGGACATCGGCAGCGGCCGACTGACCGCTGGCGATCGCCTGCCGACCCTCAAGGACTTGGCCGAATCATTGAACGTGACGCCTGGCACCATTGGGCGCGCCTATGACGAAGCCGCCAAACGGGGCCTGGTGGTGGGCGAGGTCGGCCGCGGCACCTTTGTGTTGCAGCAACGCCCGGCGCATGCGCCAGCCTCGGCAGCACGCCCCATGCCTGCGCCAGCCGAGCGCGAGAGTGGCCAGATCGACCTTTCGATCATCAAACCCAATGACGCGCACATGACCGACTGGTTGCGCGGGGCAATAAACGAACTGGCAGCATCTCCCGACCTGGCCCAGGTGCTCGATTACGTCACCGAGGGTGGCCACGCGACGCACAAGCAGGCCGGTGCGGCCTGGATTCAACGCTGGCTACCCGAAGCGAACTGGCAGCAGGTGGTGCTGACCTCGGGCGCCCAACACGGGCTGCTGGTGGCCATCAGCAGTTTGTCCAAGAACGATGACGTCATCCTGTGCGAGTCATTCTGCTACCCGGGCATCATTTCCCTGGCGCACAGCATGGGGCGCCGCCTGCGCGGCGTGGCCATGGACGAGCACGGTTTAATTCCCGAGGCCTTGCGCGCGGCGTGCCTGGAACACCGCCCTTCCCTGCTGGTGTGCGTGACCACCCACCAGAACCCCACCAACTCGATCATGCCCCACGCGCGCCGTGAAGCCATCGCCGAGATCGCCCGCGAGTTCGACCTGTTCATCGTCGATGACGATATCTATGGCTTCCTTGAACCTGCACCTGACTACAAGCCGTTGGCGGCCTATGCCCCAGAGCGCTCGGTGTACCTGACCAGCTTGTCCAAAAGCGTGCTCCCCGCGCTGCGGATCGGTTACCTCTATGCCCCGCCCCAAACCCTTTCGCGGCTCTCGTCGATGGTGCGCAGCAGCGTCTGGATGCCCTCGCCGTTGATGGCGCAACTGGCCAGCAACCTGATCAACAGCGGCATGGCCGACCAACTGGTGCAGGTGCAGCAGGACGAAGCGGCCGCGCGCCAGCAAATGGCCCGTGAGATCCTGGGTAACTACAAGGTCCGCAGCCAGCCCAATAGCTTCCATCTCTGGTTGGAGCTGCCCGAGCCATGGACCAGCGACGAATTTGCCAACCTGGCGCGCAACAATGGCGTCACCGTGGTCAGTGGCAGTCAGTTCCTGCCGGAGCGCAGCGCTGCCACCTGCGGCGTGCGTATCGCACTGATGACGCCAAGCCGCACGGAGTTGGGCTTTGCCCTGACCAAGCTGGTCAGCTTGCTGGATTCGCCGGAGCCGCGGCTTTTTTACTAGGGCCGGTGTAGCCAGCTCCACAACTCTGGACAGGCGCTCTTGCGCCTTGCATAAAAAAACCCAGAGCAATTTGCCCTGGGTTTTCGCTGTAGCTCGACGCTAACCGCTCTGATCAGAACGGAATATCGTCATCAAAGCTGTCAAAGTCAGCCGCCGGCTGCGGCGCTGGCTGCTGCGGCGCTGGGCGCTGAGGAGCCTGTTGCGGGCGCTGGGCCTGCTGACGTGGTGGCGCCTGGTTGTATTGTTGCTGCTGGCCACCCTGGTTGTAGTTGTTGCCACCACCCTGGTTGTACTGGTCGCCGCCACCTTGCTGGTTCTGCGGACGGCCGCCCAGCAGCTGCATGGTGCCGTTGATGTCGACGATGATCTCGGTGGTGTAGCGCTTGATGCCGTCTTTTTCCCACTCGCGGGTCTGCAGCTTGCCTTCGATGTACACCTGCGAACCCTTGCGCAGGTATTCGCCGGCGATTTCGGCAACCTTGCCGAACAGCGACACACGGTGCCACTCGGTACGCTCGACCTTCTGGCCCGACTGCTTGTCGGTCCACTGCTCGCTGGTAGCCAGGCTCAGGTTGGTCACGGCGTTACCGTTGGGCAGGTAGCGGACTTCGGGATCCTGGCCACAGGTGCCGACCAGAATGACTTTGTTAACCCCACGGGCCATAACGTTCTCCTAGGCTTCGCACGCCGAAGAGGCTGGGTTTACCAGACGCTCGAGGGTCGTACGGTCCAAAATTTTCGTATCCAGTTTGATATAGATGGCGGCTTCTTCTGCCACCACAACGGCGTCGGTCACACCCGGCACGGCCATCAGGCGTTCGGTCAACCCGGCTTCCCGGACTGCCTCGGGCGTCAGCGGCATGCGCAGGCTGGTCACATACGGCGGCTCGTTCATGCGCAATGCGACGACCAACCATACGGCACACAGCAGCGCGCAACCGAGAAACACCATGTTCAGCCCACCGTGCTGGAACAACCAGCCACCGAGGATGCCCCCCAGGGCGGCGCCCAGGAACTGGCTGGTGGAGTACACCCCCATCGCCGTTCCCTTGCCACCCGCAGGCGACACCTTGCTCACCAACGAAGGCAGCGAGGCTTCCAGCAGGTTGAATGCGGTAAAGAATACCACGGTGCCAATCACCAGTCCGCGCAAGTTGTCAGCCCACTGCCAGAAGAACACCTCGACCAGCAGCAACACACTGACCGCTCCGGCCAGTACGCGTTTCATCTTGCGCTTTTTTTCGCCGTAGATGATGAACGGGATCATTGCAAAAAATGAGATGAACAGCGCGGTCAGGTAGACCCACCAGTGCTCTTCCTTGGGCAGGCCGCCACGCTCGACGAAGGCCAAGGGCAGTGCGACGAAGCTGGCCATGAGGATGGCGTGGAGGATGAAGATACTGATGTCCAGGCGCAGAAGGTCCGGATGGCGCAGGGTCGGGCCCAGTGCCTGGCGGGCAACGCCTGACTCACGGTGTTGCAAGGTGCTGTGAGTGCTAGGCACGACGAAGGCGATCAGCAGGGTGCCCACCAGCGCAAGCCCTGCCGTGGACAAGAACAATCCTGACAGCCCGTAGGCACGGGTCAACAGCGGGCCGACGACCATGGCGACGGCGAACGACAGGCCGATGCTCATGCCGATCATGGCCATGGCCTTGGTGCGATGCTGTTCCCGGGTCAGGTCGGACAGCAGTGCCATGACGGCGGCGGAAATCGCCCCCGCGCCCTGCAGAATGCGCCCGGCGATGACGCCCCAAATAGAGTCGGCCTGGGCCGCCAGCACGCTGCCCAGGGCGAAGATCACCAGCCCCAGGTAAATTACCGGGCGCCGGCCGATGCGGTCGGACACCATGCCGAACGGGATCTGCAGGACCGCCTGGGTCAGGCCGTAGGCGCCAATGGCCAGGCCAATCAGCGCGGGGGTGGCACCGGCCAGGTCCATGCCGTAGGTGGCCAGCACCGGCAAGACCATGAACATGCCCAGCATACGAAAGGCAAAGACCAGGGCCAGGCCGCCTGCGGCGCGGGTTTCGCTGCCACTCATGCGCTCGTTGTGGGTGTCGTGCATGGATTAACCTCGTGTGAACCGGCGGCGATTCTATCAGTCCGACAGCTTGACGGCATATACGCGACGCTTTGCCGCGTACTGGCAGCGCGCCGTATACTTCTTTGTTTATGCCCGCCGAGCGAGGCCGCAGTGGACAAGATCCTGATTCGTGGGGCACGTACCCACAACCTGAAGAACATCGACCTGACCCTGCCGCGGGACAAGCTGATCGTCATCACCGGCCTGTCCGGGTCCGGCAAGTCCTCCCTGGCGTTCGACACACTGTACGCCGAAGGCCAGCGCCGTTATGTCGAATCCCTGTCGGCCTATGCCCGGCAGTTCCTGTCGATGATGGAAAAGCCCGACGTCGACACCATCGAAGGCCTCTCCCCGGCCATTTCCATCGAGCAGAAGTCGACCTCGCACAACCCCCGCTCCACCGTGGGCACCATCACCGAGATCTACGACTACCTGCGCTTGCTTTACGCCCGCGTTGGCACGCCGCGCTGCCCGGACCACGACATCCCGCTGGAGGCGCAGACCGTCAGCCAGATGGTCGACCTGGTACTGGAGCGCCCCGAAGGCAGCAAGCTGATGCTGCTGGCACCGGTGATACGCGAGCGCAAGGGCGAGCACCTGGCAGTGTTCGACGAGCTGCGCGCCCAGGGCTTCGTCCGCGCGCGCGTCAACGGCAAGCTCTACGAGCTCGATGAGCTGCCCAAGCTGGATAAACAGAAGAAGCACAGCATCGATGTGGTGGTAGACCGCTTCAAGGTCCGCACCGACCTGCAGCAGCGTCTGGCCGAGTCGTTCGAGACGGCACTCAAATTGGCCGACGGTATCGCCTTGGTGGCGCCGATGGACGACGAAGAAGGCGAAGAGATGATCTTCTCCGCCCGCTTCGCCTGCCCGGTCTGTGGCCATGCGATCAGTGAGCTGGAGCCCAAGCTGTTCTCCTTCAACAACCCGGCCGGTGCTTGCCCGACCTGTGACGGCCTGGGGGTCAAGCAGTTCTTCGACACCAAACGCCTGGTCAACACCGAGCTGACCCTGGCCGAGGGCGCTATACGCGGCTGGGACCGGCGCAACGTCTATTACTTCCAGATGCTTGGCTCGCTGGCCGCGCACTACGGGTTCAGCCTTGAGGCGCCGTTCGGCGAGCTGTCGGCCGAGCACCAGAAGGTGATCCTGCAAGGCAGCGGCAAGCAGAGCGTCGACTTCAAATACCTCAATGACCGCGGCGACATCGTCAAACGCTCGCACCCGTTCGAAGGCATCGTGCCGAACCTGGAGCGGCGCTACCGCGAGACCGAGTCGGCCACCGTGCGTGAAGAGCTGGCCAAACTGCTCGGCACCCAACCCTGCCCTGACTGCCGCGGCACCCGTCTGCGGCGCGAAGCTCGGCACGTGTGGGTGGGCGAAAAAACCCTACCGGCCGTCACCAACCTGCCGATCGGTGAAGCCAGCAGCTACTTCGGTGAGCTGACCCTGACCGGGCGCCGTGGCGAAATTGCAGCGAAAATTCTCAAGGAAATCTGCGAGCGCCTGCAGTTTCTGGTCAACGTCGGCCTGGACTACCTCACCCTGGACCGCAGCGCCGACACACTGTCGGGTGGTGAGGCCCAGCGCATCCGCCTGGCCAGCCAGATCGGTGCGGGCCTGGTCGGGGTGATGTACATCCTCGATGAACCGTCCATCGGTCTTCATCAACGTGACAACGACCGCTTGCTGGCCACCCTCAACCACCTGCGCGACCTGGGCAATACGGTCATCGTGGTGGAACACGACGAGGACGCTATTCGTTTAGCCGACTATGTGGTGGACATCGGCCCGGGTGCCGGGGTGCATGGTGGCCAGATCGTCGCCGAGGGCACGCCCGAGGAGGTCATGGCGCATCCTGACTCGCTGACTGGCAAATACCTGTCCGGGCGCAAGAAAATCGTCGTCCCAGCCAAACGCACGCCACGCGACAAAAAACTCTCGCTGAAGCTCAAGGGCGCGCGCGGTAACAACCTGCAGAACGTCGACCTGGAAATCCCGATTGGCCTGTTGACCTGCGTAACGGGCGTGTCGGGTTCGGGCAAATCGACCCTGATCAACAACACCCTGTACCCGCTCGCCGCTACCGCGCTCAACGGCGCGAGCAGCCTGGAAGCCGCGCCGCACAGCAGCATGGATGGCATGCAGCACCTGGACAAAGTGGTGGATATCGACCAGAGCCCGATTGGCCGCACACCGCGCTCGAACCCGGCAACCTACACCGGCATTTTCACGCCGATCCGCGAGCTGTTCTCGGGTGTTCCAGAATCGCGCTCACGCGGCTACGGCCCAGGGCGCTTCTCGTTCAACGTCAAGGGCGGCCGTTGCGAGGCCTGCCAGGGCGATGGCCTGATCAAGGTCGAGATGCACTTCCTGCCCGATATCTACGTGCCGTGCGACGTGTGCAAGAGCAAGCGCTACAACCGCGAAACCCTGGAGATCAAGTACAAGGGCAAGAACATCCACGAGGTGCTGGAAATGACCATCGAGGACGCCCGCGAGTTCTTCGACGCGGTCCCGGCGTTAGCGCGCAAGCTGCAAACCCTGATGGACGTAGGCCTGTCCTACATCAAGCTGGGCCAGTCGGCGACTACCTTGTCGGGCGGTGAGGCTCAGCGGGTGAAGCTGTCCCGCGAGCTGTCCAAGCGCGATACCGGCAAGACCCTGTATATCCTCGACGAGCCAACCACGGGCCTGCACTTTGCCGATATCCAGCAGTTGCTCGATGTGCTGCACCGCCTGCGCGACCACGGCAACACCGTGGTGGTGATCGAGCACAACCTGGACGTGATCAAGACCGCCGACTGGCTGGTGGACTTGGGGCCGGAAGGTGGCTCCAAAGGTGGGCAGATCATTGCCAGCGGTACACCGGAAGAACTGGCCAAGATGAAGCAGTCCTACACCGGGCATTACCTCAAGCCGCTGTTGGAGCGTGACCGGGCCTGATCCGCCTGTGCATAAAAAAGCCCCTGGCACCGTAAGTGCCAGGGGCTTTTTATGACTGTGGATAACTTACATCTGCGACTGCAGGTAGTTCTCCAGGCCGATAACCTTGATCAGGCCCTGCTGCTTCTCCAGCCAGTAGGTGTGATCTTCTTCGGTATCAGCCAACTGCGCGCGCAAGATGTCGCGGCTGATGTAGTCCTTGTGCAGCTCGCACAGCTCGATGCCTTTGCACAGCGCGGCGCGGACCTTGTATTCCAGCTTAAGGTCGGCTTCGATCATCTCCGGCACAGTGCTGCCCACTTCGAGGTCATCCGCGCGCATGTCGGGGGTGCCTTCGAGCATGAGGATGCGGCGCATCAGCGCGTCGGCGTGCTGCGTTTCTTCTTCCATCTCGTGGTTGATGCGCTCGTAGAGCTTGGACAGGCCCCAGTCTTCATACATACGCGAGTGAATGAAGTACTGGTCGCGTGCTGCCAGTTCGCCCTTCAGCAACGTGACGAGGTAGTTGATTACGTCCGGGTGACCTTGCATCGCCCTGCTTCTCCATGTGAAAACATCAATGGACATAGTGTGAACCACGTTTTGCTCGCGGTCACTGAAAAACGCGCAATTAGATGCAAAAAATCGGTTAAACAGTAGTGATATTCATTGAAAAACCGCCCAAATGAGGGCGGTTCTTCTTATCACTTCGACTTAGGCGAGATTCACGCCCAGCGCCTTGGCAATGCCCTCACCGTAGGCCGGGTCGGCCTTGAAGAAGTACTGCAACTGGCGTTGGATGACATCGTCGCTCACGCCTGCCATGGCGCCCGCGATGTTGTTGATCAGCAGGGCCTTCTGCTGTTCGTTCATCAAGCGGAACAGTGCACCGGCGTGGCTGTAGTAGTCATTGTCCTCACGGTGATCGTAGCGATCAGCCGAGCCATTCAGGGCCAGGGCAGGCTCAGCATGGCGTGGCGACTGCTTGGGTGCATCGCCGTAGCTATTGGGCTCGTAGTTCGGCGCGCTGCCGTAGCTGCCAATGGCCATCGAACCATCACGCTGGTAGCTGTTGACCGCAGAGCGCGGCGCGTTGACCGGCAACTGCTGGTGGTTGGTGCCCACGCGGTAGCGATGCGCATCGGCGTAGGCGAACACCCGGCCCTGCAGCATACGGTCAGGCGACAGCCCGACACCTGGGACCATGTTGCTCGGGCCAAACGCCGCTTGCTCGACCTCAGCGAAGTAGTTGAGCGGGTTACGGTTGAGCTCCAGTACGCCCACCTCAATCAGCGGATAGTCCTTCTGCGACCAGGTCTTGGTCACATCGAACGGGTTCTCGTCACGGCTGGCGGCCTCGGCCTCAGTCATCACCTGAATGCACACGGTCCAACGCGGGTAGTCGCCGCGCTCGATGGCCTCGAACAGGTCGCGCTGGGCGTAGTCCGGGTCTGTACCTGCCAAGCGTGCAGCGTCGGCAGGGGCGAGGTTCTTGATGCCTTGCTGGGTCTTGAAATGCCACTTCACCCAGGTACGTTCACCGGCGGCGCTGATCAGGCTGTAGGTGTGGCTGCCAAAGCCGTGCATGTGACGGTAGCCGTCCGGGATGCCGCGGTCAGAGAACAGGATGGTGACTTGGTGCAGCGCCTCGGGCGAGTGTGACCAGAAGTCCCACATCATTTGCGCGTTCTTCAGGTTGGACTGCGGGTGGCGCTTCTGGGTGTGGATAAAGTCCGGGAACTTGAGCGGGTCACGGATGAAGAACACCGGGGTGTTGTTGCCAACGATGTCCCAGTTGCCTTCCTCGGTATAAAACTTGACGGCGAAACCACGCGGATCACGCTCGGTGTCAGCCGAACCACGTTCGCCACCGACCGTGGAGAAGCGCAGGAAGGTTTCAGTCTGCTTGCCGACCTGATCGAACAGCTTGGCGCTGGTGTAGCCGGTGATGTCGCGGGTAACGGTAAAGGTGCCGTACGCGCCCGAACCCTTGGCGTGAACACGACGTTCTGGGATGTTCTCGCGGTTGAAGTGGGCGAGCTTCTCGATCAGGTGGAAATCGTCGAGCAGCAGCGGGCCGCGGGGGCCGGCAGAGCGGGAATTCTGGTTGTCAGCTACGGGTGCACCGCTGGCGGTGGTGAGAATCTTGCTCATGGGCTCTCCTTATCGGTCTAGAACTGCCGGCTAATCGGCTTGGATAGGAGTATTGACGAGCGGTCGCTTCAGGACAAATTCATTACATGACTTGTATCAATAGAAATTAACAATACTTGCAGGCACAAAAAACCGGGCACAAGGCCCGGTTCTTTGTAGCAGACAGAACGTCTTACTCGGCAGCTTCTACAGCACCACCGACTGGACGATCAACCAGCTCGACGTACGCCATAGGCGCGTTGTCGCCAGCGCGGAAACCGCACTTCAGGATGCGCAGGTAGCCGCCCTGACGGGTGGCGTAACGCTTGCCCAGATCGTTGAACAGTTTGCCAACAGCGGACTTCGAACGGGTACGGTCGAAGGCCAGACGACGGTTAGCAACGCTGTCTTCCTTGGCCAGGGTGATCAGCGGCTCGGCAACGCGGCGCAGTTCCTTGGCTTTCGGCAGGGTGGTTTTGATCAGCTCGTGCTCGATCAGCGACACAGCCATGTTCTGGAACATAGCTTTGCGGTGAGAGCTGGTACGGCTCAGGTGACGTCCACTTTTACGATGACGCATGATTCATTCCTTACCAAACACTACGTTCGGTGATTACGACGATCAGGCGGTCGCCTTGTCGTCTTTCTTAAGACTTGCAGGCGGCCAGTTGTCGAGGCGCATGCCGAGAGACAGACCACGAGAGGCCAGGACGTCCTTGATTTCAGTCAGGGACTTCTTGCCCAGGTTAGGAGTCTTCAACAGCTCTACTTCGGTACGCTGAATCAGGTCGCCGATGTAGTAGATGTTCTCCGCCTTGAGGCAGTTGGCCGAACGTACAGTCAGTTCCAGGTCGTCAACCGGACGCAGCAGGATCGGATCGATCTCGTCTTCCTGCTCGACTACGACAGGCTCACTGTCACCTTTGAGGTCGACGAACGCGGCCAGCTGCTGTTGCAGGATGGTCGCAGCGCGGCGGATTGCCTCTTCAGGATCCAGGGTGCCGTTGGTTTCCAGATCAATGACCAGCTTGTCCAAGTTGGTACGCTGTTCAACACGGGCGTTTTCGACCACATAGGCGATACGACGCACCGGGCTGAACGAAGCGTCCAACTGCAGACGGCCAATGCTACGGCTTTCGTCTTCGTCGGTTTGACGGGAGTCGGCCGGCTCGTAACCACGACCACGAGCTACGGTGAGCTTCATGTTCAGGGCGCCGTTCGACGCCAGGTTCGCGATTACGTGATCGGGGTTGACGATCTCGACATCGTGATCCAGCTGAATATCGGCAGCGGTAACCACCCCCGAACCCTTTTTCGACAAGGTCAGCGTAACTTCGTCACGACCGTGCAGTTTGATAGCCAGGCCTTTCAGGTTCAACAGGATTTCAATTACGTCTTCCTGAACACCTTCGATCGCGGAGTACTCATGGAGTACGCCATCGATCTCGGCCTCGACTACTGCACAGCCAGGCATGGAGGACAACAGGATGCGGCGCAGCGCGTTGCCCAGGGTATGGCCGAAGCCACGCTCGAGAGGCTCGAGCGTGATCTTGGCGCGGGTCGGACTGACTACCTGCACATCAATGTGGCGGGGAGTCAGGAACTCATTTACCGAAATCTGCATGGATGCACCTATTTTCTAGCCCTTACTTGGAGTAGAGCTCGACAATCAGGTTCTCGTTGATGTCGGCAGACAGGTCGCTGCGAGCAGGAACGTTCTTGAAAACGCCCGACTTTTTAGCAGCATCCACGTCAACCCACTCAACGCGGCCACGCTGGGCGCACAGTTCAAGGGCTTGAACAATGCGCAGCTGGCTCAGCGACTTCTCGCGAACCGCGACCACGTCACCCGGACGAACTTGGTAGGATGGAATGTTTACAGTCTTACCGTTGACGCTGATCGCTTTGTGCGAAACCAGCTGACGGGACTCGGAACGAGTCGAGCCGAAGCCCATACGGTAGACGACGTTATCCAGACGGCACTCGAGCAGTTGCAGCAGGTTCTCACCGGTTGCGCCTTTTTTCGAGGCAGCAGCTTGGTAGTAACCGCGGAACTGACGCTCCAGAACACCGTAGATACGACGGACTTTTTGTTTCTCGCGCAGCTGGGTACCGTAGTCGGACTGACGGCCACGGCGCTGGCCGTGGATACCTGGGGCTGCTTCGATGTTGCACTTCGATTCCAGAGCGCGAACGCCGCTCTTCAGGAACAGATCGGTGCCTTCACGACGAGACAGTTTGCATTTTGGACCAATGTAACGTGCCATTCTTCTGTCTCCTGATTACACGCGACGCTTCTTCGGCGGACGGCACCCGTTGTGCGGGATTGGCGTCACGTCGGTGATGCTGGCGATCTTGTAGCCGCAGCTGTTCAATGCACGAACGGCGGACTCACGACCTGGACCTGGACCCTTGACGTTAACGTCGAGGTTCTTCAGACCGTATTCCAGCGCAGCTTGACCAGCACGCTCAGCAGCGATCTGTGCTGCGAACGGGGTGGATTTGCGCGAACCACGGAAACCCGAACCACCGGAGGTCGCCCAGGACAAAGCATTGCCCTGACGGTCGGTGATGGTCACGATGGTGTTGTTGAAAGACGCATGGATGTGGGCGATGCCATCAACCACTGTCTTTTTGACTTTCTTACGAGGACGAGCAGCAGGTTTTGCCATGTCTATATTCCTGGGCGGTTACTTGCGGATCGGCTTACGCGGGCCCTTACGGGTGCGTGCGTTGGTCTTGGTGCGCTGACCGCGAACCGGCAGACCTTTACGATGACGCAGGCCGCGGTAGCAACCCAGGTCCATCAAGCGCTTGATCTTCATGTTGATGTCACGACGCAGGTCACCTTCGGTGGTGAACTTCGCGACTTCGCCACGCAGGGTTTCGATTTGCTCGTCGCTCAGATCCTTGATCTTAGCGGCTGGGTTTACACCAGCGTCTGCACAGATCTTCTGCGCAGTTGTGCGACCGACACCATAGATGTAGGTCAGCGAGATAACAGTATGCTTGTTATCTGGAATGTTGACGCCTGCAATACGGGCCATTCAGTGGGACTCCAATTGACAGCTACCTACGCCCCGGAAGCCAAGAAATAGGGCGCGAGATAATATCGCTGTAGAAACGAATAATCAACCCAGCAGCACACTAGCTGCTGGGTTTGAAGCGACGATCACACTCAGCCTTGGCGCTGTTTGTGACGCGGTTCCGCGCTGCAGATCACTCGTACGACGCCTTCGCGACGGATGATCTTGCAGTTACGGCACAGCTTTTTCACCGATGCACGAACTTTCATTACCGACTCCTCGAACCTTAGGGGCGTATCAGCGCAGCAAACCGCTGCCACCGTAGCCTTTCAGGTTGGCTTTCTTCATCAGGGATTCGTACTGGTGCGAAACGAGGTGCGATTGTACTTGGGACATGAAGTCCATCACAACCACTACCACAATCAGCAACGAGGTCCCGCCAAGGTAGAACGGCACATTTGCTGCCACCACCAGGAACTGGGGCAGAAGGCAGACGGCCATCATGTAAAGAGCACCGAACATGGTCAAACGGGTCAGAACGCCATCAATGTAGCGAGCCGACTGTTCACCAGGACGGATACCCGGAATAAAGGCACCGGACTTCTTCAGGTTTTCCGCTACGTCTTTCGGATTGAACATCAGCGCTGTGTAGAAGAAGCAGAAGAAAATGATCCCTGCACTAAACAGCAAGATGTTCAACGGCTGACCAGGAGCGATCGACTGCGAGATGTCCTGCAACCAGCCCATACCTTCGGACTGACCGAACCAGGCACCCAGCGAAGCCGGGAACAGCAAAATGCTGCTGGCGAAAATAGCCGGGATAACCCCCGCCATGTTCACCTTCAACGGCAAGTGGCTGGTCTGCGCAGCGAAGACCTTGCGGCCCTGCTGACGCTTGGCGTAGTGAACGGCGATACGACGCTGACCACGCTCAATGAACACCACGAAACCGATAATCGCTACTGCCAGCAAACCGATTGCGACCAGGGCGAAAATGTTGATATCGCCTGTACGCGCAGACTCGAAAGACTGCCCGATTGCTCTCGGAAGACCGGCAACGATACCTGCGAAGATCAACATCGAGATACCGTTGCCCACACCGCGCTCGGTGATCTGCTCGCCCAGCCACATCATGAACATCGCGCCGGCCACAAACGTGGAAACCGCGACGACATGGAAGCCCAGGCCGACAGAAAACGCCACGCCCTGGTTGGCCAGGCCAATGGACATGCCAATGGCTTGGACCAGCGCCAGGATAACGGTGCCGTAGCGGGTGTACTGGCTGATCTTGCGACGGCCAGCTTCACCTTCCTTCTTCAACTGCTCCAGTTGCGGGCTGACCGCCGTCATCAGCTGCATGATGATCGATGCCGAAATGTACGGCATGATCCCCAGTGCAAAGATGCTCATGCGCTCAAGCGCGCCACCGGAAAACATGTTGAACAAGCTAAGAATGGTCCCCTCATTCTGCCGAAACAGATCCGCCAGACGGTCCGGATTGATGCCTGGAACCGGGATATGCGCACCTATCCGATAGACGATGATCGCCATGAACAGAAAGCGCAGACGAGCCCAGAGTTCCGACATCCCGCCCTTACCGAGCGAAGAGAGAGCACCTTGCTTAGCCATTTATTCCTCGAATTTGCCGCCAGCTGCTTCGATAGCCGCACGCGCACCCTTGGTGGCTGCGATGCCCTTGATGGTGACTGCGCGAGTAACTTCGCCAGACAGCATGATTTTCACACGCTGAATGTGCTGGTTGATCACGTTGGCATCCTTCAGGGATTGCACGGAGATCACGTCGCCTTCCACTTTGGCCAGCTCGGACAGACGCACTTCTGCGCGGTCCATGGCTTTCAGGGAAACGAAGCCGAATTTCGGCAGACGACGGTGCAGCGGCTGTTGACCGCCTTCGAAGCCCGGAGCGATCGAACCACCCGAACGGGAGGTCTGACCTTTGTGGCCACGGCCGCCGGTCTTACCCAGACCGCTACCGATACCACGACCCGGACGATGCTTTTCGCGACGGGAACCCGGCGCTGGACTCAGATCATTGAGTTTCATCGATTAACCCTCGACGCGCAGCATGTAGTAAGCCTTGTTGATCATCCCGCGATTCTCGGGAGTATCCTGGACTTCTACAGTGTGACCGATGCGACGCAGACCCAGACCCTTAACGCACAGTTTGTGGTTAGGGATACGGCCCGAGACGCTCTTGATCAGCGTTACTTTAACGGTTGCCATGATCAGAAGATCTCCTCGACGCTCTTGCCGCGCTTGGCAGCAATGGATTCAGGAGATTGCATGGCTTTCAGACCCTTGAAGGTGGCGTAAACCACGTTCACTGGGTTGGTCGAACCGTAGCACTTGGCCAGAACGTTCTGAACGCCAGCAACTTCCAGGACAGCACGCATTGCACCGCCGGCGATGATACCGGTACCTTCCGAGGCAGGCTGCATGTAAACCTTCGAGGCGCCGTGGGCAGCCTTGGTGGCGTACTGCAGGGTGGTGCCTTTCAGGTCAACCTGGATCATGTTGCGACGAGCAGCTTCCATGGCTTTCTGGATCGCAGCAGGTACTTCGCGCGATTTGCCACGGCCGAAGCCGACACGACCTTTACCATCACCAACCACGGTCAACGCGGTGAAGGTGAAGATACGGCCGCCTTTTACGGTCTTGGCAACGCGGTTAACTTGAACCAGCTTCTCGATGTAGCCTTCGTCGCGCTTTTGATCGTTATTTGCCATAACTTAGAACTCCAGCCCGCCTTCACGAGCAGCATCAGCCAGCGCTTTGACGCGGCCATGGTACTTGAAGCCGGAACGGTCAAAGGCAACTTGAGATACACCGGCGGCTTTCGCACGCTCAGCTACCAGCTTGCCAACCTTAGTGGCCGCGTCGATGTTGCCAGTGGCGCCATCACGCAGGTCTTTGTCCAAGGTCGAGGCGCTTGCCAGAACCTTGCTGCCGTCGGCCGAAATGACCTGGGCGTAGATGTGCTGCGAGGAGCGGAACACGCACAGGCGCACGACTTCGAGTTCGTGCATCTTGAGGCGTGCTTTGCGAGCGCGACGCAGTCGAGTAACTTTTTTGTCGGTCATTTGCTAGGCCCTACTTCTTCTTGGCTTCTTTACGACGGACTACTTCGTCCGCGTAACGCACACCTTTACCTTTGTAAGGCTCTGGTGGACGGAAGTCGCGGATTTCAGCGGCCACCTGACCTACCAGCTGCTTGTCGATACCCTTGATCAGGATGTCGGTCTGGCTAGGCGTTTCAGCGGTGATACCGGCTGGCAGTTCGTAGTCCACTGGGTGCGAGAAGCCCAGGGCCAGGTTCAGGATAGTGCCCTTGGCCTGTGCCTTGTAACCAACACCGACCAGCTGGAGCTTGCGCTCGAAGCCTTGGCTTACGCCCTGGACCATGTTGTTGACCAGAGCGCGGGTAGTACCGGCCATGGCGCGAGCTTGCTGGTCACCATTGCGAGCGACGAAACGCAGCTCACCAGACTCTTCGGTAACTTCAACAGACGAGTGAACGTTCAGTTCGAGAGTGCCTTTGGCACCCTTCACCGAAAGCTGCTGGCCGGCGAATTTGACTTCGACACCAGATGGCAGCTTAACGGGGTTCTTAGCGACGCGAGACATGTCTATCCCCCCTTAGAACACTGTGCAGAGAACTTCGCCGCCGACACCGGCAGCGCGCGCAGCGCGATCAGTCATCACACCTTTGTTGGTGGAGACAATAGACACGCCCAAACCGCCACGTACTTTCGGCAGATCGGTAACGGCCTTGTACTGGCGCAGGCCTGGACGGCTGGAGCGCTTCAGTTCCTCGATGACCGGACGGCCTTCGAAGTACTTCAGTTCGATCGACAGGGAGGGCTTGGCTTCGCCACTGACTTGGTAGCCAGCGATGTAACCTTCATCCTTCAGAACTTTGGCAACCGCGACCTTCAGCGTAGAGGAAGGCATGCTTACGACGGACTTTTCAGCCATCTGGGCATTACGGATGCGAGTTAGCATGTCCGCTAACGGGTCCTGCATACTCATGGGCTAGATGCTCCTGATACAAGAATTATTAGCCTTGCGGCTATCACAACCACCCGAGCGGATTGGGCAAAAAACCCAGGCTCAGGTGAGCCGGTCATTCTAGACACAAGGTAGAAACGAAACAAGCCCCATATAGGGGCTTGTTTGTTGGCGAGGTCACCGGCGGTCGGAAGATTGCTCCCCTTCCACCGGGATCACACCTGCAGCGATTACCAGGAGGCCTTGACCAGACCTGGTACGTCACCGCGCATTGCCGCTTGACGCAGCATGTTACGGCCCAGGCCGAACTTACGGTATACACCGTGAGGACGACCGGTCAGGCGGCAACGGTTGCGCAGACGCGCAGCGCTGGCATCACGTGGCTGCTTCTGCAGAGCGACAACGGCAGCGAAACGCTCTTCTGGAGAGGCGTTCAGGTTGACGATGGTCGCTTTCAGCTCAGCACGCTTTTTGGCGAACTTGGCTACCGTGAGCTGACGCTTCAGCTCGCGGTTTTTCATGCTCTTCTTGGCCATTTTCCTACTCCAATCAGTTGCGGAACGGGAATTTGAAAGCACGCAGCAGAGCGCGACCTTCGTCATCCGAACGAGCAGTGGTGGTCAGGGTGATGTCCAAACCGCGCAGAGCATCGATCTTGTCGTAATCGATTTCCGGGAAGATGATCTGCTCTTTCACGCCCATGCTGTAGTTGCCACGGCCATCGAAGGACTTGGCATTCAGGCCGCGGAAGTCGCGAACCCGAGGCAGGGAGATCGCCAGCAGGCGGTCCAGGAATTCGTACATCTTGTCGCTACGCAGGGTCACCTTGACGCCGATCGGCCATCCTTCACGGACTTTGAAGCCCGCGATGGATTTACGAGCGAAAGTCACGACCGGCTTTTGACCGGTGATCTTTTCCAGGTCGGCAACAGCGTGCTCGATGACTTTTTTGTCGCCGATCGCTTCGCCCAGACCCATGTTCAGGGTGATTTTGGTAACGCGCGGAACTTCCATCACGTTCGACAGCTTAAGTTCTTCCTTAAGCTTGGGAGCGATTTCGTTCCGGTAAATCTCTTTCAGTCGTGCCATGGTCTTCTACCTAGCAGTGTTCAAGCATCAACCGCTTTTTGGGTCGACTTGAAGACACGAATTTTCTTACCGTCTTCTACTTTGAAACCAACGCGGTCAGCCTTGTTGGTTTCGCCGTTGAAGATGGCAACGTTGGAAGCGTGCAGAGGCGCTTCTTTCTCGACGATACCGCCCTGAACGCCCGCCATCGGGTTAGGCTTGGTATGACGCTTGACCAGGTTCACGCCACCGATGACCAGACGGTCATCAGCGAGAACCTTCAGCACCTTACCGCGCTTACCTTTGTCTTTGCCGGCGATCACGATGATCTCGTCGTCACGACGAATCTTTTGCATGTCGGATCTCCTTACAGCACTTCAGGGGCGAGCGAGACGATCTTCATGAACTTCTCAGTACGAAGTTCACGGGTCACTGGCCCGAAGATGCGAGTGCCGATCGGCTCTTGCTTGTTGTTCAGCAGAACAGCAGCGTTGCCGTCGAAACGAATGATGGAACCGTCAGCGCGACGTACACCGTGACGGGTACGGACGACAACAGCGGTCATCACTTGGCCTTTTTTGACCTTACCGCGCGGAATTGCTTCCTTGACGGTTACTTTGATGATGTCACCGATGCCGGCGTAACGGCGGTGCGAACCGCCGAGTACCTTGATGCACATGACGCGACGAGCGCCGCTGTTATCGGCCACATCGAGCATGGATTGAGTCTGAATCATAAAATTTCTCCGACCCCTAGCCCTTAGACTTCAACAGCGCGTTCGAGGACTTCAACCAGTGCCCAGGACTTGGTCTTGGCCAGCGGACGGGTTTCACGGATGGAAACCTTGTCGCCGATCTTGCACTGGTTGGCTTCGTCGTGCGCGTGCAGCTTAGTCGAACGCTTAACGTATTTACCGTAGATCGGGTGCTTTACGCGACGCTCGATCAGAACGGTGATGGTCTTGTCCATTTTGTCGCTGACGACACGGCCAGTCAGCGTACGGACGGTTTTTTCAGCTTCAGCCATGATCACTTACCTGCCTGCTGGTTGAGCACAGTTTTCACGCGAGCGATGTCACGCTTAACTTGCGAGAGCAGGTGCGACTGCCCCAACTGGCCAGTTGCTTTCTGCATACGCAGATTGAACTGGTCGCGCAGCAAGCCGAGCAGTTGCTCGTTCAGCTGCTGTGCCGATTTTTCACGAAGTTCATTCGCTTTCATCACATCACCGTCCGCTTAACAAAGGAGGTGGCGAGAGGCAGCTTTGCAGCAGCCAGGGCGAAAGCTTCGCGCGCCAGCTCTTCAGAAACACCCTCGATCTCGTACAGGACTTTGCCTGGCTGGATCTGGGCAACCCAGTATTCCACGGAACCCTTACCTTTACCCATACGAACCTCGAGAGGTTTCTTGGAGATCGGCTTGTCCGGGAAGACACGGATCCAGATCTTACCGCCACGTTTCACGTGACGAGTCAGAGCACGACGTGCCGACTCGATCTGGCGAGCGGTGAGGCGACCGCGAGCAACAGCTTTCAGGGCGAATTCGCCGAAGCTGACTTTGCTACCGCGCAGTGCCAGACCACGGTTGTGGCCAGTCATCTGCTTGCGGAATTTTGTACGCTTTGGTTGCAACATTTGGCGTACCCCTTACTTAGCAGCTTTTTTACGAGGCGCTGGTGCTTGTGGTTTCAGTTCTTCTTGGCGACCACCAATAACTTCGCCTTTGAAGATCCAAACCTTCACACCGATCACACCGTAAGTGGTGTGAGCTTCGTAGGTGTTGTAGTCGATATCGGCACGCAGGGTGTGCAGAGGCACACGACCTTCGCGATACCACTCGGTACGAGCAATCTCGGCGCCGCCGAGACGACCGCTCACCTGGATCTTGATGCCCTTGGCACCAATACGCATGGCGTTCTGTACGGCGCGCTTCATGGCGCGACGGAACATTACGCGGCGTTCCAGCTGCTGAGCTACGCTCTGCGCAACCAGCATAGCGTCGAGTTCCGGCTTGCGGATCTCTTCGATGTTGATGTGCACAGGCACACCCATCTGCTTGGTCAGGTCCTGACGCAGCTTCTCGACATCCTCACCTTTCTTACCGATAACGATACCGGGACGAGCGGTGTGGATGGTGATGCGTGCAGTTTGAGCCGGACGATGAATATCGATACGGCTTACGGACGCGCTTTTTAGTTTGTCTTGGAGGTACTCACGTGTTTTCAGATCCTTCAACAGGTAATCTGCGTAAGTAGCACCGTCTGCGTACCAGACGGAGGTGTGCTCCTTGACGATTCCCAGGCGAATGCCAGTGGGATGTACTTTCTGACCCATCTGATCGACTCCGTTACTTGTCCGCAACCTTGACAGTGATATGGCAAGACCGCTTGACGATGCGATCAGCACGGCCTTTGGCACGTGGCATGATGCGCTTCAGCGAACGCCCTTCGTTGACGAAGACGGTGGAGACCTTCAGGTCATCAACGTCTGCGCCTTCGTTGTGTTCGGCGTTGGCAACGGCCGACTCGAGGACTTTCTTCATGATTTCAGCGGCTTTTTTGCTGCTGAAGGCCAACAGGTTGAGCGCTTCGCCCACCTTCTTCCCGCGGATCTGGTCGGCGACCAAGCGGGCTTTCTGGGCGGAGATGCGAGCGCCCGACAACTTAGCGGCTACTTCCATTTCCTTACCCCTTAACGCTTGGCTTTCTTGTCAGCCACGTGCCCGCGATAGGTGCGGGTACCGGCGAACTCGCCCAGTTTGTGGCCGACCATGTCTTCGTTCACGAGAACTGGGACATGTTGGCGACCGTTGTGAACCGCGATGGTCAGACCGACCATTTGTGGCAGGATCATCGAGCGACGCGACCAGGTTTTAACTGGCTTGCGATCGTTCTTCTCCACCGCCACTTCGACCTTCTTCAACAGGTGAAGATCGATAAAAGGACCTTTTTTCAGAGAACGTGGCACTGTCGTATCCCTCTAGTTACTTGCGACGACGGACGATCATGTTGTCGGTACGCTTATTACCACGGGTTTTAGCACCCTTGGTTGGGAAGCCCCATGGCGATACCGGATGACGACCACCGGAGGTACGACCTTCACCACCACCATGCGGGTGGTCAACCGGGTTCATGGCAACGCCACGAACGGTTGGGCGAACGCCGCGCCAGCGTTTGGCACCTGCTTTACCCAGCGAACGCAGGCTGTGCTCGGAGTTCGAGACTTCGCCCAGGGTCGCACGGCACTCAGCCAGTACTTTACGCATTTCACCAGAGCGCAGACGCAGGGTCACGTAGACACCTTCGCGAGCGATCAGCTGAGCCGAAGCACCAGCGGAACGAGCGATCTGTGCACCTTTACCCGGCTTCAGTTCGATGCCGTGAATGGTGCTACCTACTGGGATGTTACGCAGCTGCAGGGAGTTACCGGCCTTGATTGGGGCCAGGGAACCTGCGATCAGCTGGTCGCCAGCGCTCACGCCTTTAGGGGCGATGATGTAGCGACGCTCACCGTCTGCATAGCACAGCAGGGCGATGTGAGCAGTACGGTTTGGATCATATTCGATACGCTCGACAGTGGCTGGGATGCCATCTTTGTCGTTGCGACGGAAGTCGACCAGACGGTAATGCTGCTTATGACCACCACCAACGTGACGAGTGGTAATGCGGCCATTGTTGTTACGACCACCAGACTTCGATTTCTTCTCGAGCAGCGGTGCGTGAGGAGCGCCCTTGTGGAGCTCCTTGTTGACCACCTTGACCACGAAACGGCGGCCAGGGGAAGTCGGTTTGCATTTAACGATTGCCATGATGCACCCCTTCCTTACTCAGCACTGCTGCTGAAATCGAGATCTTGGCCTGGCTGAAGGGAGACAATTGCCTTCTTCCAGTCATTACGCTTGCCCAGACCACGTGCGGTACGCTTGGTTTTACCCAGAACGTTAACGGTCGACACGTTTTCAACTTTTACGTTGAACAGGCCTTCGACAGCTTTCTTGATTTCCAGCTTGGTTGCGTCAGTAGCAACCTTGAATACGAACTGGCCTTTTTTCTCAGCCAGAACGGTAGCCTTCTCGGAAACGTGCGGGCCAAGGAGGACTTTGAATACGCGTTCCTGGTTCATCCCAGCAGCTCCTCGAATTTCTTCACGGCCGAGACAGTGATCAACACTTTCTCGTATGCGATCAGACTGACCGGGTCGGAACCTTGCACGTCACGTACATCGACGTGTGGCAGGTTGCGAGCAGCCAGGTACAGGTTCTGATCAACAGCGTCCGAAACGATCAGAACGTCGCTCAGACCCATGCCGTTCAGCTTGTTCAGCAGATCTTTGGTTTTCGGTGCTTCAACAGCGAAGTCCTGAACCACGACCAGACGGTCGCTACGCACCAGCTCAGCGAGGATGGAGCGCAGAGCTGCGCGATACATCTTCTTGTTGAGCTTTTGCGAGTGATCTTGAGGGCGAGCTGCGAAGGTAACACCACCGCCACGCCAGATCGGACCACGAGTGGTACCAGCACGAGCACGGCCAGTACCCTTCTGACGCCATGGGCGCTTACCGCCACCAGCCACGTCGGAACGGGTCTTTTGCTGCTTGGTGCCCTGACGGCCGCCGGCCATGTAGGCCACGACTGCTTGGTGAACCAGCGTCTCGTTGAATTCGCCACCGAAAGTCAGTTCGGAAACTTCGATCGCCTGAGCGTCATTTACATTAAGTTGCATGTCAGTTTCCCCTTAACCGCGAGCCTTGACAGCCGGACGTACAACCACGTCGCCGCCAGTAGCGCCAGGTACGGCACCCTTGATCAGCAGCAGGTTGCGTTCAGCGTCTACGCGTACTACTTCCAGGGACTGAACAGTCACGCGCTCGGCGCCCATGTGACCGGACATTTTTTTGCCCTTGAACACACGACCAGGAGTCTGGCACTGGCCGATGGAGCCTGGGACGCGGTGCGACACGGAGTTACCGTGGGTGTTGTCCTGACCACGGAAGTTCCAGCGCTTGATGGTACCGGCGAAGCCTTTACCTTTGGACTGACCAGTAACGTCTACCAGCTGGCCTGCAGTGAAGAGTTCAGCTTTGATCGAGTCGCCAGCCTGGAACTCGCCTTCTTCAAGGCGGAACTCCCAGACACCGCGACCAGCGGCAACGTTCGCTTTAGCGAAGTGACCTGCTTGAGCAGCAGTCACACGCGAAGCACGACGCTCGCCGACAGTGACTTGCACTGCACGGTAGCCATCGGTTTCTTCAGTCTTGAACTGGGTGACGCGATTCGGCTCGATCTCAATGACCGTGACCGGAATGGAGACACCTTCTTCGGTGAAAACGCGGGTCATACCGCATTTACGACCGACTACACCAATAGTCATGTTGTAACCTCATGAGTGTACGGGGCTTTCACCCGCTATGGCCGCCCATTTCAGAGCGTTACACGGACAAGACCGAAGTCTTAGCCGAGGCTGATCTGCACTTCCACACCTGCCGCGAGATCAAGCTTCATCAGCGCGTCAACGGTTTTATCCGTTGGCTGGACGATGTCCAGAACACGCTTATGAGTGCGAATCTCGTACTGGTCACGCGCGTCTTTGTTGACGTGCGGGGAGACCAGAACGGTGAAACGCTCTTTGCGGGTAGGCAGTGGAATTGGACCACGCACTTGTGCACCAGTACGTTTCGCGGTTTCCACGATTTCCTGGGTGGATTGGTCGATCAGGCGATGGTCGAAAGCCTTCAACCTGATACGGATTTGCTGATTTTGCATTGGATTTCAGACTCCAGGCTGTTCCCAACGGACGCACTACGCCCGCTAAAAGGAGGCGTGATTCTATAGACGCCCCAATTTAGTGTCAACCCAATAAAAAAAACCCCCGCTGAGCGGGGGTTTTTTCAATCGGTCGAGTGATTACTCGATGATTTTGGCTACGACGCCGGCGCCGACGGTACGACCGCCTTCACGGATAGCGAAGCGCAGACCGTCTTCCATTGCGATGGTCTTGATCAGAGTGACAGTCATCTGAATGTTGTCACCTGGCATTACCATTTCAACGCCTTCCGGCAGTTCGCAGTTACCGGTCACGTCAGTGGTACGGAAGTAGAACTGAGGACGGTAGCCTTTGAAGAACGGAGTGTGACGGCCGCCTTCTTCCTTCGACAGGACGTAGACTTCTGCGGTGAACTTGGTGTGCGGCTTGACCGAACCTGGCTTGACCAGAACCTGGCCACGCTCAACGTCGTCACGCTTGGTACCACGCAGCAGAACGCCGCAGTTCTCGCCAGCACGACCTTCGTCCAGCAGCTTGCGGAACATCTCAACACCGGTGCAGGTGGTGGTGGTGGTGTCACGCAGACCAACGATTTCCAGCGGATCTTGAACGCGGACGATACCACGCTCGATACGGCCGGTAACAACGGTACCACGACCCGAGATCGAGAATACGTCTTCGATTGGCATCAGGAACGGCTTGTCGATAGCACGCTCTGGCTCTGGGATGTAGCTGTCCAGAGTTTCAACCAGCTTCTTGACAGCGCTGGTGCCCATTTCGTTGTCGTCTTTGCCTTCCAGCGCCATACGAGCCGAACCGATGATGATCGGGGTGTCGTCGCCTGGGAAGTCGTAGGTGGACAGCAGGTCGCGAACTTCCATCTCGACCAGTTCCAGCAGCTCAGCGTCGTCTACCAGGTCAGCCTTGTTCAGGAAGACCACGATGTACGGAACGCCAACCTGACGGGACAGCAGGATGTGCTCACGGGTTTGTGGCATCGGACCATCGGCGGCCGAGCAAACCAGGATCGCGCCGTCCATCTGGGCAGCACCGGTGATCATGTTCTTCACGTAGTCAGCGTGACCTGGGCAGTCGACGTGAGCGTAGTGACGAATGTTCGAGTTGTACTCGACGTGAGCGGTGTTGATGGTGATACCGCGCGCTTTTTCTTCCGGAGCCGAGTCGATCTTGTCGAACTCAACGACTGCCGAACCGAAAACTTCGGAGCAGACGCGAGTCAGAGCTGCGGTCAGAGTGGTCTTACCGTGGTCAACGTGGCCGATGGTGCCGACGTTAACGTGGGGAAGGGAACGATCAAATTTTTCTTTAGCCACGACAGTGAACCTCTTGCCTAAAGGGGATTAGCCTTGTTTTTTAACGAGTGCTTCGACGATGTTCGACGGAGCTTCGGCGTATTTGGAGAATTCCATGGAGTAGCTTGCGCGACCCTGAGACATGGAACGAACGTCGGTCGCATAACCGAACATTTCTCCGAGCGGTACCTCAGCAGTGATTACCTTGCCGGACACCGAGTCTTCATTACCCTGGATCATCCCGCGACGACGGCTCAGGTCACCCATCACGTCACCCAGGTAGTCTTCCGGGGTTACAACTTCGACCTTCATGATCGGCTCAAGCACCACGCCACCGCCCTTCTGGGCCAGTTGCTTGGTCGCCATCGAAGCAGCGATTTTGAACGCCATTTCGTTGGAGTCGACGTCGTGGTACGAACCGTCGAATACCGTGGCCTTCAGGCCGAGCAGCGGATAGCCGGCAACAACGCCGTTTTTCATCTGCTCTTCGATACCCTTCTGGATCGGGGCGATGAATTCCTTAGGAATCACACCACCAACGACTTCGTTGGTGAAGACCAGACCTTCGGTGATGTTGCCCTTCTCGTCGACGTCCGGCTCCGAGAAACGGATCCAGCAGTGACCGAACTGACCACGACCGCCCGACTGACGAACGAACTTGCCTTCGATCTCGACGTTGGACTTGGTGATCTTCTCGCGGTACGAAACCTGAGGCTTACCGATGTTGGCTTCGACGTTGAACTCGCGCTTCATGCGGTCAACGAGGATGTCCAGGTGCAGCTCACCCATGCCCGAGATGATGGTCTGACCAGTCTCTTCGTCGGTCTTGACGCGGAACGACGGGTCTTCCTGGGCCAGTTTGCCCAGAGCGATACCCATCTTCTCCTGGTCAGCCTTGGTTTTCGGCTCTACGGAGAGCGAAATAACCGGCTCAGGGAAGTCCATACGCTCAAGGATGATTGGCTTGTCGGCGTTGCACAGGGTTTCGCCTGTGGTCACGTCCTTCATGCCGATCAGGGCCGCGATGTCGCCAGCGCGCACTTCCTTGATCTCTTCACGCTGGTTGGCGTGCATCTGCACCATACGACCAACGCGCTCTTTCTTGCCCTTGACCGAGTTGATGACGGAGTCACCGGAGGTCAGAACACCCGAGTAGACGCGAACGAAGGTCAGAGTACCCACGAACGGGTCAGTCGCGATCTTGAACGCCAGAGCCGAGAACGGCTCGTCGTCGTCAGCGTGACGCTCATCTTTACGAACAGCCGGATCGTCTTTGTCCAGATCCTTGTCATCCGGGTTGATACCCTGGATTGCAGGAATCTCGGTCGGAGCAGGCAGGTAGTCGATGACGGCGTCGAGAACCAGGGGAACACCCTTGTTCTTGAACGACGAACCGCAGACGGCCGGTACGATTTCGCTGGCCAGGGTGCGCGCGCGCAGACCGGCTTTGATCTCTTCGACGGTCAGCTCTTCGCCTTCCAGGTACTTGTTCATCAGCTCTTCGCTGGCCTCGGCAGCCGCTTCAACCATGTTGGAGCGCCACTCTTCAGCCAGCTCCAGCATATCGGCAGGAATTTCTTCCTCGCGATAGGTGGTGCCTTTGTCGTCGTCGTTCCAGTAGATAGCCTTCATCTTGATCAGGTCGACCTGACCCTGGAAGTTATCTTCCGAACCGATGGCCAGCTGAACAGGAACCGGGGTGTGACCCAGACGGTTCTTGATCTGACCTACGACGCGCAGGAAGTTTGCACCGGCACGGTCCATCTTGTTCACGTAAACAACACGTGGAACGCCGTATTTGTTGGCCTGACGCCATACGGTTTCGGACTGAGGTTCAACGCCGGAGGTACCGCAGAACACAACGACCGCGCCGTCGAGTACGCGCAGCGAACGCTCTACTTCAATGGTGAAGTCAACGTGGCCGGGGGTATCGATGACGTTTACGCGGTAGTTGTCGTACTGACCAACAGAGCCCTTCCAGAAGGTAGTTACGGCAGCGGAGGTAATGGTAATACCCCGCTCCTGCTCCTGAACCATCCAGTCGGTGGTCGCGGCGCCGTCGTGCACCTCGCCCATCTTGTGGCTCAGGCCTGTGTAGAACAGGATCCGCTCGGTAGTGGTGGTCTTGCCCGCGTCAACGTGGGCACAGATACCAATGTTACGGTAGCGGTTAATTGCTGTAGTACGAGCCATAAAGCCCTCGCAAAATGATTGATGCTTGAATTAGAAGCGGTAGTGCGAGAACGCTTTGTTGGCTTCAGCCATACGGTGAACGTCTTCACGCTTCTTGACTGCAGCACCCTTGCCTTCAGCAGCATCCAGCAGCTCGCCAGCCAGGCGCAGAGCCATCGACTTCTCGCCGCGCTTGCGGGCGTAGTCTACGAGCCAGCGCATTGCCAGAGCATTACGACGGGATGGACGAACTTCAACCGGAACCTGGTAAGTGGCACCGCCGACACGACGGGACTTTACTTCGACCAGCGGAGCGATGGCGTCGAGAGCTTTCTCGAAGATTTCCAGGGGGTCGCTGTTCTTGCGCTCTTTGACCTTGTCCAGTGCACCGTAAACGATGCGCTCGGCCACGGCCTTCTTGCCGCTTTCCATCACGTGGTTCATGAACTTGGCGAGGATTTGGGATCCGTATTTAGGATCGTCCAGAATCTCACGTTTTGCTGCTACACGACGTCTTGGCATGATAAGCCCTCAAACGGTCTTCAGGTTAGCCCGGGACGTGGGTCTTCGACCCCTGCCCGACCTTACTCTTATCGACTCAAAAAAATGGATGGGTGCAAACGACCGATTACTTCGGACGCTTGGTACCGTACTTCGAACGACCCTGGTTACGGCCTTTAACGCCCGAAGTATCCAGAGAGCCGCGAACGGTGTGGTAACGAACACCTGGCAAGTCTTTTACACGGCCGCCACGGATCAGGACGACGCTGTGCTCTTGCAGGTTGTGGCCTTCACCGCCGATGTACGAGGAAACCTCGAAACCGTTGGTCAGACGCACACGGCAAACTTTACGCAGTGCCGAGTTAGGTTTTTTCGGCGTGGTGGTGTACACGCGGGTGCACACGCCACGACGTTGCGGGCAGTTCTGCAGCGCAGGAACGTCGGACTTCTCGACCGAACGCTTACGCGGCTGACGTACCAGCTGGTTGATAGTTGCCATCTACTAGCTCCACTGATTGTCTTGCGACTCTATTGTCTTGCAAGAAAGCCAAAAATTGGCGAGACGGAGCCTCACCAAATTTAAGGGTACAAAAGTCTACGGAGGATCTTGCACCCAGTCAAGACGAGGCCCCGGCCCTCCCCGCCCGGTCATCGGCAACAATTCATGTCGACGATGGCCGTTCGGGGCTTGCCGGGGCCCTGCCCTGTACTTAGTTACCGCTGGAATTCAGCGCTTCGGTCAGTGCGGCTTCCACCTCACTGGCGCTCACACGCAGCGGTTTGTCGGCATCACGGCGGCGCTTGCGCTCGCTGTGGTAAGCCAGACCGGTACCGGCCGGGATCAGACGACCCACGACCACGTTCTCTTTCAGGCCGCGCAGGTAATCGCGTTTGCCGGTGACGGCCGCTTCGGTCAGTACGCGGGTGGTTTCCTGGAAGGAAGCCGCGGAGATGAACGATTCGGTCGACAGCGACGCCTTGGTGATACCCAGCAGCACACGCGAGAACTTCGAGATGAACTTGTCTTCGCTAGCGAGACGCTCGTTCTCGACCAGTACGTGAGTCAGTTCCATCTGGTCGCCCTTGATGAAGCTGGAATCACCCGACTCGGCGATCTCGACCTTACGCAGCATCTGACGCAGGATGGTCTCGATGTGCTTGTCGTTGATCTTAACGCCTTGCAGGCGGTAAACGTCCTGGATCTCGTTGACGATGTACTTGGCCAGCGCGCTCACACCCAGCAGACGCAGGATGTCGTGCGGATCGCTCGGGCCGTCGGAGATAACTTCGCCGCGGTTTACCTGTTCGCCTTCGAAGACGTTCAGGTGGCGCCACTTCGGAATCAGCTCTTCGTACGGATCGCTACCGTCGGTCGGCGTAATGACCAGACGGCGCTTGCCTTTGGTCTCTTTACCGAACGCGATGGTGCCGCTGACTTCAGCCAGAATCGAGGCTTCTTTCGGACGACGCGCTTCGAACAAGTCGGCAACGCGCGGCAGACCACCGGTGATGTCACGGGTCTTCGACGTTTCTTGCGGGATACGCGCGATAACGTCACCAACACCGATCTGTGCACCGTCAGCCACACCGACAAGGGCGTTGGCCGGCAGGAAGTACTGAGCCGGTACGTCGGTACCTGGCAGGTACAGGTCCTTGCCGTTGGCATCGACCATCTTGATTGCCGGACGGATTTCCTTGCCTGCGGCAGGGCGATCCTTGACGTCCAGAACTTCGATGTTGGTCAAACCAGTCAGTTCGTCGGTCTGACGCTTGATGGTGATGTTTTCTTCCATGCCCACGAAGGTCACGGTACCTTTCAGCTCGGTAACGATCGGGTGGGTGTGCGGGTCCCACTTGGCGACGATGGCGCCAGCTTCGACCTTGTCACCTTCCTTGACCGAAATGACCGCACCGTAAGGCAGCTTGTAACGCTCACGCTCACGACCGAATTCATCGGCAATGGCCAGCTCGCCGGAACGCGATACGGCAACCAGGTTGCCATCGGCGCGCACGACCTGCTTCAGGTTGTGCAGACGAACCATACCGCCGTTCTTCACCTGGACGCTGTCGGCAGCCGAGGTCCGGCTTGCAGCACCACCGATGTGGAACGTACGCATGGTCAGCTGGGTACCCGGCTCACCGATCGACTGTGCAGCGATAACGCCGACAGCTTCACCGATGTTCACCTGGTGACCACGAGCCAGGTCACGACCGTAGCACTTGGCGCAGATACCGTAGCGGGTTTCGCAGTTGATCGGCGAACGCACGATAACTTCGTCGATGCTGTTCAGCTCGATGAACTCGACCCACTGCTCGTCAACCAGGGTACCGGCTGGGACGATGACGTCCTCGGTGCCTGGCTTGAACACGTCACGGGCAATGACACGGCCCAGTACGCGCTCACCCAGCGGCTCGACAACGTCACCGCCTTCGATGTGCGGAGTCATCAGCAGGCCGTGGTCGGTGCCACAGTCGATCTCGGTCACGACCAGATCTTGCGCTACGTCTACCAGACGACGCGTCAGGTAACCGGAGTTCGCAGTTTTCAGTGCGGTATCCGCCAGACCCTTACGAGCACCGTGAGTCGAGATGAAGTACTGCAGTACGCTCAGACCTTCACGGAAGTTCGCGGTGATCGGCGTCTCGATGATCGAGCCGTCCGGCTTGGCCATCAGACCACGCATACCGGCCAGCTGACGGATCTGTGCTGCGGAACCCCGCGCACCCGAGTCAGCCATCATGTACATCGAGTTGAAGGACTCTTGCTCGACTTCCTTGCCCTCGCGGTCGATGACCTTCTCTTTCGAGAGGTTGGCCATCATCGCCTTGGACACTTCGTCGTTCGCCTTCGACCACAAGTCGATGACCTTGTTGTACTTCTCGCCCTGGGTTACCAGGCCGGAGGCGTACTGGCTCTCGATTTCCTTCACTTCGTCGGTAGCAGTACCGATGATGCGGGCTTTTTCGTCCGGGATAACGAAGTCGTTAACACCGATCGAAACGCCGGAAATGGTCGAGTAGGCAAAGCCGGTGTACATCAGCTGGTCAGCGAAGATGACAGTCTCTTTCAGACCAACCACGCGGTAGCACTGGTTGATCAGCTTGGAGATCGCTTTCTTCTTCATCGGCTGGTTGACCACGTCGTACGGCAGACCTGCCGGTACAACCTGGAACAACAGCGCACGGCCGACGGTGGTGTCGACGATGCGGGTGTTCTTGGTGACGGAGCCATCACGGTCATTCACGGTCTCGTTGATACGGACCTTGATTTTCGCGTGCAGGGCAGCTTCGCCGGCGCGGAATACGCGGTCGACTTCTTGCAGGTCAGCGAATACGCGACCTTCGCCCTTGGCGTTGATGGCTTCACGGGTCATGTAGTACAGACCCAGTACAACGTCCTGCGACGGAACGATGATTGGCTCACCGTTGGCTGGCGACAGAATGTTGTTGGTCGACATCATCAGCGCGCGCGCTTCGAGCTGGGCTTCCAGCGTCAGCGGCACGTGAACGGCCATCTGGTCACCGTCGAAGTCGGCGTTGTACGCCGCACAGACCAACGGGTGCAGCTGGATCGCCTTACCTTCGATGAGCACAGGCTCGAACGCCTGGATACCCAGACGGTGAAGGGTCGGTGCACGGTTGAGCAGTACGGGGTGTTCGCGGATGACCTCGGCGAGAACGTCCCACACCTCTGGCAGCTCGCGCTCGACCATCTTCTTGGCAGCCTTGATGGTGGTCGCCAGACCACGCATTTCCAGCTTGCCGAAAATGAACGGCTTGAACAGCTCGAGGGCCATTTTCTTCGGCAGACCGCACTGGTGCAGACGCAGGGTCGGGCCCACGGTAATTACCGAACGACCGGAGTAGTCCACGCGCTTACCGAGCAAGTTCTGACGGAAACGACCTTGCTTACCTTTGATCATGTCAGCCAGGGACTTCAGCGGACGCTTGTTCGAGCCAGTGATGGCGCGACCGCGACGGCCGTTGTCCAGCAGGGCGTCGACCGCTTCCTGCAGCATGCGCTTTTCGTTGCGCACGATGATGTCCGGCGCCGACAGATCGAGCAGGCGCTTCAGACGGTTGTTACGGTTGATCACCCGACGATACAGGTCGTTCAGGTCGGAGGTCGCGAAGCGGCCGCCATCCAGCGGTACCAGCGGACGCAGGTCCGGCGGCAGTACTGGCAGGACGGTCAGGACCATCCACTCAGGCAGGTTGCCCGAGCCCTGGAAAGCTTCCATCAGCTTCAGGCGCTTGGACAGCTTCTTGATCTTGGTTTCCGAGTTGGTCTGCGGAATCTCTTCGCGCAGGCGACCGATCTCGTGCTCCAGGTCGATAGCGTGCAGCAGCTCGCGGACAGCCTCGGCACCCATGCGGGCGTCGAAGTCGTCACCGAACTCTTCCAGCGCTTCGAAGTACTGCTCGTCGTTCAGCAGCTGGCCTTTTTCAAGGGTGGTCATGCCTGGGTCGATAACGACGTAGCTCTCGAAGTAGAGAACGCGCTCGATATCACGCAGGGTCATGTCCATCAGCAGGCCGATACGGGACGGCAGCGACTTCAGGAACCAGATGTGGGCAACCGGCGAGGCCAGTTCGATGTGCGCCATGCGCTCACGACGAACCTTGGCCAGGGCAACTTCAACGCCGCACTTCTCGCAGATCACACCGCGGTGCTTGAGGCGCTTGTACTTGCCGCACAGGCACTCGTAGTCCTTGACTGGGCCAAAGATCTTGGCGCAGAACAGGCCGTCACGCTCAGGTTTGAACGTACGGTAGTTGATGGTTTCCGGCTTCTTAACTTCACCGAACGACCACGAACGGATCATTTCAGGCGACGCCAGACCGATGCGGATGGCGTCGAACTCTTCGACTTGACCCTGGTTTTTCAGCAAATTCAGTAGGTCTTTCAAGGCCTTTCCTCCTGGCGGAGCAGGAAGCGGGCATTACCTGCCCCGCTCCCCTTCGCGTCACGTGTTATTCGGTTTCCAGATCGATATCGATACCGAGCGAACGGATCTCTTTGATCAACACGTTGAAGGACTCGGGCATGCCCGGCTCCATACGGTGATCGCCATCCACGATGTTCTTGTACATCTTGGTACGGCCGTTCACGTCGTCCGACTTCACTGTGAGCATTTCTTGCAGGGTGTATGCCGCGCCGTATGCTTCCAGCGCCCACACTTCCATCTCCCCGAAACGCTGACCACCGAACTGCGCCTTACCACCCAGCGGCTGCTGGGTAACCAGGCTATAGGAACCAGTGGAACGCGCGTGCATCTTGTCGTCCACCAAGTGGTTCAGCTTGAGCATGTACATGTAACCAACGGTCACAGGACGCTCGAACTTGTTGCCGGTACGGCCATCGAACAGCACCATCTGGCCGCTTTCTGGCATGTCTGCCAGTTTCAGCATGGCCTTGATCTCGCTTTCCTTGGCACCGTCGAAGACTGGGGTAGCCATAGGCACGCCCTTCTTCAGGTTGTTCGCCAGGGCAAGGATCTCTGCGTCGGTGAACTCTTCCAGGCTTTCCTGACGACCGCCGATCTCGTTGTAGATCTCGGTCAGGAACACGCGCAGCTCAGCGGCTTTGCGCTGCTCTTCGAGCATCCGGTCGATCTTCTCGCCCAGGCCTTTGGCCGCGAGGCCCAGGTGGGTTTCAAGGATCTGACCAACGTTCATACGCGAAGGTACGCCCAGTGGGTTCAGTACGACGTCGACCGGAGTACCGTTGGCGTCGTGCGGCATGTCTTCGACCGGCATGATCACCGAGACCACACCTTTGTTACCGTGACGGCCTGCCATCTTGTCGCCCGGCTGGATGCGGCGGCGGATAGCCAGGTAGACCTTGACGATCTTCAGTACGCCCGGTGCCAGGTCGTCGCCTTGCTGCAGCTTGCGCTTCTTGTCTTCGAACTTGTCGTCCAGCAGACGACGGCGATCGACGATGTAAGCCTGAGCCTTTTCCAGCTGTTCGTTCAGCGCGTCTTCGGCCATGCGCAGTTTGAACCACTGGCCGTGCTCCAGACCGTCCAGTACTTCGTCAGTGATCACGGTGCCTTTCTTCAGGCCCGCACCACCGTCGACCACTTGGCCGTTCAGGGCGGAACGCAGACGCTCGAAGGTTGCACCTTCGACGATGCGGAACTCTTCGTTGAGGTCCTTGCGGATCTCGTCCAGCTGCATCTTCTCGATGGCCAGGGCGCGGCTGTCGCGCTCAACGCCGTCACGGGTGAAGACCTGGACGTCGATGACAGTACCCTTGGTGCCGGTTGGCACACGCAGGGAGGTGTCTTTAACGTCGCTTGCCTTCTCACCGAAGATGGCACGCAGCAGCTTCTCTTCCGGCGTCAGTTGGGTCTCGCCTTTCGGAGTGACCTTACCAACCAGAATGTCGCCAGCGCCGACTTCGGCACCTACGTAAACGATACCGGCTTCGTCCAGCTTGTTCAGCGCAGCTTCACCCACGTTCGGGATGTCTGCGGTGATTTCCTCTGGGCCAAGCTTGGTGTCACGCGCCACACAGGTCAGTTCCTGAATGTGGATCGTGGTGAAGCGATCTTCCTGAACCACACGCTCGGACAGGCAGATGGAGTCTTCGAAGTTGAAGCCGTTCCACGCCATGAACGCGATGCGCATGTTCTGACCCAGTGCCAGTTCACCCATATCGGTGGACGGGCCGTCGGCCATGATGTCGTGACGCTTGACCACATCACCCTTGCTGACCAGCGGACGCTGGTTGATGCAAGTGTTCTGGTTCGAACGGGTGTATTTGGTCAGGTTGTAGATATCTACACCTGCTTCACCGGTTTCGACTTCGTCATCGGCAACACGCACGACGATACGGCTGGCATCGACCGAGTCGATCACGCCGCCACGACGGGCCACGACGCAGACGCCGGAGTCACGGGCAACGTTGCGCTCCATGCCGGTACCTACCAGCGGCTTGTCAGCGCGCAGGGTCGGTACAGCCTGACGCTGCATGTTCGAACCCATGAGTGCACGGTTGGCGTCGTCGTGCTCGAGGAACGGAATCAGCGACGCTGCGACCGAAACAACCTGCTTCGGCGAAACGTCCATCAAGGTGACGTCTTCTGGCGCCTTGACGGTGAATTCGTTCAGGTGACGAACTGCTACCAGCTCATCGATCAGCTGCTTCTTCTCGTTCATCGCGGCCGAAGCCTGGGCGATAACGTGATCCGCTTCTTCAATGGCCGACAGGAACACGATGTCGTCGCTGACCACGCCTTCCTTCACCACGCGATACGGGCTTTCGAGGAAGCCGTACTGGTTGGTGCGGGCATAGGCTGCCAGGGAGTTGATCAGACCGATGTTCGGACCTTCAGGGGTCTCGATCGGGCACACACGGCCGTAGTGGGTCGGGTGTACGTCACGGACTTCGAAGCCAGCACGCTCACGGGTCAGACCGCCAGGGCCGAGTGCAGAAACGCGGCGCTTGTGGGTGATCTCGGAGAGCGGGTTGTTCTGGTCCATGAACTGCGACAGCTGGCTGGAACCGAAGAACTCTTTCACCGCCGCCGCTACCGGCTTGGCGTTGATCAGGTCTTGCGGCATCAGGCCTTCGCTTTCGGCCATCGACAGACGTTCCTTGACCGCACGCTCAACGCGCACCAGGCCAACACGGAACTGGTTCTCGGCCATCTCGCCGACACAACGTACGCGACGGTTACCCAGGTGGTCGATGTCGTCGACGATGCCTTTGCCGTTACGGATGTCGACCAGGGTCTTGAGGACCTCGACGATGTCTTCCTTGCTCAGCACGCCCGAACCTTCGATCTCGGTACGACCGATACGACGGTTGAACTTCATGCGGCCTACGGCGGACAGGTCGTAACGCTCGGCACTGAAGAACAGGTTGTTGAACAGGGTCTCGGCAGCATCCTTGGTTGGCGGCTCGCCTGGACGCATCATGCGATAGATTTCGACCAGGGCTTCCAGCTGGTTGCTGGTGGTGTCGATCTTCAGGGTGTCCGAGATGAACGGACCGCAATCGATGTCGTTGGTGTACAGGGTCTCGATACGGACGACCTGTGCCTTGGCGACCTTGATCAGCAGCTCGGTGGTCAGCTCGGTGTTGCACTCGGCCAGGATCTCGCCGGTAGCCGGATGCACGATAGCCTTGGCGGTGGTGCGGCCCAGGACGTATTCCATAGGAACGTCGAGCTGCTTGACGCCGGCTTTCTCGAGCTGGTTGATGTGGCGCGCAGTGATGCGGCGACCCTGCTCGACAATGACCTTGCCGGTTTCGTCATGGATGTCCATGACCGCAACTTCACCACGCAGACGCTGAGGTACCAGTTCCAGGCTGAGTTTTTCGCCGGAAACGTGGAACACGTTGGTGGTGTAGAAGGTGTTCAGAACCTCTTCGGTGCTGTAACCCAGTGCGCGCAGCAGTACCGAGGCCGGCAGTTTGCGGCGACGGTCGATACGCACGAACACGCAGTCCTTCGGGTCGAACTCGAAGTCCAGCCAGGAGCCGCGGTAAGGGATGATGCGAGCGGAGTACAGCAGCTTGCCGGAGCTGTGCGTCTTGCCACGGTCGTGGTCGAAGAACACACCAGGCGAACGGTGCAGCTGGGAAACGATCACACGCTCGGTACCGTTGATTACGAAGGTACCGTTCTCAGTCATCAGGGGGATTTCACCCATGTAGACTTCTTGCTCTTTGATGTCCTTGATCGCTTTGTTCGACGATTCCTTGTCGAAGATGATCAGGCGCACCTTGACCCGCAGTGGGACCGCGAAGGTCACGCCACGCAGGACACATTCCTTCACATCGAAGGCGGGTTCGCCCAGGCGATAGCCTACGTACTCCAGGGCAGCATTGCCGGAGTAGCTGATGATCGGGAATACCGATTTGAAGGCCGCGTGCAGGCCGACGTCGCGGAACTGATCCTTGGATGCTCCCGCTTGCAGGAATTCGCGATACGAATCCAGCTGGATGGCCAGGAGGTAAGGCACATCCATGACGTCCGGCAACTTGCTAAAGTCCTTGCGGATACGTTTTTTCTCAGTGTATGAGTAAGCCATCAGCGTTCCCCAGCTTGGTCACCTGCTTGTTTGGCTTCTCCCGGCGGGAGCAGCCAGAAAATCGTGCAAACCCCTTGGTTTGCGCCACCCACATGGGTGTCTTGCAGCTCGTTATCGGGGCCGATCTGATCGGCCACCAATAACGGAAAAAGGCCGGTGGCATAAGCCACCAGCCATCAGCCTTGTGCTCAACGCTCAGGCTGGCATCGCAAAGTCGAAATTACTTCAGCTCGACTTTAGCGCCTGCTTCTTCCAGCTTCTTCTTAGCGTCTTCAGCGGCTTCTTTCGAAACGCCTTCAGCTACGACCTGAGGAGCGCCGTCGACTTTCTCTTTGGCTTCTTTCAGGCCCAGACCGGTCAGTTCACGAACGGCCTTGATCACGTTTACTTTCTTCTCACCGGCTTCAACCAGAACAACGTTGAACTCGGTTTGCTCTTCAACAACGGCAGCAGCAGCAGCTGGGCCAGCAGCGGCAACAGCAGCGGTAACGCCGAAGGTTTCTTCCATAGCTTTGATCAGCTCAACAACTTCCAGAACGGTTTTCTGGCCGATTGCTTCGATGATTTGCTCGTTAGTCAGGGACATGACTTAAATCCTGTATTGGGGTGACAGCCTTCGCAGCCATCAAATTAAACAAATGATTTTGAAAGAGGTTACGCCGCCTTAGGCAGCAGCAGCTTCTTTCTGGTCGCGAACGGCCGCCAGAGTACGAGCCAGCTTGCTGGTGGCGCCTTGAATCACGCTCATCAGACGTGCGATAGCTTCGTCACGGGTCGGCAAGGTAGCCAGTACATCGATCTGGTTGGCGGCAATGAATTTGCCGTCAAACGCAGCTGCCTTGATCTCGAACTTGTCCTGACCCTTGGCGAACTCTTTGAACAGACGAGCAGCAGCGCCCGGGTGTTCGTTGGAGAAAGCGATCAGGGTCGGGCCAGTGAAGGCGTCGTTGAGGACACTGAATTCAGTATCGGCAACAGCGCGCTTGAGCAGGGTGTTACGTACGACACGTACGTAAACGCCAGCTTCACGAGCCTCTTTACGGAGTCCGGTCATTGCGCCTACAGTCACACCACGGGCATCAGCCACGACAGCGGACAGAGCGACTTTGGCAGCCTCGTTGACTTCAGCGACGATGGCCTTCTTGTCTTCGAGTTTAATTGCCACGGGTTTACTCCTGGTTTCTACCGTTTCATCTGGCCGAAGCCGGATGTCGTTTTGGTGTCTGATTCGATAACGAATCGGGAGCACCATCTGCGTAGGCTTGTGGTTTAAGGCTTGCGCCGCCTACGGTCTTGGATAGCCCCCGCCAGGCAGGGACCCCAATTTTTTTGCTGGCGGCGCGACACGTCGCACCGCCATGGCCTTACGCGTTCAGCGAACCCTGGTCGATGACCAGGCCTGGGCCCATAGTGGTGCTCAGGGTAACGCGCTTGACGTAGATACCTTTCGAAGAAGCTGGCTTGATACGCTTCAGATCAGCGATCAGGGCTTCAACGTTTTCCTTCAGCTTGCCAGCTTCGAAGCCGACTTTGCCAACGGAGGTGTGAATGATACCGTTCTTGTCGGTACGGTAGCGAACCTGACCAGCCTTGGCGTTTTTGACAGCGCCGGCTACGTCTGGAGTCACAGTACCCACTTTCGGGTTAGGCATCAGGCCGCGAGGACCCAGAACCTGACCCAGCTGACCAACAACGCGCATGGCATCAGGCGATGCGATGACGACGTCATAGTTCAGGTCGCCGGCTTTCATTTCTGCAGCCAGATCGTCCATACCTACACGGTCAGCGCCGGCAGCCAGAGCGGCCTCAGCAGCTGGACCCTGGGTGAAGACGGCAACGCGCACGGTCTTGCCAGTGCCGTGTGGCAGCACAGTAGCGCTACGAACGACCTGGTCGGATTTACGCGGGTCAACGCCGAGGTTGACGGCAACGTCGAAGGATTCGCTGAACTTCACGGTGGACAGTTCGGCCAGCAGCACTGCTGCTTCTTCGAAGTTGTAAACTTTGCCAGCTTCGATTTTCGAAGCAATGGCCTTTTGGCGCTTGGTCAGCTTAGCCATTACACACCCTCCACGTTCAGGCCCATGCTGCGGGCAGAGCCAGCGATGGTGCGTACAGCAGCGTCCAGGTCAGCAGCGGTCAGATCAGCCTGTTTAGTCTTGGCGATCTCTTCGAGCTGAGCACGGGTCACGGTACCGACTTTAACGGTGTTCGGACGAGCCGAACCACTGGTCAGGCCAGCAGCTTTCTTCAGCAGAACCGAGGCAGGGGTGCTCTTGGTCTCGAAGGTGAAGCTACGGTCGCTGTAAACAGTGATGATCACAGGAGTCGGCAGGCCGGCTTCTTGACCCTGAGTACGGGCGTTGAAGGCCTTGCAGAATTCCATGATGTTCACACCGTGTTGGCCCAGTGCTGGACCAACGGGTGGGCTTGGGTTGGCCTGGCCGGCCTTAACTTGCAGCTTGATGTAAGCCTGAATCTTCTTAGCCATGAGCTACTCCAAAATCGGGTACAAACGCCAGATGGCTCCCCGGATGACTTGCGTTTTATCCCAGTGACGACAAAACCCCGCAGCACACAGGGCTGCGGGGTATGGGATGCTTCGTTCGCCTAGACCTTCTCGACCTGGCTGAACTCGAGCTCCACCGGAGTAGAGCGACCGAAAATGAGCACCGCCACCTGGAGGCGACTCTTTTCGTAGTTAACCTCTTCGACACTGCCATTGAAGTCAGCAAACGGACCGTCAATGACACGAACCACTTCACCTGGCTCGAACAGCGTCTTCGGCTTCGGCTTGTCGCTGCCGTCGGCAACGCGACGCAGGATAGCCTCTGCTTCTTTATCAGTGATTGGCGCAGGCTTGTCTGCGGTACCACCAATAAAGCCCATCACACGAGGGGTATCCTTGACCAAGTGCCAAGTCCCTTCGTTCATCTCCATCTGGACCAGTACATAGCCAGGGAAGAATTTGCGCTCACTTTTGCGCTTTTGGCCGTTACGCATTTCAACGACTTCTTCGGTCGGAACCAGAATTTCGCCGAAACCGTCTTCCATGCCAGCCAGCTTGACGCGCTCGATCAGCGAGCGCATCACATGCTTCTCGTAACCCGAGTAAGCATGCACTACGTACCAACGCTTAGCCACGGGACACCCTTAGCCAACAATCAAGGAGACCGCCCAGCCGAGCAGGGAATCAAGACCCCACAACAGCAGCGCCATAACCAGAACTACAGCCACGACAATCAGCGTGGTCTGAGTGGTTTCTTGGCGGGTCGGCCACACGACTTTACGGATCTCGGTACGAGCTTCCTTCGCCAGCGCAAAGAACGACTTACCCTTCGCAGTCTGCAAGGCAACAAAGCCAGCAGCCGCAGCCAGGGCGAGCAATGCGAGTACGCGATACAGGATTGGGGAGGCGGAGTAATACTGATTACCCACGACGCCAACAACCACCAAAGCAACTACAGCCAGCCACTTGAACAGATCAAAACGCGATTCTTGGGCTTCAGTTTTGGGAGTCATCGGGGAGGATCCTGTGAGAAGAAAGCCAATCACACCGAGGTGAATGGCAGGTCAGGAGGGAATCGAACCCCCAACCTACGGTTTTGGAGACCGTCGCTCTGCCAATTGAGCTACTGACCTGTAACGCTGTATCAGGCCGGCCATTATACCGGCCTGATCAAGTAAATCAACTACTTATTCAATAATTTTTGCTACGACGCCGGCGCCGACGGTACGACCGCCTTCACGGATAGCGAAGCGCAGACCGTCTTCCATTGCGATGGTCTTGATCAGAGTGACAGTCATCTGAATGTTGTCACCTGGCATTACCATTTCAACGCCTTCCGGCAGTTCGCAGTTACCGGTCACGTCAGTGGTACGGAAGTAGAACTGAGGACGGTAGCCTTTGAAGAACGGAGTGTGACGGCCGCCTTCTTCCTTCGACAGGACGTAGACTTCTGCGGTGAACTTGGTGTGCGGCTTGACCGAACCTGGCTTGACCAGAACCTGGCCACGCTCAACGTCGTCACGCTTGGTACCACGCAGCAGAACGCCGCAGTTCTCGCCAGCACGACCTTCGTCCAGCAGCTTGCGGAACATCTCAACACCGGTGCAGGTGGTGGTGGTGGTGTCACGCAGACCAACGATTTCCAGCGGATCTTGAACGCGGACGATACCACGCTCGATACGGCCGGTAACAACGGTACCACGACCCGAGATCGAGAATACGTCTTCGATTGGCATCAGGAACGGCTTGTCGATAGCACGCTCTGGCTCTGGGATGTAGCTGTCCAGAGTTTCAACCAGCTTCTTGACAGCGCTGGTGCCCATTTCGTTGTCGTCTTTGCCTTCCAGCGCCATACGAGCCGAACCGATGATGATCGGGGTGTCGTCGCCTGGGAAGTCGTAGGTGGACAGCAGGTCGCGAACTTCCATCTCGACCAGTTCCAGCAGCTCAGCGTCGTCTACCAGGTCAGCCTTGTTCAGGAAGACCACGATGTACGGAACGCCAACCTGACGGGACAGCAGGATGTGCTCACGGGTTTGTGGCATCGGACCATCGGCGGCCGAGCAAACCAGGATCGCGCCGTCCATCTGGGCAGCACCGGTGATCATGTTCTTCACGTAGTCAGCGTGACCTGGGCAGTCGACGTGAGCGTAGTGACGAATGTTCGAGTTGTACTCGACGTGAGCGGTGTTGATGGTGATACCGCGCGCTTTTTCTTCCGGAGCCGAGTCGATCTTGTCGAACTCAACTACTGCCGAACCGAAAACTTCGGAGCAGACGCGAGTCAGAGCTGCGGTCAGAGTGGTTTTACCATGGTCAACGTGGCCGATAGTGCCAACGTTTACGTGTGGTAGGGAACGATCAAACTTTTCCTTAGCCATCGATACAATCCTCCGCAGAAGAAATAGTCTTACGCTGATAAAGCTGATAAAACAAAGGCAGATATTTTCATATCTGCCTTGTTTATATGGAGCTCTTGAGCGGACTTGAACCGCTGACCTCACCCTTACCAAGGGTGTGCTCTACCAACTGAGCTACAAGAGCGAAACACTTTGCGCAAAATCCAGCAAACTTGGAGCGGGTAGCGGGAATCGAACCCGCATCATCAGCTTGGAAGGCTGAGGTTCTACCACTAAACTATACCCGCGGAGCTTGCGGCTCTCGCTAAAACTGGTGGAGGGAGAAGGATTCGAACCTTCGAAGCTCTCGCAACGGATTTACAGTCCGTCCCCTTTGACCGCTCGGGAATCCCTCCAGATGTGGCCGGCATTCTATTTGTCTGCCGTCCTAGTGTCAAGCGTTTTTTCAAATTTTTTCAATCAAATCTGAAACTTAGCTGCTTTGACACCGCTTCCAGCTCTACCACCTCAGTGGTGTTCCCTGTGAAGCGGGCGCCATTCTATCAAGCTATTCGCCAGTTGCAATACCCTGGCAGAAAATAATTTTATGTTTTAAGTCTTTGAAATCGTTGGAAAGAGCGACGAGTACTGTTTGGTCCAGCAAACGCTCGCTTTCCGGGGAAATCTTGAGCCAGAGACCATCAGCGCCCGGTAACTGACCCGACACCGGCAACGCATTGATATCCAGGCTCAGCAGCCGCTGGCGCAGTGCATCGAGCTGCTCTTTTGCCGCCAGGCCACCTACTACCAGGCATTCATCACGACGACGGGCCGGCGCGGACACACCGGTTTCACGCAACAGGCGAATTTCTTGCTGACTACCTTTGTACAACGACAGCGGGGCGACATCCTTGGCCTTGAGCGGGGCTTCCTGTTGGTGCCAGACGTAATAGAAGACGTTGAGCACCAGCAACAGCAGAAACAACCAACGCATAAGCACCTCAGTCCAGTGGGCAGGCCATTGCCAGGCCAACGAATACCAGGTCAGGGACTACGCGCGCCGTCGGTGCTGCTTCACGCACCAGCGGCGCATCCCCACCGGTAAGGAACACCGTAAAATTCTCCCCCCACAGCGCCCGCGCCTGCTCAAGCTGAGTATGGGCAAAGCCTTGCAACATCAACACACAGCCACGCTCCACAGCCTCGACCGTCGAGCGGCCAGGGGCAAGGCTTGTCAGTGCGCGTACTGCCGAAGCATCGTCATAGCGGATACGCCGTGTGTGCGTACGCAGCTGGCTGCGCATCAGCGGCATGCCCGGGCAGATGTAACCGCCCAGGTGCTCGCCATCGGCGGCAATGAAATCGGATTTGGCGGCGGTGCCAAGATCAATCACCAGACAAGCCCCCTTGGCCAGGTGGAATGCACCCAATGCTGCAAGCCAACGATCCATGCCCAGGCGCTGGTAGTCTTCATAACCATTGCGCACCCCTGCCATTTGCTGAGCAGGTTCGGCAACGCGCGCCACCACCGAGAACGCCTGGCGGATCAGCGCGCAGAGCGCCGCGGTTTCTTCTTCGCTGCGCACACTGACGATACGGCAGCCAGACAAACGCAACGACGCCAACGCACTGACCTCGGCCACCAATGCCTGGTCGGAATCGACAATACCGCCGCCCACGATCGTAGCGTCGGCGGCGTGAATGACTCGCCATTTAATGAAGCTGTTACCGCAATCGAGCTCAAGAATCATCACGCAACCTCAAACTGAGCTCACCACCACTGAAGCTCTTTTCTACACCTTCGACTTCAAGGCGCAAACCGCCCTGCCCGTCCACCCCCAGCACCACCCCATCAATGCGGGTACTGCCAGCAACAAGCGATACGTTACGCCCCTGCCATAGATGCGCCTGCTCCCATTCTTCCTGGAATGCAGCAAACCCATAGCGGCGGTGACGCGCCAATTCATGCTGCAACTGCTGACTGAGCTTTGCCACCAGACGGTTGCGATCAATAGCGGTGCCAACCTCTCGCCGCATTGAGGTCCACTCCTGGTCGACCCGGTCGTTGGCTTGCATGTTCACATTGATACCTATTCCAAGCACAACGTGACACACGTCTGCAGGATCACCCACTAACTCAAGCAAGATACCGGTGATCTTCTGCCCACGAACAAGCACATCATTGGGCCATTTCAGCCCCACTTCCTTTACTCCAAAGCCCTGCAGGGTCCGCATCACTGCCAACCCCACCACCAGGCTCAGCCCTTCGAGCTGACGCATGCCACCTTCGACACGCAGGACCAGACTGTAATAGAGGTTCTCTGCGAAAGGGCTGACCCATTGGCGACCGCGGCGGCCACGCCCAGCGCTTTGGCGCTCGGCAAGCACCAGGAATGGCGCCGGCTGCCCTTCGCTTGCAAGCCGAAGCCCTTCAGCATTGGTTGAATCGATGGTTTCGTGGATGAAAACAGGCCACTGCTCACCCTCGGCGAATTCATTGATCGCTTGTGATTCGAGCAGGGCGAGAGGTGCCGCCAGCTGGTAGCCACGCCCACGAACCTTGTGAATGGTGAGGTTCAGCTCACTCTCCAGGTGCTGCAGCTGCTTCCAAACGGCGCTGCGACTCACCCCGAGGGCTGCCCCCAAGGCTTCTCCGGAATGGAACCGGCCATCCTTGAGGAGATTCAACAACTTCAGCATGCCAGTCTCGACTTGGAATAAGGCTGGCATGATAGCTATGGGTAGTGGGCTTGCATAGGAAAAGGGCTGCCCGGAAAGACCGCAGGAAGGACTATTTTCGGCCCTGA
>NZ_WJRS01000104.1:0-303 GCF_028895205.1 Pseudomonas sp. ITEM 17296 | reverse complement strand
GCGCCGACACCGGGTGTAGACAGCACGCTCAACCCCATTGAAAAGCCGATGCCACGCGACACCGACCCGCGGATCGAGGGCAATGACCCCGAGAGCCCGCCAGCCACCCAGAATGATGGGCGGGATTTGCCAGGGATGGATGGCAGTGGCTCGGAAGGTACTGGGCGCCAAGGCACGAGCACGGGCAACCCTTGAGCCCCTGTAGGAGCAGCCTTGTGCTGCGAAGAGGCCGGCAATTACACAGTGAATCTTCGCTGCTAGTACCGGCCTCTTCGCAGCACAAGGCTGCTCCTACACAGATCG
>NZ_WJRS01000103.1:0-304 GCF_028895205.1 Pseudomonas sp. ITEM 17296 | reverse complement strand
ACCGGTGGTGCTGTTGGCCGGAACCGTGATGACGGTGGTGCCGTCGCTCAAGGTGAAGGTCAGCGCCGAGTGCTTGTCGATCGGCAAGCCATCTTTGTTGGTCAGGGTGATGGTGTAAGTGATCGCACCACCTTCGGTAACCGAAGGCGTCGCAGTCAGTTTAGCCACCACGTCGTCGGTGGTGTCGGTGACTTTGACCGAGGCCGCATCGCCCAGCTGCAGGTTCTCGAAGGTACGGCCATCGATGTCTGCTGCCGACTTCACGCCCAACTCGATTTCACCGGCGTCTTTGTAGACGTCGTCG
>NZ_WJRS01000102.1:0-313 GCF_028895205.1 Pseudomonas sp. ITEM 17296 | reverse complement strand
TACCCAGATCGCGCATGGCCGAAGCCGTGAGGTCACCACTGCCGCTTGTCAGGCGCCGACACCGGGTGTAGACAGCACGCTCAACCCGATTGAAAAGCCGATGCCACGCGACACCGACCCGCGGATCGGGCAATGACCCCGAGAGCCCGCCAGCCACCCAGAATGATGGGCGGGATTTGCCAGGGATGGATGGCAGTGGCTCGGAAGGTACTAGGCGCCAAGGCACGAGCACGGGCAACCCTTGAGCCCCTGTAGGAGCAGCCTTGTGCTGCGAAGAGGCCGGTGCAAGCAGCGAAGATTCACTGTGTAGTTG
>NZ_WJRS01000101.1:0-316 GCF_028895205.1 Pseudomonas sp. ITEM 17296 | reverse complement strand
ACAACAGATCTTCGCTGTTGTCATTGGCCTCTTCGCAGCACAAGGCTGCTCCTACCGGGGTAGGGTTATCGGATTTCGGCTTGCGCTGGCCTGTACCTTGCCGCGGCTCGAACGGCGGACCCTCAGGCCGCCTGCCCCGGGTGGTCATCAGAGGCAAGGAACGCGCGTTTTCTGTGTAGGAGCAGCCTTGTGCTGCGAAGAGGCCGGTGACCACAAAACAGATCTTCGCTGTTATCACTGGCCTCTTCGCAGCACAAGGCTGCTCCTACCGGGGTAGGGTTATCGGATTTCGGCTTGCGCTGGCCTGTACCTTGCC
>NZ_WJRS01000100.1:0-325 GCF_028895205.1 Pseudomonas sp. ITEM 17296 | reverse complement strand
AAAGGTGGTGTGGTACTCCTGTGCGACCTTCAGGCGCTCGGCGGTTTCGACGAGGTCCGTATGGTGTTCACTGGCGCGAGCACGCATTTCGGTGGTCAGCAGCAGGCCACCGCCGGCGCGTAGCACGCCGTGGGTATCGGTGCGCAGCTCGAAGCCTTGTCCACGCGGCTTGCCGCCAAAGTGGCGAGGATGGGTGAGGTAACCAAGGTTCAGTGCCGAGTGGTCGTGGTCACTCATCAGCGCTGCGCTGATCTGCCCGGTGGTGTCGTCCAGGCGCAGTTCGTTGTGGCGCTTGCCGTGGTGCTCCTTGCTGCGGATCGGGCTA